>CALUSG010000017.1 GCA_944323365.1 Candidatus Gastranaerophilales bacterium
GATTCGGTTTTACTTTGGCCGAGGTATTAATTACCTTGGGTATCATCGGTGTAGTTGCCGCAATGACAATTCCTACATTGATTTCAAACACAAACGGTGCACAATTTAAATCAGCTTACAAAAAAGCTCTTTCAAGCTTGAACCAGGCTGTTTTAATGAACGTTGCAATGGAAGACACAGATTTTTCAACATTGAAAGATGACTCAGCATCAGTAGGCGGAAACCACGTAGCAGGTTCATTAGCTGCAATGTTGACAAATCGTTTACAATCAGCAACAGATGTATCTTCAACTTACTTCACAGAAGTAACTACAAACAGCGGTGCATTGCCAACTTCTACAATCGAAGTTACTGTTTCTTGTACACAAGACGACATTGATGACGCTGATGCAGCAGGTGATACAGCAGACGGTACATCATTAGGATTATGCGAAGGTCAAACAATCACACCGCCTGATACAACAGTTGAAGTTACAGGTGACATCAACTTTGCACCAACAGCAACTGATTACTTTGTATATGCTTTAGCTGACGGTACATACTTCGGATTCAAAAAAGCTGCAGTTAACTGCTCAACAAAAGCTAACGAAGATTGTATGGGATTCATCGATGTAAACGGTTCTACTAACCCGAATACAATTATCGAATGTGATGATCCTGCAGCTGCAACTTGCGAAGTATCAAATTCAAACATCAAAGATATTTATCCGGTTTATTTCTACGGACAAACTGTTGAACCTGCTTCTGAAGCAGCTAGAACTGTATTGTTCGGTAAATAATCGAAATATTTTTAGGCAAAAAAGACAGCGAAAGCTGTCTTTTTTGTTGTATTTACGGCTTAAATTTCATAATCAATGCAGTGCTTTTTTAATAAGTTATTATAATAATTTTTGTTAGCAATAATCATATTTTTGTCTAAAACCATGTCGCTTCCGTATTCAAATTCATCCAGCAGCTCGAGTTTATTTTTTTGACTAAGAATTGTTTGTAAATAATCATACATTATTTTATTTCCGATAGCGGCTTTTTCGGTTAACGGAATATCCCTGGCAAGTAAAACGGCAGCACGTTTTGAATAATTATTGTAGAGCGGATTTTTTTGTTTAGCCAGTTTTACAATATTATTATATAGTCCTTCTTCCCACATTTCATCAGGGTAAAATCCGAATTTTGCATGAAAAGGGAGTGCTGTTGCCGTTGCAAATAAATTGACGCTTCCGAGATTGTTTTCAAGCATTTCAATAATGTTTGCCAAATGTAAAATTGTGCCTAAGCCTTTTTCCTGAAAAGAATTTTTGGTGGCCATATTGTTTACTATGAGCCTGTTATTGTATATTTGGATTTCTTCTTTTGATGATTGGTCAAAGATATCTTCGTCATTGATTGTTATATTTAGTTTATCATTATCAATTTTATTAATATTTACTGTGTAGACCTGATAATTTTTGTCCCTGCAGCTAAAATCATCAAAAAGGTTTAAGTCGTCATTTTTTATGGTTTTGAGCTTTTGAAAGTTGATATTAGGATGTAAGTTTTCTATTTTCATAATCAAACCTGTAAATGTTGAAATTTGCTTTTAAAATTTTGGCAAATTTAGTAACTTAAATTTCATAATCAATGTTGTATTTTTTGAATAATTTGTTGTAATAATCTTTGTTTTCAATAACTGTTTTTTGCTCCAAAAACATATCAATACCGTTTGAAAATTCACCGGTAAGGTCTTGTTTATTTTTAATTGTGAGTTTAAGGTAATCATTCATGATACTGTTGCCAAGTGTTGTTTTTTCTTCCCAGGAAAGCTCCTGTTGCCGGTATAATAAAAGTTTTGCCTTCTGAGCCAGCCATTTGGGAGATTTTAAAGATGCAATTTTTTCAATGTTTGAACATAGACTTCCGTCCCAAATTCCGTTTGTTGAAAATCCGTTTTTAGCATGAAATGGTATAGCTGTGGACATTGAATAACCTTTTATCATTTTTATATTTTTGTTTTCAAGCATTTCAATAATGTTTGCCAAATTTAAAATAGTCCCAAGTCCTTGTTTTTGTTTAGAAATGTTCGTTGAGATTAAGTCTAAGTTAATTGAATCTTCATTAAAACGTATATCGGCAGCTGATACCGGGGTGTGAGTATTTAAGGGTTTAGCTGATATTTCATATCTTAGCTCAGCAACTTTATTGATATTAACATTATACAATTGGGAATTTCTATCCCGGCATTTAAATCCTTTGAATAATTTTAAACCGTCACTGTTAATAATTTTTAAGCTTTGAAATGATATATTAGGTTTTATATTTATTTCCATACTTTTTTAAAATACAAAAATGTTAAAATTTGCTACTTTTTTGAAATGATTTATTTTTTTGATATATAATGATAAAAAAGGGATATATTATGACAGTTCAAGATTGGTTTGAAAAGCGAAAAGAAGCACAAATACAAAGACGTGCACTGGAAGCAAAAGCAGCGGTAGTAGAAAATCCTGATTTGTGGACAAAATGTGTGCATTGCGAAGCTCAACTTTTAAAATCAGATATAGAAGACAATATGTATGTGTGTCCGATATGTGATTATCATTTTAGAATAAATGCAAGAACCCGCATCAAACAGCTGTTTGATGAAGGTTCATTTGAAGAAATGTTTTCGGAAATAAAACCGACAGATCCGTTGGAATTTGTAGACACAGAACCGTATGTGTCAAGATTGGAAAAGGCACATCAAAAAACAGGATTGGATGACGCTGTAATTACCGGAATAGGAACAATAGACGGCCATAAAACAGCGGTAGCCGTAATGGATTTTGATTTTATGGGCGGTTCAATGGGCAGCGTTGTGGGTGAAAAGGTCACAAGTATAATAGAAAAAGCAATAGAACAAAGGCTTCCCGTAATAACAGTTACGTCATCAGGCGGAGCAAGAATGCAGGAAAGTGCTTTGAGCCTTATGCAAATGGCAAAAACAGCTTGTGCGTGCTCAAGACTTGATGAGGCAGGATTATTATATATAAATTTATTAACAGAACCGACTTTCGGCGGTGTAACGGCAAGTTTCGGCACTTTAGGCGATATTATTATTGCTGAACAGGGGGCTAGAATCGGATTTGCAGGAAGACGTGTTATCGAACAGACTATCAGAAAAAAACTGCCGTCTGATTTCCAAACTGCCGAATATCTGTTAAAATATGGTCAGGTAGATATAGTATCTTCCCGTAAAGATTTGAAAAAAACATTGGCAAATGTCTTGTCAATGCATGAATAGAGGTTTAAGATGACAAGTTTATTGGATTTTGAAAAGCCGATTATGGAAATTCAGGAAAAGATTGAGGAACTGAAAAAAATAAGTTTGGAGTCCGGCATGGATTTAAATAAAGAAATAGAAACATTTGAACAACAGGCAGATGACTACAGAAAAGAACTGTATTCAAATTTACGGCCTTCACAAAAAATGCAGATAGCAAGACATCCCGAAAGACCTAATTTTATGGATTATGTAAGCCGTATATGCGAGGATTTTGTGGAATTACACGGCGATAGAGAAGGTATGGATGACAGAGCCATTATCGGCGGACTGGCAAAGATAAACGGTCGTCCTGTAATGATTATAGGCACAATGAAAGGTAAATCTACCAAAGAAAACTTAGAATATAACTTTGGCATGCCTCAACCTGAGGGTTATAGAAAAGCATTAAGATTATTCAAACACGCAGATAAATTTAATTTGCCGATAGTTACAATAATAGACACTCCCGGAGCATATCCCGGAATTAGTGCGGAAGAAAAAGGCCAGGGTTCGGCTATTGCCGTAAACCTGCGGGAAATGGCTAAGCTTAAGGTTCCTGTTATTGCAATAATCTCAGGTGAAGGCTGTTCCGGCGGTGCTTTAGGTCTTGCCGTTGCAAATAAAGTATTTTTGTTGGAACACGCTTATTATACAGTTATTTCACCGGAAGGCTGTGCCTCTATACTTTGGCGGGATGCCTCTAAAAATAATGAAGCAGCTGATGCTTTAAAAATTACGGCTCCTGATTTGATGAAATTTAATATTATAGACGGTGATATAAAAGAGCCTGTTGGCGGAGCTCATAAAGATTACGATACGGCTGCACAAGAATTAAAACAGACCGTTATTTCAAGCCTCAACGAACTTGACAGGCTGTCAGGTGATGAATTAAAATCTCAGCGTTACGAAAAATTCAGAAAAATGGGTGCTTTCTTAACATGTTAATGACAAAATATTACGAATTGTCTATTAAGATTAACCCTGAATTAGCAGACGTTATGAGCGATTTTTGCTTTGAAAAATTTCCCTGCGAAGGCGTTATTTTGGCAGAAGAAGCCTATAAAGATCTTGAAATGATATCCAGCACAGAAGGGACATTAAAAGTGTTTTTGACAGAAAACGTGCCGGATATAGAAAATATTTTGTCTGCTCAAAAAAATTTGCTAAAATCCCGTGGTTTGTCTGATGAAGAAATCGGAAGTTTTGAATTTTCCGTTGAAGAAAAGGAAAATAAAGACTGGTCAGAAAAATGGAAAGAAAAATGGGATATAACACGTATAACTGATAAAATTGTGGTTGTGCCCGACTGGATTGAATATACACCGCAACAAAATGAGGCGGTTATAAAACTTGAGCCCGGCTGTGCATTCGGTACGGGAACTCATCCGACAACACAGCTTTGCATGAAAATGATTGAAAAATATATGCAAAAAAATTCAGATGTGGCGGATATAGGTACAGGGTCGGGAATTTTAGCTATTTGTGCCAAAAAGTTCGGAGCAAATTTCGTCTATGGCTGCGATAATGACGAAACAGTTATTGATGTTGCGAGCCAAAATGCTCTGAAAAATAATGTTCAATGCTTATTTGAGCTTAATACCGCCGATAAAGTTAATAAAAAATTCGACTTTGTGTTGGCGAATATTTTGCATAATGTGCTGGCAGATATTATGGCTGATTTGAAAAATCTGCTGAAAGACGATGGAATCCTCGTTTTAAGCGGGATTTTAAACGAAAAGAAACAAATAGTGTTGAATGCAGTGGAAAAGTGTGATTTAATGTTATTGGAAGAAGTTAACCAAAACCAGTGGACGGCTTTGGTAGTGAGGAAAATATGTCAACAGCAGTAATAATTCCGGCAAGATACGGATCAAGCAGATTAAAAGGTAAACCGTTAATAGAAGTTAACGGAAAACCAATTATTCAGTGGGTATTTGAAAAAGCAGTAAAAGCATCTTTGGCAGACAGAGTTATCGTAGCAACAGATAACGAAGAAATCTTACAAACCTGTTTGTTATTCGGTGCAGAGGCGGAAATGACCTCAGAAGCACATAATTGCGGCAGCGAAAGAATTATGGAAGTTGTTCAAAGACATCCCGAAATCGATTATATCGTTAATCTTCAAGGTGATGAGCCGCTAATCCGCCCCGAAAGCATCGACGATGTTATAAGAAGCCTTAAAAATGATGCGAACGCTGATATATCAACTCTTATAAGAGTCTTGAAAGATAAAAAAGAAATCGAAAACCCTAATGTTGTTAAGTGCGTCGTTGATAACAACGGCTATGCTCTTTATTTTTCACGATCTAAAATCCCTTACGAAAGAAATGAAGGGCATGCAACTTTTTACGGACATTTAGGTATTTACGGGTATAAAAGAGAGGCTTTGGCTAAAATGACTAATTTGCCTCAAACAAGTTTAGAACTTTCAGAAAGTTTGGAACAGCTGCGAGCCCTGCAGTACGGAATGAAAATTAAAACCAGTGTTGTCGATTTTATACCTGTTGGTATTGATACTGTCGAAGACTTAGAAAGATTCAGAGAAATTATCTCAGCTCAATCTTAAAAAAGTACTTGCAATTTTTCTTTACTTAGGTTAATATATCGTTATAAAAATATAAATAAATAAATAATTTGTAATAATTTTTAATGGTGTAAGATTTTTATAAGGAAATGACTATGACAGAAAATGCTGAAATGCCAAATGAAACAGAAGATCGTCAACGTATACTTTTGGCTGACGATGAAGCAAGTATCAGACGTATATTGGAAACTAGATTAAAAATGGCCGGATATGACGTTTATACAGCACAAGACGGAGAAGAAGCCGTTAACGCATTTAACAAATACAATCCTGATTTGGTAGTGTTAGATGTAATGATGCCAAAAATGGATGGTTATGGTGTAACACGAGAAATAAGAAGAACTTCAGATGTACCTATAATTATATTGACAGCATTGGGCGATGTTTCAGAAAGAATTACAGGTTTGGAACTTGGTGCTGATGACTATGTGATTAAACCATTTAGCCCGAAAGAATTGGAAGCTCGTGTAAAAGCCGTGTTAAGACGTACAAATAACCGTGAAATAGTTGCTAATACCGGCAAAGTTACCAAAAATGTTATTACAACCGGTAATATAAAAATAGATACAGCACGTCGTCAAGTGTTTAGAAAAAATGAACGTATCAGATTGACCGGCATGGAATTTAGCTTGTTAGAATTGTTAGTAAACAATTCAGGTCAGGCCTTTTCAAGAAACGAAATATTGCAGCACGTGTGGGCATACCCGCCTGATCACAGAATAGATACTCGAGTAGTAGATGTACATATATCAAGATTAAGATCTAAATTGGAATCAGATCCGGCTAATCCTGAATTAATATTAACCGCAAGAGGAATCGGATATATGTTTCAAAGAATAAGTTAATCCCGTAAAAAACGGGATTTTTCTTTATCTATAAAAGTCTTGATTTAGAGAATGTTTATGATAAGATAAAGATATGGCGTCTGTCGTCAAGCGGTTAAGACCTCGGATTGTGGTTCCGATATGCATGGGTTCGAATCCCATCAGACGCCCCATTTTTAAGGCTCTCCATAAGGAGAGTTTTTTAATGCGTATGATGAGGGTGAGAACCCATCAAAGGCGAAGCCTTTAAAGGAGTTCGAACGTGAGCGAGCTGAGGGCGTAGGGATTTACGTATGTCAATCCCGCAGACCCGTTAGAGCAAGAAGACAATCCGATGCCCCATTTTTAAAAGCTTTATTTTATGAGAGCCGTATAGACCTCCTAAAGCTTTTTATTTATTTTAGCATATGTATAAAAGGCCTTAATACTTCTTAATAATTATTAGTTTTTTATTGAAAAGTATTATAGTTTGTTATACCTTGATAAAAAAGTTTAAAATAAATAAATTTATTATGAATTTTAAAATTATTAGAATGGTCTTGATTATTAGGAGTAAAAAATGAAAATTGCATCAGTTCAAAATTATCAATGTAAACCTTATACTCAATTATGTAGTAATCAATACGGCATATCGCCAGCATTTAAAGGTTCAGGAGATTCATTTACTCAATCAGTAAAAGATGAGTCAATAGAAGATACGATGAAATCATTGATGGATGAAGTTCAAGATACGATTAAAAAAGCAAAAGAACCTGTGTTTTTTGAATATTATCCTGATAAACCAAATATTAAACAAAAAATTGGTATAAGATTAGGAGCATACAAAAATATATCTCAATTAACCGAAGAATTTTATGAAAAATATCTCAAAAATTCAATCAAAGATTTAAGAAATTTTGCATTTACACTAGAGTGGGAAAAGGAGGGTATTCCTGTAGAATATCCGAATTGTATATTAATAGAGGATCCATCAGATAAAATAGCGGATGATCTTATTAAAATGACAAAAGATATGTCGGATATAGATTATGCGGAGGTAAAGGGAGAACAAGGTTTGACGTTGTTGAAGAAAATGTCTGAAGTAATGGATGAATCGAAAATAAAATATGAAAAGACAGGTCGCAGGACATTATTATATGCGGAAAATTTTGACAAATTATGCTTTGAAGGTATCCCATTTCATATAGGAGAATACATGAAGTCATTGATGACATCTTGTGCTGATTTATGCGGAACAACAATAATTTTTAAAACAAAAAGCAGTTATAACTTTTTAGGAGAGTTAACAGAACCTCATCGCTGCGGTATAATTAGCAGACCTCATGGAAAAATAAATGAAGAGATGGAAAAAATAGCAAAAGAGGAATTATCCAGGGAGTTAAAACCAATAACGGATATAATAGAGGCAGAACAAGAGTCGCTGGATAAATATCATAAATTGCCATATGAATTAGAAGTATCAAAAGCAGCGGAGGTCCCGAAAGAATTGGAGGCTCCGAAAGAAAAAATTGAGGTGCCGGAGAAAATAGAAACCCCCGAAAAAGTAATAAAAGAAGAAATAAAAGAAACGGCCGCAAGGTTGGAGGCTGCGGCAAAACGAGAGTTAGAGAATACTAAAAAAGAGATTAATGTATCAAAAAGTCGTGGTCCAATAAAAAAAGTAGTCATAATATTGGCATCTATAGGTGCTCTTGTAGCAGGGGTGAAAAATAAAGAAAAGATATTAAAAGTATTGAAAGGACAAAAAGATGAGAATACAGGCAGTACAAAGTTATAGTAACAATATGTATACTCAAAAAAATGCATCGCCAGCATTTGGTGCGGTTAAAGGTTTGGGGGATACCGGCGAAAACCTTTTGTTAATGCTTGATGAGTTTATTAAAAAAAACGGTGCTCAAAATAATATTTTTGGTACAAAATTTAATGAATTAAAATCTTTGTATGATAGTATTGCTACTTCTAAAATAGAGAAAAATAAATTGGCTGTTATTGCAAAATTAAAAGAATTAAAAATGCAAATTTTAGACTTTTATCTTAATACAAAAACTGAAAGTAGTATATTAACACACAAAGTTAATTTAGCCAGTCAAGAAGACGAAATAAAACCTTCAATTATCCAGGGGTTTGGTTTTGGAAAGATTGCCGGCTATGATGATATAAAAAATATATTAAACCGGGAGTTTATAAGCAAAATAAAACAAGAAAAGGAAGGTAAAAAAGTAAAAATACCGGGAGTATTTGCGTTTTTTGGCCCGAGAGGTAATGGTAAAACTACATCAGCTCTTGCTATTGCAGAGGAAACCGGATGTGCTATCGAAAGATTGGATGCTAGACCTTTTGATGAACCTAAAATTGTCATTGAACGTTTAAGAAAAGTTTTTCAGCAATGTAGTGATAAATTTGATCAAAAAGGTCGTCATATTATTTTTATGGATGAATTTACCAAATTTAGCAGAGAGGCTGAAGGTAGAAAAATGTTTGCAGATTTATTAAAAGATTGCAGTGAAAAATACCACTCTACTTTTTTTGGTGCAACGAATAATCTTTCACAAGCAGGCGAGGAGTTTATGGCAATTAACCCTGTTCTCGTCGCTTTTGAACCACCTTCTAAATATAATACTATTCAAATTTTAAAATATTACTTGCAGGATAGTGCTAATAACAATATTAATTATAGTGAGGCGGCTGATAAAATATTAGAATTGGCAAAACAAAGTGGCGGATTAATAAATAATTCTAGATTAAGGGAGATGTCAAAGCTCATAAAATCACAGACAAAAAAAGTCGATACGAAAGATATTATTGAAACTGCAACTCAGTATATAAATAATAAAACTATTATTCCGCCCGATTATTTGAAAAATTTTAAATCGGATTATGAAAAATATATGAATTAGAAAGGGGAAAAAGATGAGAATTTCTGCAATTACAAACTCAATGGCTTTTCGTAACAATACTGTTAAGCCATCATTTAGAGGAACGGATTATCCTTCAGGAGATTACAGTGATGAAGAAATTGAAATGGCAAAGAAATTTATTAATCAAAGCGGGCCAAATTGGAGAAAACAATATAAAAGGGACAACAGGAGCTCATTTAAAGAATTGTATGATGCTAATAATGGATTAAATCGTATTTTAGCTCCCACTATCAGGCCATTTTGTGATGATATGGAAGAAGCTAAAAGTTTAATAAGAGTATTCGTAGATGCCGGAACAGTTTTTCTGTGGGAAGTGGTAAATTCACCTTTTGTCAGTGCCGAAACTCTTGTCAAAAAATTAATGCAAAATAATAAATTGAATAAAGAAACTCAACGACTTGCATTATTAATCTGCGATTTAAAGGCAAAACAGGAAAAAGACCAAATAGATGCTCATATCAAAAATGTTAATTCAATTATAGAAAATACAGAAAAATCTAACAGATTGATGCAATATCAAAAAGCCTTGAAGAATGGATTTATTATACCTGTTGAAGATGAAAAATTTGGGAAACCGGCTGAAATACCTAATGTTATTATGATTGTGGGCCAAGATGATTATCTGAATAAGGATTTGATTAATTTTGTCAGAAAAAATTCTCCAACTTATTATGCATTTATTCAAGACGAAGATGATGTTGATATGATGAAAAAATTGGATGACAAGTTAGATTTAGCAAAAAATGAGTATAATAAAAATGGTACTAGAATGTTGATTGAGGTTGATAATTTTGGTAAATTAATTCAAAAAGACAACCCGTTTGATTATCTCGAATGGATGAAAAGTCTTATGACATCTTGTGCTGATTATAATAAAGCTACAATTATTTTCAAAACAGATGATTCATCAAATTATTCAGACGAAGCAATTGAGCCGCACAGGATTGGTTTAAAAGTAAATACTAATAAATAATTAACTCAAACAGCCTGGCGAAAGGAGGTCCCGCCAGGCTTTAGTTTGAGTCGCTCAGGTTGTACCCGGGCTATAAATCTTCTGCTTCTAATTTTTTACTGTCGTGTATGCATTCGCCCTGTTCATTGTATAACTGTAATTCTTGTATATATTTGCCGTCTACTTCTGCTTCATGATAATGTGTCTTTAATTTCCCGTTATCATAAAAAATTTTATGATCAAACCAGCTTGGTTCCGCTGCATTCTCTCTTCTGATTCGCTCTACTAATACTCCGTCTTTTCTCTTTTCAAATATGTCTTCGCCATTTTCTATGTAGCGACGGCTTTCAATTTTTCCTCGTTTGTTGTTTGCATTAAAGCTTAAGCTGTTTACCGGTAAAATTCTCATATCCTAATCCTTTCTATACATCAAAAGTTTTTATTTTTTCTTCATATATCACTTTTAACTTCCCATAATCTGTATATTCTTTGATTAGTGTATGTCGATAATTTTTGTCCTTATACTCTTTTCGTTCATACACTAAAACCCCATTTTTTCTTTCTTGCATTACTTCGTAATTATCCTCTTTGTAGCGTTTAGTTTGTATATTCTTTCCTGCGAAATTTGAATATACTGAGATAGGTGCAATCCTCATCATTTATACCCCTTTCTTATCTATTTAAACCCAAACAAAAATAAATTTGCTACTTTCTTAATAAAAATTTATATTTTATTTCTTTTCAGCTGCTTGTTGTTTTTTTTGTAATTTTGTGAAATTTTTAAATGCTGAGTGCTTTTTGCTGGAAAACGGGTAATTGCTATATGTTTGGGGGTCTTCTTGTTTAAAAAATTTCTTTTCGATTTTAGCGGCTACCGGTGTGGCTATTAATGGTACTAAAACTCTTTCAGTTATTACACCTGAGCCGATTAAGGCAACTATTGTTGCAAAACTTTTTTTCGCCAGTGATATGTTTTTAAATTCTATACCTTTGAACAGTTTATCCCATAGTTTATTTTGGAATTTTGGATTAGCAATGGCAAATCCTACTACTATTTGGGCTATTGCTGTTACTGCTCCTGAGGCCAAGTCCATTGCAGCTACAAACGGACGCCTTTTTTCAGGAATTTTTTTATTTTCCATTGTTGTTTTATATCTTACCGAATATGCGAATACGTCTTTTAATACTGAACATACAACTATTGTTTTCGCCGCAAAGGTATCGTCTGATATTACACGCTTAAAATGATTATTTATTATTTTTGATTCTGTTATTGGTTTTATCATTTTTCGTCGTTATCCTTTACTAATATGTCAGCGATTTTTGGGAATATTCTGTTTGACAACGCTAAAACCGGTACAAACATTGCTATAGTAAGTATTGTGCCTATTCGGTCTTTAAATATACCGACACAGGTTTCATCCAGTAATTTGAGTGCTTTTTCTGTATTATTGCCGGCTGTTTCCATTATTGAGGCCGGAATTTTTGAATTATCTTTTATGGCATCTTTTACAAGTTGAAATTGCAATTTACCTTTTTCAGCTAATTTGTCAACGCCTTTATAAAGTACGTTAAGTGATACAAGCTGGGCTAAGATTGTTACTACTGCTTCTACCGGTTGTTTTATCGCAGCCCATTTTTTATTTTCTTTTGATTCTTTTGTGAACGGGTTGTACAATATCATAAGCGGGGCTATTGCAAATTTTCCCGCTGCATTTATGTAATTGGCTATTTTCTCGCCGCCTTGATCTGAAAATTTTTCTAAGGAGCGTGCCATTCGTTGATTAAATTTTACTGGTTGTACTCTCATTTGTCTATATAAAATTTATAATAAATAATTTTGCTATTATCTTTATAATTTTTAACAATTGTAATTTTTACACGGAATATCAAAAATGTTTTTATCTATTTGGCTAAAGTTTGTTATTATTTTATACAAACCTTTGATATCTTTGTAAAACTCTTCAGGTTCTCTTGAGGCGATTGCTATAACTTTGCCTATACCTGCTTTTTGTGCTGCTTCTATCCCTGACAGTGCATCTTCTATAACAATACAGTCTGACGGATTCAGATTAAGATTTTTTGCTGCTATTAAATATATATCAGGAGCGGGTTTGCCTGGAATTTTCCCGTTTGAATATACTATTTTATCAAGCTCAAACCATCTTTCCAATTTGAAATTTTCTATATAAAACTCAACGTTGCACCATTCGGACATTGTGGCTATTGTTCTCGGAATATTGTTTTCCTTAAGGTAATCTAAGAATTCTTCGGCTCCGGGGGCCAGTTTTATATCTTTGCACATGTTTCTATAATACGCTTCTTTTTCTTGTGCATATTTTTCTACTAACTCCGGCGATGGGTCTTTACCTATTGCATATCTTATTATGTCTTCATTTGTTCTGCCGAACATGTATTTCAGCATTTCTTCATCTGTAAAAGCTTCGCCCCTTAACTTTTTGGAATACTCTCTCCACGCATCCAGATGCAGTTGTGAATCCCAAAAAAGTGTCCCGTTAAAATCAAATATTATCCCTTTCATTGGTTTCCTCGTTCGGTCATTTTGTTATAAATATCTAAATATTCTCTTGCCTGCTTTTCTTTGTTTAGTGTCTTAAAGGTATAGGCAAGGTTATAGTAAAAATCTGCCTCTTGATTGTTTAAGTCTATTGCTTTATAAAATTCCCATTTGGCGGATTTGGGCTTTTGTGCTTTTAAATACGCACAGCCTAAATTATAGTAGCCGTATGAAAATTCAGGATTGTATTTTACGGCTTTTTTATACTGTTGAATTGCCATATTGGGCTTGTTTTGCAGCATATATATGTTGCCTAAATTGTAATATGCCTTATAATATTTTATGTCTGCAGCAATTGACCTGTTATACATAAAAATAGCTTCATCATTTTTGCCTTCATCTTGCAAAATATTACCCATCAATAGCCAGTGTTGGGCATTTCTTTGCTCTTCAGGAATGCTTAAAAGCAGTGTGAATGCTTCTTTTATGTTGTTTTCCGCATAAAGAATTTTTATTTTGTCGTCCAATTCATTTGCAAAACTCAGATTGGATATCCCTAATATCGCTAAAATAACTAATAATTTCTTCATAATAGGATTATATACTAAAAATTTTTCATCATCAATTTGACTTTTAAAAAACGTAATCCATAATGTTATAGATGTCTCTTTTACTGGTACCCCGGGCTTACTCCTTTGCCCCGGGGATTTTTTTTACAAAAAAAAGGCTGATTACATCAGCCTGCTACACACTATTACACACTATTTAAGGGGTCCTTATATTTCTTAAACCGGTAATGCTTGCTGCTAAACCTCCGGCAATCATTCCGAGTACAGCCCATTTACCTTTTAAACATTTCAGCCATTTTAATTGACTTAGAGCCAGTACGGCACCACCGCCCATCAAAGCTCCGCCTGTTGCTCTGCCTAGAGCTTTTTCTATTTTTGAACTTTTAGCTTCAGGCTGACCTGTTAATGCGGCTATATTTTCTTCAGCCGTTACATTGTTTGCCAAACCAAAGCTTAGTACTTGATACAAACCTTGTTTAAATGAACCGTTTCCGTTTGCTCTTATGTCGTTATTTATACTTGTATCGTAGATTGATTGATAACTTGATTTTGCACGGTTTATTATATCTTTCTCGGTTTCTCCCGGATATTTTCTTGCAACCGCATTGACTAAATTCTCAAATGCTCCAAGAATTTGTTCTTGTTCATTTGCTTTTATTTTATCGTTAAGAACGCTTGCTGCACTTCTTATTCCTTCATCTACCGCATTTATTCTTAACTCGTTTCGACGTTGGTTTTCAACCAATTGTAAATTATAGTCAGAAGTGAAATTTAAATAATTTTTCATATTATTAAAATATGAATCGTAATTCATTCCCGTAAATGACGGCATCATTCCAAATATACTGCCTCCATTGTACATATCGTATAAACCAGCTTGTGTCATATAGCTGTTGTACATCGGATTCATCATCGGATACATCATTGGATTCATCATTGCGTTAATTGACATAATTACTAACCTTTCTACCTACCTTACTTATATTAAAAATTTTTCTTGTGCAAAATTGCTTTATTTAATATTTTATCTTAACATTTGTTAATAATTATTCTAAACGTTAACAAATTTGCCATAATTAATCAGTAATTGTATGATTTATATTGAAATGATAAAGATAAAGGTCTATAAATTTTTTATAATAGTATTAACATTATTTATCGGGATTATTGTCTATTTTAACCAGGAATGGTTTATGAAGCAGTATGATAAGCTATGCAGTATGTATTATATTTATAAAGGCGACAAAGCATATTCAAAGCTGAAATTACAGAGGGCAATAGATAATTACAATACAGCATTAAGGTTATATCCGGAGCATTACAGTGCGTGGTTTAATTTAGGGAACATATATGTAGTATATGAAGATTATTTTTCAGCGGTAGATGCGTATGAGCAGGCGATAAAGTATAATCCCAAAATGATGATAGCCCGTATGAATTACGGAATAGTATCAGCGGAAAAGTTAGGAGATTTTGACGGGGCAATAGACCAGTATAAGGCAATAATTGACACAAAAAGACATTTAATATCAATACCTTTTGTCTACAGTAACAGAAAGAGTTATAAAGTGAACAAGGGTTTAGCTTATTACAATATGGGAATAGCTTACAGACAAAAATCCTTATACACCGGATTTGATATACTATTGCAGCGGGAATATCTTCAAAAAGCCTTAGAATCGTATAAAAATGCCGTAAAAATATTGAAAAAGGATTACGATGCAAGATATAATTTAGCGTTAACATATCATTTGCTTGGAGATTATAACAACGCCGGTTTGACATATTGTAAGGCGATATCTTTAGCTCCGATGAATTACGAGGCACATTATAATTTAGCGATATTATTAATGCACATGAAATATTATAAAGAATCGTTGGATGAACTGGAGAAGGCGACTGCTTTGATAACGGAGTCTGATGGAATTACTAATCGTCAGCGATATATATTTGATGTAATGAATGATGTAACAAAGATAATTTTAATGGATACAGAGAAGAAATATTTGCTGGATAGGGTTAGTGATGAAAAAGATACAGGGCAGGTAACGTATATTCATGGCAAACTGGTAGCCACGGACGAGTTGGATAAGGCAATATTGAAGAATTTTCAAACCTGCGGGTCAAAAGAGTTATTTATGGAAGATTAACCTTTAACGGCACCTTCGTTTTCGCCTGATATAAAGTATCTTTGCATAGCTAAAAAGAATACAATTATAGGTATTATGGAAATAATAGAGCCGGCCGCAATGTATCGCCAGTTGGCACTAAACATTCCCTGAAGATTATTGACCCCGACAGGTAATGTATAAAGACTTTCTTTTGTTAAAACAATGCTCGGCCACAAAAATTCGCCCCAGGAACCTATAAATGTAAATATAGCAAGTACAGCCAAAGACGGTTTAACCATAGGTAATAAAACCCGCCAAAATACCTGAAACGCATTACAGCCGTCTATTATAGCCGCTTCTTCCATTTCTTTTGGTATTCCGAGAAATGCCTGACGCATTAAAAATATTCCGAACGCACTTACGGCAAAAGGCATTATTAATCCGGTATATCCGGCTATATTATTTACGCTGTCTATTAAATGTAATTTTATTGTTATAAGGTAAACAGGCAGCATTATAGCCTGAAACGGTATCATTATTGTCGCTAATATTGCAAAAAATGTTATTTTTTTACCCCGAAATTCCATCCGGGCAAGCGGATATGCTGCAAGCGAAGATAAAATAAGATTTAATAAAACCGTTCCGGCTGCAACTATTGTGCTGTTTAAAAAATATCCAAGTAAATTTACTCTTTTCCATACCCCTATATAATTATCAAAAGTTATGTCTTTTGGTATTAAAACCGGCGGATACGCAAATATGTTTTCTCCTGCTCCTTTTAAAGATGTTGATATCAGCCATATAAACGGGAATATTGACAATATTGATATTAAAATTAATATTAAATGTGAAGAAAATTTACTGATAAAATTTTTCATAACTGATATTTATTCCTTTCAAAGCAGAAAATATTAATCAAAGAGAATACCATAACAATTAAAAGCAGAACAACTGCCATAGCAGAGGCATATCCCAAATCGAGGTTTTCGAAAGCACGTTCATATATGTAGTAAACAATGGTTTTGCTGGAATCAAGCGGGCCGCCTTTTGTCATTACATAAATTTCAGCGAAAACTTTCATTGCTGAAATAGAGCTTATGGTAACAACAAGAGCAATGGTCGGCATAATATGAGGAATAGTAACCGTAAGATGCTTAGTTAAAAAATTTGCACCATCAATATCACAGGCCTCGTAAAGTTCTTTAGGCACACTCATCAAAGCAGCTAAATAAATCATCATATAATACCCTATACCTTTCCATATAGTTACTATAATTACGGAATATAAAGCCCATTTGGGGTCAGTAAGCCAACCTATAGAGTTTAGTCCGATTGATGTTACAAGATAGTTTAATATCCCTTGATCTGCGTATAACCATTTGAATGCTATTGCTGCCACAACTATTGAAACGATTACCGGTAAATAAATTAAAATTTTATATAAAGTTATCCCACGGAGTTTTTGGTTTAATAAAATGGCCAAAAATAACGGCACTATTGCCAAAATGGGAACTGCAACAATCAAATAAATAAATGTGTTTAACAATACTTTATAAAATATCGGATTTTTTAAAAGTTCAACGTAGTTTTCTAGTCCGGCAAAACTCGCATGATAAATACTGTTTGAATAATCTTGAAAACTTAAAATTATTGTGTGAAAAAAAGGAATAAAAAAGAATATTATAAGTACAATTCCTGCCGGTAGTAAAAATAAATACGGTGTAGACTTTTGCATAAATTTATTATAGCATAAAATCTTACAAATAATTTGCTAAGATATTTCGGACATAATTTTGTGTTTCTTTATAAGGCGGCACACCATCATATTTATCAACAGCACCCGGCCCCGCATTGTAAGCCGCTAAAGCTAAAATAACATTTCCATTATATTTTTCGAGCATTGATTTTAAATATTTAACACCGCCTTCAACATTTTGAACAGGATTGTAAGCGTCAACTACTCCTAACCCTTTGGCTGTTGCCGGCATTAATTGCATTAAACCCATCGCTCCGGCTTTTGATTTGGCTTTGGGGTTAAAGCCGGATTCCTGCTTAATGAGTGCTTTTACCAGTTTCTCGTCTACTCCGTGTTTTTCTGATATCTGTTCTATCATACTCATTAACTGGGTTTTTGATGGGGTTACGCCAGCTGCTATATTATTATCTGTTTTAATGTTATTAATATTTTTATCAATACTGCTAACATTATTATCAATATTGTTGATATGATTTTTAATATCATTATTAATATTATTAAGTGCAAAATTTAAACTGTCAGCGGGATTGGTTTTAGCGAGTTCAGCCTTAACCTGTAAGGATTCGGGGTTAAGCAGTAAACTGCCGAAATTGACCTTTTGAGTTGAAGATAAAACTTTTTCGAAAGATTGCACATTAGGATTGACAGGCGGTTGAATGGCTGTGTTTTTGTAGAAATTATCAACGTATCTGTTCATTTGAGCGGCACGTTGTATTGCCGCTGCCTGTCCTGAACTGTTTAACATTTTTTGTAACATTTCTGAAAACATAACACCTCAATTTTACACATTTAGCCCTGTTTTGTTATCATATAAATTAAGGATTTTTAACATTATGTCAAACTAGCAAATTTTTGTTTTATAATTTTTATATAGACATGAAAGTTACGTTAAACATTATCCCAACAAAACCTATTAAAAAAGGCTTTAAAATTTGCAAAGAATTTCTGAAAGAGGAAACATTCTCTAAGTACGAAATGCTTCATCATAGAGCGTTGACAGGTTATTTAAAGAAAAATTTTTGTACGCCGAAACAAGTTGAGGAGATTTTGAAAAAATGTCCGAACACAAGCAGCTTTATAGGAGCATTGCCGGATAAATGGTTTGAACATGTTCCAAAAGCAGAACGCCATCTTTATTCAAATAAAGTAATGTGGCTGTTTACAAATTTTGCTCAAAAAGTTTCACTTCCTCTAAAAGTTGCAGAGCCTCAAAAAACTCAAACTGCAGTACATAAAAGTAAATTTATCGGTAAAATAAAAGATTTAGGCCAGGATATTTTGGGTAAAAAAACTGAAAAAATTGAACAAAATCCGGCTGAAGTTGTCGAAGAAGGCATGAAAACTCTTGTAGAAAAGTTTAAAGCTCTTACAGGGAAAGACGCTAAAATTTCATGTTTAGGAAAAGGCAGTATAGGCCGTACATACAAATTTGATACAGACGGTGATAGCTTTGTTATAAAAACTTTTTACCCGAATCCTCAAAGATTTGGCTACTATTCCAACCACGGTAAAGGTGCTGAAATTTTAAGTGCCGTATATGCCTCTAAAAATGCCCCTAAATCCGATTATGCAAAATTTTATTTTGGTAAATTTGCCAGAAAAACGGATAATAACGGGTTTATGGTAACAAAATATATGGATTTTTATAATGCAAATTTAAGTAATATTAAAAACCCGATATTAAGAGAGATGGGTCTAAAATTATATTGCGGCGATAAAATCGGCGGCAATAACATGGTTTTGGATACTATTTATGATTATGGAGCCATAACGCTTAATAATTTTAAAAACAGCACCCAATTTAAAATTAAAAGACAGATTGTTAACGCAGTTGATAGCTCAGATTATAAAAAATTTCAATCAATATTCAAAAAATATGATAGTGATGACATAGCCAAATCATTAGAAGAGTTCAAAAACGAAGTTGAAGATATGGCAAATTACGGAAACTATTTTGAACGCTATCAGTATTATAAGCTTACAAAACATTTAGATCCGACAGGTGTAAAGGATTCTTATATTCAGGTTGCCGAAAGCAATGAAAAATATAAATATTACAGGTTGCTAAATCGTGCAATAAAAACTAATTCCCATCAGGCTTATGATGATATAATTTCAACATATAAGGGCAATAAAATTTTTGAAGAAGTACTGAAGGTTTACAACAAAGATACGTGTACCCCTTATTATATAAGAGTATTTGACGAATATATGGAAATGTATCAATTTGAAAAACTAATGGATACGCTTAAAAAATTTGGTTTTAATATAGCTAATCAATAAACATGCAGTCGCCATAGCTAAAAAACCGGTACTTATTTTCAATAGCGTTTTTGTAAGCCTCAAATACAAAATCTTTGCCTGCAAATGCGGAAATAAGCATTAAAAGAGTTGATTTAGGTAAATGAAAATTAGTTAAAAGTGCGTCAACGACTTTGAACTCATACGGCGGATAAATAAAAAGCTCGGAACTATCCCGGCATGCTGTGATTTGTCCGTATTTTATGAAAGCTGTTTCAAGTGTACGAACAGTTGTTGTTCCGACAGCAACGAGTTTTTTGCCTGATTTTTTGGCATTATTAATTTTATCAGCCGTGTCCTGAGTTATTTCAAAAGTTTCCGAATGCATTTTATGCTCGGTAATATTCTCGCATTTAACCGGTTTGAATGTACCCAGTCCTACGTTCAGTGTAACGTAAGCTATTTCAACACCTTTTTTCTCAAGCTTATTTAAAATATCTTTAGTAAAATGTAACCCTGCGGTAGGTGCGGCAACAGAACCTTCGTCTTTTGCGTAGACTGTTTGATACCTGTTCATATCAAAATTTTTTATTTCATCTGACTGAATTTTTCTTTCAATATATGGCGGAAGCGGTATATTGCCGATTCTGTGGAGTATGTCGTATAAATTCCCGCTATAAATAAGTTCAATCAGCCATTCTTCATCAAGTTTTTCAAGAACTTTAGCTGATAAATCATCGCTAATGGTTATTATTGTGCCGGGTTTAACCCGCTTTGACGGTTTTATAAGACATTTCCAAATATTATCCTTAACCGGATTGAGTAAAAATACTTCAATCCTGGCTCCGGTTTCTTTTGAACCGTAAAGCCTTGCCGGAAGTACTTTTGTATTGTTTAAAACTAAAATAGTATTGTTATCAAGTAAATCTACAATGTCATAAAAATGTTTATGCTCAATTAATTGAGCTTGTCTTTTTAAGACCATCATGCGGGAATTTTCCCTTTTATCCGCCGGCATTTGTGCGATTAATTCTTTCGGCAGGTCATAGTCAAAATCCTTGAGCTGCAATTGGCTACTCCTTATTATCGACTTTTTTTGCATTATTTAATTCAATGTCATCTATTTTAGCTCGTTTTTTTGCATCTTCAATGTCCATTTGTTTATTAACGACAACAGATTGAATTATCTGAATAACATTGCTGGTAACAAGATACAAAAGAACTCCGGCAGGAATAGGAATTATGACAAAAGTAGCAATAATCATAATGGGCATAAAAGTACCCATTGATTTTTGGATAGCAGCCTGAGTCGGATCCTGATCTTTTGTATTGTTGTTTGTTGCCATCATAACTTTTTGAGAAATAAACATAGTTAATGCAAACAAAGCGATTAATACCAGTATGTCAAAGTGGAAAGACTGTTTAACCTCAATAGACGGAACAGAGGCAGCCAGGATTTCTCCCTGACGATTGAAAGTAACTTTTTCAGTTTCTTTAGTATTTACATCAGTAATAATAACATCTGCTTTTTCAATTTTTTGCAGCTGAGAAAATTTCAGATTAAGGTTATCCAGGCTTATTTTAAAATCAATATTTTCTCCGGGGATAAGTTCACCCTGTATTTCGAGAGCCTGATTAGGCTTAGTTATTTTAACATTTTCAAGAGTTTCATCAGGCAGATAAACAGTAGCTGATTTGCCTAAAATAAATCTGTCGAACTTAGATGTACCCATAACACCGTCATTTGATATTCCAGCGGAAGCCCTGAGAGTGGTATCCATGCGGTTTATAAATAAAAAGCTTGAATTACCGGCAGTTTGAATAAATTGCGGACTCATTAAAGCAGAATATAAAAGTATAAAAATAGGCATTTGGATTAATAAAGGCATGCAGCCGCCCATAGGGTTAAATTTATGTTCTTTGTAGAACTCCATCATTTTTTGCTGCATAACTTGCGGATTATTTTTATACCGGTCTTGAATAGCTTTAAGTTTAGGCTGTAATGTCTGCATCATACGCATAGAACGCTGCTGAGAAACATTTAAAGGCCATAAACAAAGCCTTACTATTATTGTTAAAACTATAATTGCCCAGCCGTAATTCCCGACTACAGACGCTAATTTGCTTAAAAACTCTATTGTTAATGTTGTAAAATCCAATTCCCTAATCCTCTATTATGTGTTCATAAATTAATTTTATGTGCTCAAAGACGCAAGTCAATAAGGGCTATAAAATAATATAAAACTACTTCTTGAATGTTTTTATGTTTTGTTATATAATTTTTAATAAAAGAAGGGAGAAACAATGTTTGAACGTTTTACCGAAAAAGCGATAAAAGTAATAATGCTGGCACAAGAAGAGGCACGCAGATTAGGACATAACTTTGTAGGAACGGAACAGGTGCTTTTGGGGCTTATAGGCGAAGGTACGGGAGTAGCTGCAAAGACCTTAAAAGCCATGGGAGTAAACTTAAAAGATGCAAGAGCGGAAGTAGAAAAAATAATAGGCCGCGGGTCAGGTTTTGTAGCAGTAGAAATTCCTTTTACCCCACGAGCAAAACGTGTTTTGGAATTATCGTGGGATGAGGCAAGACAATTAGGACATAATTATATAGGAACGGAACACTTGCTTTTAGGCCTTATAAGAGAAGGTGAAGGTGTAGCGGCAAGAGTTTTAGAGAATTTAGGCATAGATTTAAATAAAGTAAGAAGTAACGTAATAAAAATGCTTGGAGAGGCAAAACCGCAGACATCATCGTCATCATCTTCAAGTTCAACAGGTTCATCAGGCGGAAAAACAAAGACTCCGAGCCTTGATGAATTCGGCCGTGACTTAACTTTGGCCGCTCAAGAATTAAGACTTGATCCTGTAGTAGGCAGAGAAAAAGAAATAGAGCGTGTAATCCAAATTTTAGCAAGACGAACAAAAAATAATCCGGTATTAATAGGAGAGCCTGGTGTTGGTAAAACAGCTGTGGCTGAAGGACTTGCAATAAGAATAGTAAATGCGGAAGTTCCTGATATTTTAGACGGTAAAAAAGTAATCCAGCTGGATATGGGGCTTTTGGTAGCCGGAACAAAATACAGAGGTGAATTTGAAGAACGCCTTAAAAAAATAATGGATGAAATAAGACAGGCAGGAAATATAATACTGGTAATAGATGAAATGCATACACTCATCGGAGCCGGAGCAGCCGAAGGAGCAATTGATGCGGCAAATATATTAAAACCTGCATTGTCCCGTGGCGAAATTCAGGTAATCGGAGCTACAACTCTTGATGAATACAGAAAATATGTAGAAAAAGATTCAGCATTGGAAAGACGTTTTCAGCCGGTAATGATTGATGAGCCGACAGAAGACGAATCAATAGAAATTATTAAAGGTATTAAAGGAAAATACGAAGAACACCATAATTTGATTATTTCTGATGATGCTGTAATCGCAGCGGTTAAGCTTTCCAATAAATATATAACAGACAGATTTTTACCTGATAAAGCAATTGATGTACTTGATGAGGCAAGCTCAAAAGTTCGTTTAAAAGTTTCAACGCTTTCACCTGAAGGTAAACAAATGGAAAAAGAGCTTAGAGTACTAATCAAAGAAAAAGAAGATGCAATAAGAAATCAAGAATTTGAAAAAGCCTCACAATTGCGTGATGAAGAAGCAGATATGAAGGATAAAATAAGAGAAATGTCTGCAAAATGGAGAGAAGAGCATGACGCAAATAAACCAACAGTGACAGCCGAAAATGTTGCTGAGGTTATTGCTACAATGACAGGCGTTCCGGTAACAAAATTGACAGAAGGCGAAAGTGAAAGACTTTTAAAACTGGAAGATACGCTTCACGCAAGAGTTATAGGTCAAAATGATGCAGTTATAGCTATTTCAAAAGCAATAAGACGTGCAAGAGTAGGCTTAAAATCACCAAACAGACCTATCGGAAGCTTTATTTTCTGCGGGCCGACCGGTGTAGGTAAAACAGAACTTGCAAAAGCACTTGCAGAAGCCGTATTTGGTTCGGAAGATAATATGATAAGAGTTGATATGTCAGAGTTTATGGAAAAACATTCAACCGCCAAACTTATCGGCTCACCTCCGGGCTATGTAGGATACGATGACGGCGGTCATTTGACAGAATTAATTCGTAAAAAACCTTACTCTGTCGTGCTTTTTGATGAAATTGAAAAAGCACATCCGGATGTATTTAATATTATGCTTCAAATTTTAGATGACGGCAGATTGACAGATTCTAAAGGACGCCATATTAATTTCAAAAATACTATTATAATTATGACGTCTAACGTTGGTGCAAGTATGATTACAAACACTGCAAAACTAGGTTTTTCAACCGGAGATGATGAATCCAAGGATAAGTACGAAAAACTTAAAGAAACAGTTACGGAAGAAATGAAAAAGGCATTCAGACCTGAATTTTTGAACCGTATAGACGAAACAATCGTGTTTGCTCATTTGACAAAAGAAGAAATAAGACAAATCGTAGATTTGATGCTAAAAGACTTATTCAAACGTCTGCAAGAACGTGAATTGTCTGTAGAGGTTACGGATGAAGTAAAAGATCATTTGGCCGAAAACGGATATTCGGAAGCATACGGTGCAAGACCTTTGAGAAGATTAATACAGCGTAAAATCGAAGATGAGCTGGCTGAAGAAATCCTTTCAGGTAAATACGCTAACGGCGATACCGTTAAAATTGTAATGAATGACGGTAAAATAGCTTTTGAAAAGACGGTGCCAAAAGAAAAACCAGGGAAAAAGAAGCAGAAGTTCAATCATAAAAAAAGGGCCTAAGCCCTTTTTTTTAACAATTTAATTATTAAATGCGGTAAAGAAAGCTTTTAAAAGCTCTTGTCCTTTAAGCATTGTATTGTAGTCAACGAATTCTTTATCAGAATGCATATTGCAAACAGTAGCAAGGCCTACAAGATAAGGTACGAATTTTTCACCTTTGGAGTTAAACTTGTTTGCATAAATATGGGTTTCAGCTCCTGCGTGGAAAGATGAAATTTCGGGTGTAATACCTGTTTTTTGAGCAACTGTTTCAAATAGTATAGGAATATATTCATCGTTAACTTTTTCAAAAGCCGGCATATGTTCTTTAAAAGTAAGAGTTGCTTCAGCAAGGCCTTCATATTCTTCGTTAAATTCATTAACGAAAAATTCCATTAAATCTTTAAGCTCATCTTCTTTTTCTTTACTTGAGCTTCTAATTGAATAAGTAGCAACTCCGTAAGTATTGATAACATTAGTTACATCAATATTTCCTGAAGATATTCCTCCTATATTGCAGGAAGTAACAATTTGATTGTTTTCATCAGAATAAAAAACGCCCTGCGGCATTTGAGCAATCAGATCAGCGATTAATTTAGCAGCGTTTTCTCTGGTTTTATCGCCGATATCAATACCTGAATGACCGCCTTTGAACGAATTAACTTCAACTTTGGCTAAAGTATAGCCGGCACCTGATGTTAAAAGTTGTCCTAAAGTATCACTATCAAGCACAAGAACGTATTTAGAATTTATTTTAGAAAAATCAACGTGTTTAATTCCGCTCATACCGGATTCTTCATCACGGGTAAATATAATTTCCAATCCGCCGTGTTTAATATCGGATTTAGCCAGGTTAACAGCGAAAAATAAAGCATTAGCAACACCTGCTTTATCATCAGCTCCAAGTGTTCTGCCTTTAGCCTTTAACAAATCACCGTCCAAATAAATTTCAACCGGCGAATCATCTCCTATTACATCCAGGTGTGCTGATAATAGCAAAGATTCTTTTGAAGTATCTGTTGCATCTACTTTTATATGAATATTTTTGTAATCATCAGTTTCGCAATTAAGGTTGTTAATTTTACAGTATTGTACAATCCAGTTAATCAAATTCTCTTCGCCTAAAGAAGGTGAAGGTATTTGAGCAATACTGCAGAATAAGTCAATTAATGGATTGTTTTCTCTTAGTTCATTTAAATTCATATCATTTCTCCTAAAATGATTTTAACATATAAATCATATAATGTAAATATGCTAATTAATATCAACGATACTAACGCCGTCGCCGCCTTCAGAGTCTTCTCCGGGGCGGAATTTTGCTACATAAGGCGATGTAGACAGAAAATCTCTGACAGCTGATTTAAGTGCTCCTGTACCGTGACCGTGAATAATGTTGACGGGTGATAAGTTTGCAAGACTTGCTTTATCCAGGTAGAATTCTAAGCTGTCTAAAGCGTCTTCAACCCGGTATCCCCGTAAATCAAGAGTATTTGACAGGTTTATTCTTTTTAGCTCAAATTTTTCAAAGTTACTCGGGGTATAGATTTTTGGAGGTTCTTTATAATTTTCATCGACGACAGCGAGTTTATCGGTTTTAATTTTAGTTTTAATATTGCCCATTTGAACGAAAACATTACCGTGTTTGTCGGGTTTTGAAAGGACAGTGACCGGTTGATGTAGTTCTTTGAGCATGACAATGTCAGAGGGGCGGACTTTATCCCAATCAATTTCGAGGTATTTATTTTTTTCGTTATGTTCGTCGAGTTTTCCTCTGAAATTTTGTTCGAGTTTTGCGAGCCTTGCATAAGAGCGTCTTGCGATTTTTTCAGATTTTTCACGTCTTAATTCGTCCAGTATGTCTTTTATTTCGCCTTTTGCCTCAAGGAGTTCCCGGTCAAATTTGTCTTTTAGTAATTTTATGGTCTTTTTCTTGTCTTTTTTGATATTTAATAAATTTTCTTCGTATTCTTTTTTAACATTTAAGGAAGTTTCTTTTAGTTCTTCGGCTTCTTCAAGGTTTTTGGAGAGCCGCTGCTGTGTTTCTTGAAGTTTCTCAACGACTAGAATAGAAGGGTCTTTTTGAGAAACAAGTATATTTTTAGCTTTTTCAACAATATTTTTGTCCAATCCGAGATTAGCAGAGATTAATATGGCGTTGCTGAGTCCGGGAATACCCAAAAGAAGTTTGTATGTCGGCTTTAGACTTTTTGTATCAAACTCAACAGATGCATTTTTAAAATAGGGGTTAACGTATTCTAAAGATTTTAATTCTCCGAAATGGGTCGTAATAGTTGAATAAACACCTTTTTCAGCGAGGTTTTCCAAAATAACCTGTGCCAGTACGGCACCTTCGAGAGGGTCTGTTCCTGCACAAATTTCGTCTATTAACACAAAAGTTTCATCATCTGAATTTTTAACTATATTAATAATATTTGTCATGTGAGAAGAAAAAGTGGAAAGGCTTTGTTCAATGCTTTGAGCATCGCCGATATCTGCAAAAATTTGCCGGAAAGGATAGATTTTAGCCATTGTACAGGGTACAAAAAATCCTGATTTTGCCATAAGTATAAGCAAGCCGATAGTTTTTAATGCTACTGTTTTGCCGCCTGTGTTTGAACCGGTTATTATGACTGATTTGTAGCCTTTACCTATAGAAAAATTGTTAGCAACGACATTTTCAGACATTTCTATTAAAAGCGGATGTTTCATATTTTCAAAAACAAGTTCCTTATCCTGACTTATTTCGGGTTCAACAGCCTTAAGCTTAACGGCATAGCGTGCTTTTGCAAAATGAAAATCAATTTCGGCAAGAATTTTTTCATCTGACTTCAATTCTTCAAAAATATTTTTGATAAGTTTTGTAAGTTCAACAAGAATTTTTATCAATTCTGCATGAATTTTAGATTTCAGTTCTCTTATTTTGTTGTTAATGGGAACAATTTGTTCGGGTTCAATGTAAAAAGTTTTGTTGGAAGCAGAAACATCGTGGACAATTCCCGGAACTTTACTTTTTGAAGAGGCCATCACCTGAAAAACTATTCTGTCATCACGTGTTGTGTAGATATTTTCCTGCAAATGTTTGGAAAAATCAGTTGATGACATTAGTTCATTAACTTTTGAGCGTAAGTTTTTTTCGGTATCTTTTAATGACGCAAATAAGCCTTTTAATTCTAATGTTGCATCTTGTTTTATATTAAGATTATCGTCAAAAGTCCCAAAGATTTTGTCTTCAATAGTCTTATCAACAAAAAGATTTAAAGCTAAATTATGCAGAACGGTTTCTTTAATTGTGTTTTCAGCTAAAAAACGTTTTACAAGCCTTGCTGTTCTTAATGTTTTGGCTGCATCATACAATTCCTGTTCGCTAAGATAACTTCCTGATAATTTTTTTTCAAGCATTTCAAAATCCGCAACATATTCAATAGGAAGCTCTAAGGCGTTATCAAGAATTCGTTTTGCCTCTTTTGTATATGCAAGCTGCTCGTTTATCACATCTCTGTCGTTGAACGTCAGGGCATTTAAACAGAGTTTTTCGCTCTGTTTTGTTCTTGCAAATTTTGCTAATTGCTTCAAAATCTTATCAAATTCCAAAGATTTTATTGATACAATATCCATAATATTATTAAAAAACAAGCAAAAATTATTTGCAATTGTTATTTTTTCCTGTACAATAATAATTATAAAAGAGGAGAAGAAAATGGCTGTAGAAAGACAAAAAGTAGCAGAACAGGATAAGATAAAAAGACGTTCAAATTTTGACCCTGTAGAGAGTAATTTAACAGAAGAACAGGCACATTTAGAAGCTTCAAGATGCTTAAACTGTAAAAACCCGAGATGTGTACAGGGCTGTCCTGTAAATATACAGATACCGCAGTTTATACAGGCGGTAAAAGAGGGGAATTTAGATAAAGCAGGAGAAATAATCAGGGAAACAAGTATGCTTCCGTCAGTCTGCGGCCGTGTTTGTCCTCAGGAAAGACAATGTGAAGGCAATTGTGTTTTAGGAATAAAAGGCTCTCCGGTGGCAATAGGTGCGTTAGAAAGATATGTAGGGGATAATACAAGTGCAGAAATCCCTGAAATTAAGCCATCAGGCAAAAAGGTAGCCGTAGTAGGTTCAGGCTGTGCCGGTATAACAGCAGCTGCAGATTTAAGAAAAGCCGGTCATGAAGTTGTAGTATTTGAGGCATTACATGAACTCGGCGGGGTATTAAGATACGGAATTCCTCCGTTCAGACTTCCACGTGTTGTTTTGGACAGAGAAATAACAAATCTTAAGAAAATGGGTGTTGAATTCAAAAAGAATGTTGTTGTAGGTAAATCAATAACTCTTAAACAATTAAAAGATGACGGATTTGACGCAATATTTATTTGTTCGGGAGCAGGACTTCCAAAAATGTTGCATGTTCCAGGTGAAAATTTAAACGGAGTATTTTCGGCAAACGAATTTTTAACCCGTGTAAATTTAATGCATGCCGGACAATCAAACAGCGTAACACCGTTGAAAGTAGGTAAAAAAGTTGCCGTATTCGGCGGCGGAAATGTTGCTATGGACGCAGCAAGAACTGCCGTTCGAGTAGGATTTGAAGAAGTTTATATCATATACAGACGTACGGAAAAAGAGCTTCCTGCAAGATTGGAAGAAATAAGACACGCTAAAGAAGAAGGTGTTGTATTTAAATTTTTATATGCACCAAAAGAGATAGTCGGAGAAGATGGTTATGTAAAAGCCGTAGAGCTTGAAGTAATGGAGCTTGGAGAACCTGATGAAAGCGGAAGAAGACGACCTGTTTCTACCGGAAAAATAGAAACAATGGAGCTTGATACAGTAATCGTAGCACTAGGTACAGGCCCGAATCCTATTATCCAAAAATCTGCACAGGCAGAAGGTTTAGAAATTTTAACCGATAAAAAAGGTTACATAACTGTAGATGATGCAAGGGAAACAAATATCCCGACAATTTATGCAGGGGGAGATGTCGCTCCTGTCGGAGAATCCAATGCGATAAACGCTATGGGTGCCGGTAAAAAAGCGGCTAAAGCCATAAATGAATTACTTAAATAAATTATTAATTATATTAATATCATTAAATCTTACTCTAATGCCGGTTTTTGCGTTAGAGTTTGATTTGTCTGTAGACGAAGAAATAAGGAAAAATTATAATCCTTCAAAGCTGGAGCTGGAAGGTTTGCCGCCTTTACCCGATGTAAAGCCGAATGTTCCGCCGCCTAAAAATATTCAGGAGGTTAACAAACTGCCTAATTTATCGCCGCCTGAACACAAACCCGTTATCACTAAAATTGATAAATCTACGGCAATAAGGATTAAAAAAGGTACTAAATTTAAAGTTAAATCAAATCAAGCAGTATCAGATGCAACACCAATAGGCACAAGACTGTCTTTTACTTCTCAGATGCCTGTAACCAAAAGATATATAACAATACCTCAGGGAACTGTTTTTAAAGGCGAAGTGGCCAATTCTCATTTGCCGCAAATGTCAGGAAACGGCGGACTGCTGGTTTTATCTGTTGATAGTATGGTGGTTAAGGGTAAAACGGTCGGTATCGAAGCTAAAATTACAAAGGCAAACCATAAAAAAATATTCTTGAATAATATAAAAGGTAAAAGACAATACTGGAAAGGTACTAAAAATTCTTTAAAACCGGGTACAAAGTTTTATAAAAAAATGATGAGAGCAACGTCAAAACTGGCAGACGGGCCTGTAACGGTTATATTAACCCCGTTTACGGTTGTAGCCGGCGTTGCTGTTTATGCTGTTAATTTTGTCGGCTCGCCTTTGTTCGGGCTGTTTTCAAAAGGCGGCAGAATTAGCATCCCTCAGGGAAGCGAGTTCGAAATAAAATTGCTTGAAGATGTTTATTTGTAAATAATCATAACATTCAAGACTATTATGTATTTTAGTATTATAATTGATTGGGAAGGTAGAGAAAATTGAAAGAAAAATATTATTTTATTGCAATAGGCGGAATAGGAATGAGCGGGCTGGCCAAATATCTTTTGGAAAACGGCTATGAAGTTTTAGGCTCTGATATTTGTGACAGCAAGTATATTGATAAATTGAGAACACTCGGAGCAAAAGTATTTATCGGACATGACGAAAATAATTTGCCTGATGACTGTATTGTAGTTGCAAGTACTGCTATAAAAGAAGATAATCCCGAAATGCAAAAAGCAAAACGTTTGGGCTTGACAATTTACCACAGATCAGATGTGTTGGCAAAATTGTCAAATATGGGGAAATTTTTTATAGGTTATTCGGGAACCCACGGTAAAACAACAACCAGCGGGCTTTGTGCATATGTTTTAGAAAAGGCCGGATTAAAACCTTCTTATGTTGTAGGCGGAATTTTACCTGATATAGGTACAAATGCCCATTCTCAAGACGGCAAATTTTTCTGTGCTGAACTCGACGAAAGTGATGGAACTATTGTTAAATACTCACCAAATACCGTTGTCGTAAATAATTTGGAAGCTGATCATTTGGATTTCTATAAAAACGGGCTTGATTCTATTGTTGAAACTTTTAATAAGTTTTTGTCCAATCAGAACGCAAATATCCTGCTTAACACAGATTGCAGCGGTGTAAGACGTTTGGCATGTCAGAATTTTATTTCTTATGGACTTAACGATGCCGATTATACCGCTAAAAATATCGTCTATAACGAAGATTTTACAACTTATGACATTTATTATAAAGGTGAATTTTTATCAGATATGAAAATTTGTCTTAAAGGTGTTCATAATGTCTATAATTCATTGGCAGTATTTGCAAGCCTGCACGTTTCAGGTGTGGATATTGAGCTCGTTAAACCGCATTTTGCAACTTTTACAGGCATGGGCAGAAGGTTTGAAAAAGTTTGTGAGTTTAACGGGATATCTGTTTATGACGATTATGCTCACCACCCGACCGAGATTAAGGCTACTCTGTCTTGTGCCGAGTCGTTTAAAAACAGAAATGTAATTGCTGTTTTTCAACCTCACAGATTTTCAAGACTTGCTAATTTGTGGGATGATTTCAAAGAAGCGTTTAAAAATGTTTCAAGACTTGTTGTTACTGATGTTTATGCAGCAAGTGAACAGCCCATTGAAAACGTTAATTCAGAAAGATTCGCTCAGGAAATGTCCTGCGAATATTTTTCAGGGTCAATTAAATCTGTTGCCCAAAAGCTCTATCCTACTTTAAAATCAGGTGATATAGTTATCGGCCTTGGTGCCGGTACTATTACTAATCTCGGTAAAGAACTTTTGGCCTTAAGCAAGGAGTATGCCGGTGTTGGAAAATGATTTTGATATATCAAAATTAACTTCTTTTAAAATCGGCGGCAAAATTAAAAAAGTTTATTTGCCCGAAACAGTTGATGAATTTATTGAAATTTTGGAAAAAGAACCCGATGCTAAAGTCTTGGGGAATTTATCAAATACGCTTGTTTCATCTTTTGGCTATGACGGCACGGTTATTATTACAACTAAAATGCAAAATGTTTGTGTTGAAGATACAAAAATAACTGCAGAATGCGGAATAAAAGGCCCAAAATTGTCTAAAATTGCACTGGGAAATGGTTTGAGCGGATTTGAATTTATGATAGGCTTCCCCGGCTCATTAGGCGGTAATATTTTTATGAATGCCTCTGCAAATAACCAGTGCATAAGTGACAAATTATGCTCTGTTAAATGTTTTGACGGGTTAAACATTAAGGATTATTCAAAAGATGAAATGGAATTTTCATATAGACACTCAATTTGTTCGGAAAAGCGAATGATTGTGTTGAGTGCGGTTTTTGAGCTTGAAAAAATTGACCGGAGCATTATTGAAGAAAAAATGAATGATATACTGACGTTTAGGAAAACACATCAGCCGTCTTTGGCATTGCCTAATTGCGGAAGCGTTTTTAAAAATCCCGAAAATAATTCTGCAGGAAGACTTTTAGAATCTATAGGTGCTAAAAATATGCAGCAGGGCGGTGTACATGTTTGGGAAAATCATGCAAATTTTATAATTAATGAAGGGTCAGGAACGTCGCTTGATGTTTTGATGCTTATGTATAAAATGTCAGGTGCCGTTGAACAAAAATACGGTATAAAACTTATGCCGGAGGTAAGATTTTTGGGTGGTAATAATAAAGATGAGGTAGAATTATGCGGGAAATTAGGAATAAAATAGATAAAAATGCCAGAATAGCCGTGCTTTGCGGCGGAATGTCCACAGAACGAGAAATTTCTTTGAGATCAGGCAAAGGCTGTTTTGAAGCTCTTAAAAACCTGGGATTTAACAATGCGGAAATGGTTATAGTTGATGAAAATATTGCCGAAGTCTTGAAAAACGGCCGCTTTGATTATGCCTATAATGCTTTGCACGGTAAGTACGGTGAAGACGGTTGTATTCAGGGATTGTTGGAAATTTTAAAAATCCCGTACACAGGCTGCGGCGTTATGGCAAGTGCTATCTGCATGAATAAAGAGTACACAAAAAGAATTCTTTCAACTACTGATATCCCGCTTATTAAGTCTGTTTATATTGAAAACGGCGACGATGTTATTGAGAAAACCAAATCATTAAAATATCCTTTGATAACAAAACCTGTTTGTGAAGGGTCAAGTTTTGGCATGACAAAAGTAAATTCGCCGGATGAATTGATTTCAGCTTATAATGAAGCAGCTAAATTTAATCAAAATGTGTTAATAGAAGAATATTTGACCGGAATTGGATGCACTGTGGGGGTTTTGGAATATGAAGGCAAGGCTTTTGCTACTGAAATTCTTGAATTACGTCCGAAAAACGAATGGTATGATTACGAAGCAAAATATACAAAAGGTATGACAGAATTTATTTTACCTGCTGAATTGTCAGAGAAAATGACACAAAAAGTTAAGGAATTTGCTGTTAAAGCACATATGACAGCCGGATGCAGCGGTGTATCAAGGGTTGATTTTTTGATTGTGGATGATATACCTTATTGTCTTGAAATTAATACTTCTCCAGGAATGACTGAAACCAGTGATTTACCTGCTCAGGCTGATGTTATGGGTATTGATTATAATCATTTGGTATTGTTAATATTAAATAGTGCAGGGTTACACAATGGAAGATGAAATTTTTGAAAGTCCTCAAGAACTTTTAAAAGCTAAACAGCTTGAACGACAAATTAGAAAAGGTAAAAAGAAACGCAGTTTTTTTAAGGCTTTGCAGAGATTTTGTCTTGGCGTTTTGGTTTTGTTCGGAATGTATTATTTTTGTTCAATGGACGGCTGGTATCTTCCGAAAGATACATTTAAGAACTTTGATCCTGCCCGTATTCAAGTTGTTGACAATAAAATAGTTAAAACAGACAAAATCAAGTCTATTGTCAAAGATTTTGAAGTTGAGCGTAAACCTGTTTTTATGACTAATTTAGATGAATTAGAAAATAAAATTAAGTCGCTCGCTCCTGTAAAAAGTGTTTATATAAGGCGTTATGCTTTCCCTGCAAGAGTTTTAATAATAATACGGGAAGCAACACCGGTTATAACGGTTTCGCCTGATGCTAAAGTAAAGCCCGTTGCAGCGTTTACCAAAGGCGGCCGGCTTATTGAAGGGGCTGATTATCTGCCTTTGCCTGATGATTTTAAAACCACTTTGGTTCTTTCTTACGGCAATAAAGGCGATGATTACAGAAAATGGGATGCTGATAAAATCCTGAATATCTTAAAAGTTACTAAATATGTTGAAACATTTTCACACGAACGTGTTGAATACGTTGATTTGAAAAATCCTAAAGATATTTACGTTAAAATTGAATCAACCACTATCAGATTAGGCCAGTTTGATGATAAAATATTTGACAGAATTCGCAGAATTCCTACTATTTTACCCGAAGTTCAGAAAATTAAGGGCAAAGTCAAATATGTTGATTTGAGCTGGGAAAAAGTTAATTACTTAAAGTTGGAATAAAGGAGAAAATATGAATATAGTTTTGGCACAAGTCAAATATAAAACAGGCGATTTCGAGTTTAATTATAATCAAATAATTGAGCAAATTAAAAATAATGAGTGTGATTTGATAATATTCCCTTCTTGCGATATTGAAGATTTGGGAGGAAAAGAACTGGTTTATGATGAATTATGTCAGAATGCTCAGATGAATTTTTACCAAAAAATATTAGAAAATTCTGATAATAAAGCTGTTTTAGTAGGTGATGTTTTAATTCATAACAACGAGATTTTACTTTCGGATGACGGATTTTTTGTTATTTTCGGAAAAACTGTTTATGTGGATGAATTGTATAGAGATGATGTGATTTGTGATTTATACGTTCTATCAAAGAATAAGTATTTTGCTATGGATACGTATAGAGATTTTGTAGACAGCATAAGCACAAGAAACGATTTTGTTTACGTAAATGCAGTAATGATGGCAGATGAGAATGTTTATGCAGGCGGAAGTTTTGCTAAGAATAAGGAAAATGAACTGGTTCTGCAGATGCCGGTATGTGAATGTGCAGCTAAAGCTATTGATTTTAATCAAGTAATAGAATTCAAGGAACAATCGTTAGAAGAAGTTGTTTATAAGGTTATTACTTTTGGATTAAAAGAATACTGTGAAAATACAGGATTCAGTAAGGTGGTATTAGGTTTATCGGGCGGAATAGACAGTGCGGTGACGGCTGTTTTGGCAGCGGATGCTATCGGCAAAGAAAATGTACTGGCTGTTATGATGCCCAGTATGTATTCTTCTGAAGGCAGTGTTACTGATTCGGTTAAATTAGCTCAAAATATCGGTATAAAAACCGAAAAACACTCGATTACACCTTTATTTGATAATTTTATGGATAAAATTGCTCATGAGAAAAAAGGTGATTTGGCTGAAGAAAATTTGCAGGCACGATTAAGAGGTTTGATACTTATGTTTTTCTCAAATCGTGATAACAGGCTGTTGCTTTCTACCGGCAATAAGTCTGAAATAGCTATGGGATTTGGTACGTTATACGGTGATATGGCCGGAGGCCTTAATTTGATTGCTGATTTGACTAAAACCAATGTTTACAGGCTGGCTAATTATATTAACCGTGAAAAAGAAGTCATACCTGTTGAAATTATAGAAAAAGCTCCGTCAGCAGAGCTTCATCCGGGACAAAAAGATCAGGATAGACTTCCTGAATACGAGATTTTGGATGATATTATTGAAATGTATATTGAACAAAATAAATCTGTTGATGAAATAGCTCAAAAATACGGATGTGTGCTTGTTAAAGATACCGTAAAAAAGATTTATCGTGCTCAGTTTAAACGTAAACAGGCATGTCTTGGTATAAGACTTTGTGAAAGATCTTTTTTGAATAATGTCAATATACCTGTTATGCAAAGGTTTTATTAATTATGAATTATGAAGAGGCTGTTAAACTTTTAACTAGCCGGGGAAAATTTTATATAAAACTCGGCTTGGAAAGAATTCAGGCGGTATTGGAACTCTTAGACCGTCCTCAGGATAAGTTAAAATGCATACATGTTGCGGGAACAAACGGCAAGGGCTCTGTATGTGCCATTATTAATTCTGTTTTAATCGAAGCCGGATTTAAAACAGGATTATATACAAGTCCGCATGTGTTTGAATATACTGAAAGAATTAAGATTAACGGTGTTGATATTCCAAAATTCGATTTTGCTTTTTATGTTCAAAAAATCTGTAATCTTGCAGAAAAAAACAATATTAAGCTCACTGAATTTGAAATTTTAACAGCAGTTATGTTCGATTATTTTGCCGATAATAATGTAGAAGTTGTTGTATTGGAAACAGGACTCGGCGGACGGTTTGATGCTACAAATGTTATAAAATCCAATTTGTGTTCTATTATTACCCATATAGATTTAGATCATACGGAACGCCTGGGCAAAACTCTTTCCGAAATAGCTTTTGAAAAAGCCGGTATTATAAAGCCCGATTGTCCTGTGTTTGTTTTTGAAGGATACGAGGTTTTTAAGGATACGGCGGACAGGCTGAATTCCATGTTAATTATGGTTTTTCCGAATGAAAATACTCAAAATCTTTCTTTAAAAGGTGTTTACCAGATAGAAAATCTGTCGCTGGCACTTAGTGCTGTAAGATTTTTGTTTCCAAAAATTCCCGAAAGCGTCATTCAAACCGGTTTGGCAAAAGTTAATCATCCTTTTAGATTTCAATATTTCTCCGAAAGAAATACGATTGTGGATGCGGCTCACAATCCTAACGGTGCGGCGGCTTTAAGACAAAGTTTAGATTTTTATTTTCCCAATACGCAGCGTAGATTTGTTTTTGGCTGCTTAAAAAATAAAGATTACAAAAATATGATGCTAAATTTGTTTAAATCCGACGATGAAATTTATTTTTATCATTTTAATTATCCAAATTCAGCTGAAGTTGATGAGTTAATGTCTGCGTGTCCTTATCCTTCTTATGAATTTAAGCAAAAATTTGATGACGGAAAACTTACGGTTGTTTGCGGTTCTTTTTATATGCTTAAAGAAGTTTTGCCGTTAGTTTTCTGAGCCTTTAGCAACCATTTCTTCGATAAGACTGTTAAGTTTTGCCGGTGAAAATTTTGTACAACTGTTCCAAATTAACGTTGGCTTTGGTTCTTTTAAAGAAGGACTCGGGTAATCACAGTTGCAAAAACCTTTCAACATATTTGTTGACCCGTCTACGCAAGACTTAAAATGCGAGCAGCAGCTGCAGATTTTTAGGATAAATCCATAGTCGTCAAGCTTGGATTTCAATTCCTGTAATGCATCTATCATTCTTAAATGTCCGCCGGTCGTGTATTTTTTGTTCTTGAATATAAATCTTACTTTTGAAAGCTCTTTGTCTGAGATAAATTCAAGTTTGCATGGTAAATCGCTCTTGCCTGTTGACACGATTACGTCTATTGACAGTTTATCTTTGTCGTTTGTGTTATCTGATATTCTTTGGATAAAATTCCTTAACGGCGGCATATTTTTTATTATGTGCCCTATTGAGTAAACAGGATAAAATATTAAAAGAGCTATTTCTTTTAAATTTAACTTTGCATTTATAAGGCTTATGCCAAAACCTGCCGCTAAAATTATAAATGAAAACAGCACAATTTTGAAATCAACAAAGAAATAATATTTGTAAGAGTGCTTCATTAAGCCCAAATACGAAATTACCAAAATCCAAAAGTTTGGAGCAATTAAGGACAAAACTTGTTCTGAAAATACAAAATTCTTTGTCCAAAGCCCTTTGAAACAGTTTGCAAACAGTTTAATCCGCTGTGATAATCTTGGACGACGGAATATGTAGCTTTCCGTATTTACAAATGTTTGAATATTAGGATTGTAAGTACATTTATAACCTATTTGGGAAAGTATAAGACTGTATCTTAATTCAGAATCAATATTTTTGAATTCAATTTTGCCGATTTTATCTAAAATGTCTTTTCTGATTACGAAAAGCCCTGAATCGGCAAGGTTTGCCAAACCAAAAAGCGAGCGTGCTTTTTTTATAAAATTCATATGATATTTTAAATAAACTGACTTTATTTGGTCAATAATATCGGAATTTCCGGGCAAAATAACCGTTTCTCCGCATAATACCGAATTTTTTACTAACCCTGAATTGATTGTTGACAGAAATTCGTTTGTTATTCCTCTTGTTGCATCTATAAATATATATGAATCTATCCATTGATCAGCGGCAAGCTGTTCCGTTAACAGTGATACGGCTCTGTCTTTTCCTTGTGTTTCCTGAAATACTATCGGGCTAACAAATCTTTCTCGCTCAAATAATCCTTCTGAGCCGTCATTACAGTTGTCCAGTATTGCAAATACCCTGAAACTGTCTACAGGATAATCCTGCTGTTTTAGTTGATTTATTAGATTCTCAAGTGTTTGTTTGTTGTTATGTGAATATATTACAACTGCTAAATGCTCTTTTTCTTCGTATTTTGAATATCTTTTTTCTATTTGAAAAGGTTTGTCATTAAGGTTTCTTAGTGCTAATGCAAGAAAATATACAGAATAAACAGCTATATATATGTATAATAAATCTAAAATGTATTCCATAATTCTATCCTTCCTTGATTAACATTTTATTTAAAAATAAAAAAATTTTCCATTACATGTAAATAAATGTGTAATAAAAAAGGCGGATATTAATCCGCCTCGATAATTATTCAATTAAGATTAAACTAATTGTAAAGTTTTTTGAGCATTTTTTTCAGCTATTTCAACAAGGCTGTTTACGGTTGCCATCATAGAAATAGTTGAATCCATTTTGTTAATGCAAGAGCCAACACCTATTGCTGATGCTCCTGCTGCAAATGCAAACGGAGCTGTTGTCGGATTAATTCCTGTTGCTGTCATTATAGGAATTTCAACATTTCTTGCAAGTTCTATTGTATTTGAAATAGTTAATTCTGCTCTTTCCATCAATCCTCTAACTCCGTCTGATTGAGTGTCTTTTGAGTAATGTCCTTCTGTCTGAATTAAGTCTGCTCCTAATGCTTCAAGTTCTCTTGCTAATTCAATTTGTTCTGATATTGCAATTTCACCCGGAATTGTTACTGAGAAATAGTATTCTCTGTCTCCCATAAGTTCAATTGTTTCTTTCGCAAGTTTTAAAACTTCTTCTGCTGTAAATGACATACCTTTTTTGTATAATACGTCAAAATTACCCAATTCTACTGCGTCAGCTCCTAAATCTATTGCTCTTACCAATTCTTCAGGTTTGATTGATGATACAAATAATGGAAGTTCAGTCATTGAACGTACTTCTTTAACTATTTCTTCTTTTGCACATATATCTATTGCACTTGCGTTTTGAGCTGATGTAACTACCTTTTTAATATTTTCAATGTCAAAATTGTCAATTCCGGCAATAACTTTTACCGCTCTTTTTTCTTGTAAGTGTTGTTTAAATAAATCAATTCTTGTCATAATAGTTTTCTCCTTTTGTTTGCAATTATACATTAAAATGTTAATAATTTCAAGAACCCGTCTTCGGGCTATCTAATTATGGGAATATTTTAAGTGTTTTTACATAATAATAATTGTATTATGAGAATGATTTTTTTAACGTTAATTCTGTTGATGACTTCAATTCCTGTATTTGCAATAAACTACGAACCTGATGAAAAGATTAATATATCGGTTTATGAAAAAATCAATCCTGCAATTGTAGCGATAGACGGGACGTTGGAAGATGGAGTTTCTGCGGGTACAGGATGTATAGTATCCAGTGACGGGGTTATATTAACAGGGTTTCATGTAGTTGAAGACTGTAATGATATTGATGTTACAACTTCAAACGGACAGGTCTACAAGGCAAAAGTTATTGCCAAAGTAAAAAAAGATTTGGCGTTATTGAAAATAGAACCCGAAAAACCGTTAAAAACAGTTTCTTTCGGAAATTCGGAAGATGTAAAAGTAGGGCAAAAAGTACTTGCTATCGGCAACCCGTTTGGCTTTACCGGAACGCTTACGCAGGGAATTGTTTCAAGAATTGATTATACAAAAAACAGAATTCAAACAGATGCCGCAATTAATCCGGGATGTTCCGGCGGCCCGTTGCTAAATTCTTCCGGTGAGGTTATTGGTATTAACCAGTCTATTTATAATCCTGATAATAATATTTCCAATATTGGTATCGGGTTTGCTATTCCTGTTAATGAGGCCAAAAGTTTTATACGGGAAGCTCAAAAAAAATAGTAAACTTTTGATTATAATTTTTTCGTGCTATATTTAATATAGTAAGGAGGAATTATGACAGAATTTTATTACATGGATGGAAAATTCGTAGAGGCTGAAAAAGCTTTTATTCCTGTCAGAACACACGCTTTTTTGTACGGAACGGCCGTATTCGAAGGTATTAGAGCTTATTGGAATGAAGAAGAAAAACAGTTGTACGTGTTTAGAGCTCCTGAACACTATGAAAGATTAGTACGCAGCGGTAAAATTATGTATATGGAAAGCCCGCATAGTGTTGAAGAGTATTGCAAAATCACTCAAGAATTACTAAAGAAAAACGGTTACAAAGAAGATGCTTATCTGCGTCCGACTTTGTATAAATCAGCACAAAAAGTAGGCCCGGGACTTTATGATAATCCTGATTCTTTTATGATTATTGTTAATAAAATGGGTGACTATATTGATACATCAAAAGGTTTAAAGGTTTGTGTTTCAAGCTGGAGAAGAAACAGTGATAACGCTATACCTCCACGTGCTAAAGTTGCCGGTTCTTATGCTAATGCGGCTTTAATTAAAACCGATGCACATAATGCAGGATTTGATGACGCTGTTGTTTTGGATGAACAGGGCAATGTTACTGAAGGTTCTGCTATGAATCTTTTCTTATTGTTCAAAAATAAATTGGTTACAACAACTAAAGCTGATAACATTTTAGTAGGTATTACAAGAAATACTGTTATGGAACTTGCAAAAGACCTCGGATTGGAAGTTGAAGAACGTAATGTTGACAGAACAGAACTTTACATTGCGGATGAAGCTTTCTACTGTGGTACAGGTGCACAAATCAGCCCGATTGTCAGCATTGATAACAGAAAATTGGGTGACGGTAAAGTCGGCCCTGTTTCTAAAGAATTACAAAATCTTTACTTTGATGTTGTTAAGGGTAAAGTTCCTAAATATAAAAAATGGTGTATGCCTGTTTATATTTAAGAGGTAAAAATGATAAATTTTTTGGGACTATGCGTCCAAAATTTAATTAAATGTATAAAATATTTACTGCAAGGACAGGTGAGATTTAAAAGTGTCATAAGCCAGGCAGCAGCGATAAGCTATGACTCTTTAACTATCTCACTTGTAATTGCATTTATATCAGCGGCGGTTATTGCAATACAGGTTGCAAAACAGTTTTTGATGACGGGTGCAGAAACATATATTGGCGGAACAATCGCAATAGTTATGATACGTGAAATAGCTCCCGGGTTTGTAGCCCTTGCCATAGGTGCAAGAGCGGGCACTGCAATTTCTGCGGAAATAGCAAATATGCAGGTTACATCTCAGGTTGATGCGATTAAGACGCTTAAAGTTGATCCTGTAGGGTATTATTTTACTCCGAGAATTATCGGGGCTATGATTACTGTTCCTATGGTGGTGCTGATTGCAGAAGTCGTTGGAATTTTGGGCGGAATGTTCGTGTCGCATGCGACTATTGATTTGCATCCTCAACGGTATATGAATTCTGTTTGGGCCTGGCTTGCCACTAAAGATATTTATATCAGCCTTTTAAAAGCCTCTGTTTTTGGCGGCTTAATCGCTCTTGTTTGTGCGACTCAAGGTTATGAAACTAAAGGCGGGGCAAAGGAGGTCGGTATCTCTACAACTCAGGCTGCTATTTTATCTACTCTTTATCTGCTTATTGCTGATTTCTTGATTAATTTGGTGTTTTATATCGCTAAATAATTATGCTAAATATTTTTGGATGGTTTCTTTGTCAAAAACTTCTATGCTGTCTTTTGAATGTATAAATATCATACAGCTTATTAAAGCTTTTAATGTTTCAAAGTCTGAAAAGTCCATCTTGTGACGCATGTCTTCCATATTATTGGCTAAAAATTCCATTATAATAGTTTTACCTTCAAAAACAAGCCCTGCAAAATAATCAAACGACTCCTTTGTTTTTATTCCTTCTAAATATATTAAGTCAGGCGATTGAAATTCAATAAAACGTGAGGCTTTATCCATATTGAAACCGACGTTTTCATTTAATTCGCATTGATTAACACCTTTTAAACTGTATTTTGCAATGCTTTCAAGCGTCATGATATTTTTTGAGCCTGATTTAGCGGCTTCTAACAGCAGCGAATATATAACATGAGTTTTTCCGCTCAAAGGTGAGCCGCAAACCAGTATTATTCCCGGCTCTTTTAATGATTTCCTAATCAGTTTAAGCTGTTTATCTGATTCAATAATTTTATTTAAAGCTTTAGGTGGTTTGTAGATTTTTAAAAATATTCTTTCTCCCATTATCGTCGGGAAAGTTGAAATACTTGCAACTAAAAGAACGTCATCTACTTTGAAATTTAATTTGCCAAGCTGTGGAACTTCTGAAACTGATGGGTCAAGCTCTGATAGGGTTTTTAATTTTGCAACAAACGAGGATATCAGTACTTTTGGAATTAAACCTTTATTTATTAATTCACCGTTCTTTTTAAAATTTACGCCAAATCCATTGTCTTCGCCCTGAAAAGTTACTTCGTGAACATTCTCCATAATGGCCTGCTTTAGTATTGCACGAATAATTTTTTGGATATGATTGTCGCTTAAGTCTTCGCTGTGAAGTTCATCTCTCCAGTCAAACCCCAAATTTACATCTGTAAATATCTCTCCTACTGTACTGCTTGATTTATAACATTCATCAATTTTTTTGTTAATCGCAGTTTCAGATGCAATTACCGGCTCTATTGAACATTCTGCGGATTCTATAATCCTGTCTATTGCAAATAAATCTAAAGGATCTGCCATTGCTACCGTTAAAGTGTCCTCGATTTTAAATAAAGGTATAATTCTGTACCTTTTGGCATCAGAAAAATTTATATACTTTAAACAATTTATGTCCAAAGAGTAATCCTCAAGATTAACATATGGAATATGAAGCTTGGATTCTAAAAATTTTAACAGAGTTTCTTCTGTAATAACCCCTGAATTAATCAGTGCCTGACCAATGTTAATATTTTGAGCAACAGATATTTCCTCGGCCTGTTCAACTACTTCATATTGTACAAGCCCTGCACGCACTAAATCATATTTAAGTTTTTCCAATGTTTTATTAGTTACTGTTTCCATATTTAGCTTAAATATTTTTTTACTATATTAACTACTTCACTTAAATCAAACGGTTTTGTTATGTATTCATCAGCCCCGGTTTCTTCGCCTATAAGCTTGTCTTCTTCCTGCGAACGTGCTGTTATCATTAAAATAGGAATATCTTTATATTTTTTATCATATTTTAATAATCGGCTTATTTTGTAACCGTTAATTTTCGGCATCATAACATCCAGTATAATTAAATCAGGCATAATTTCTTTGGCAAGTCTTAAACCGTCTTCTCCGTTATATGCACAATAACAGGTAAAATCAGAGGCCTCAAGTACAAACTTAAGACTTTCTACTATATCCTGTTCATCATCAACTATAAGTATTTTTTTCATACAAATTCCCCTACTTTTAATTATAACATATTTTATATAGTTTAAAATTAATGTAACATTTCGTAAAAATTATTCAGGAAAAAGCAACTTTTATTTTTATAATAGTTATAAGAAGTGAAAAGGAGAAAACAGGTATGTTAAACAGGATTTTATTATCAGCACCAAAATTACGATTTGACAAAGGTTGGAATACACTTGGAGCTGTTAAACATCCAAAAGATCAACGTAATGTCAGTGAACTGGTTACGACTATAGAATATTTGTCACATAAAGCAGGGCTAAGACAACCGATTGATTTGAAAAATATTGATCCTAAACATTTACCGTTATTTGCTGATACTCTTGAAATCGCAACCACGAAAATGATGAATTTAAAAGATATTAATTTAAATAAAAAACTTCCCGATGGAAAGACTTTATTAGAAAATTTATTGGATAAAATGGCAAAAGCATCTAAAAATAGACATAAGGCAATGGATTTTACATATGACGTAATTAATAATTCTGATATAGTAGCTTCAAAAAGATTTTTGGAAGAACTTTCTAAGTCTGATGTTTTGGATATATCTAAATCAAGCGAAAAATTTCAAGCCGCAAGAGCAATGGTTCCTGATATAGCTGAAAGCACTCTCAAACCTCCTTATTTGTTTAATAAATCATTGGATAATTTTATGTTTTTTATAAAAACATTAGTTTCTCCAAAATCAAAAATAGATAAGGTCGAAATGTTAAAAGGTTTTGGTGATACCGTAAATAAGGCATTTACTAAAGATAAATCAATAGATGTTGTTAAATTTGTAACTTCTGACGCCCCGCAGCAAAAAGTTGCAGAAAACTTTAAAGTGTTAGAGCAACTTGCCCCTATATGGGAAAAACAAAATTCAAATGTGGATATAACAGATTTTGTGTTAAAAAATACTAATTTGCAATAAGAATTTTTTCAGAAGGAATTTGGCTTACGGGTAATGCAAAATAGAACCGTGAGCCTTTATTCACTTCGCTGTCACACCAAATAATTCCGTTATGAGCTTCAAGTAATTGTTTTGCAATGGGCAGCCCTAATCCTGAACCGCCTGCTTTTCTTGAAAGCGAATTTTCTATTTGTGCAAATTTATCAAAAGCACGCAATAAATCTTTTTCAGCAATACCGATACCTTGGTCTTCAACGCAGACTACAATATATTTTCCGCTTAATTTTTCAATGTCCTGTTTAAAACATTCGTTTGCAACAATCTGGGCAGCATCTGCTATATGAGAGCGGATAGTAATGGTTTTACCCGAAGGCGTAAATTTTATAGCATTTGATACTAGATTTGTTAATACTTGTTCAAGCCGTTGTGAATCAGCATAAATTTCCGGCAAATCAGGCGTTTCTTCTGCTATTAAGTTGAGTCCTTTTTCTTTTGCAAGTCCGTTCAATGATGTTTTTACATAATCTATTACCGCATGAATGTTCATATTTGCGAAATGATAATCCATTTTGCCTGCTTCAATTTTAGAAAGATCTAGAAGGTCATTTATTATGCCGGAGAGTCTTTCTACATTTCTTTGAGCCATTGACAAAAATTTTATTCCGGACTCGTTTATTTCACCGCATTTGCCGCAGGATAATATGTCCAGTGAATTTTTTATGGCTGTGAGCGGTGTTCTTAATTCATGTGATACTATTGATATAAATTCTGATTTTAATCTTTCCAATTTTTCGAGTTTATGGTTAGTTTCTTTAATTTCCTGGTAAAGAGTTGCACTTTTTAATGGCAAAGAAACCTGCTGAGCTATTGTTTGAAAGCAGGTTGCATCATCCGATGTAAACGGTGTTTCCTTAAATATTTCAATACAGCCGAAAAAGTTATCGCCAAGGCTTATCGGGGCAAACATATTATCATATTCAAAAAGATTAAATGTAAAGTGCTTTGCAGGATATTTTACGGTTTTAACTACTTTTATATCTTCGATTTTGAACGGCGGATTATCAAATAAGGATTTGTAATTCAGTATTGTCCTTAATTTTATTGCACTTAAAAGTTCATCTGAAATTTCATACAATGAATTTAACATTAAAACGGGTTTGTCTTCTGTACAAAATGCAAGCGTACAGGTTAAGTCAAAGCTCAAGGATTTATCCATTCCTTCAATCATGTAGTTTAAAAGCTTTTCTTTATCCAGAGAGCCGGCAAATTTTGAACTTGTACTGTATAATACATTAAGCCTGTACAGGCTGTCCGCAAGATTTTTGTTTGTTTCAGACAGCTGCTCAAGTGATTTTTGCGTTTTTAAATTGAGATTAATTGCCGAAATTATAAGTGATGCCGGCATGTTATCAGTTAAAAATGCATTTATGTACTTTTCATTCTCTATTTTGTCATCGGCGGTCAGAAGGATAAATGAAGGTTTATTAGTAATAGATTTTACTTTTTTCATAATATTTTTGCAATTATTTATAGCATTGTCAAAAATTATTATATCAAATTGATTTAGTTCAACAGTTTCAATTGTTGATGCCTCATTGTCCACAGCCAAAAATTCATGTTGCTTGAGAATGTCGCTGTATTGCTTAATTTTATCTATTCTGTCCGATACGAATAAAATCTTTCCCATAATATTATGTTAGCAGTGGAGTGTTTTTTTTGCAAATAAGTTAAAAGAGTTTAATATAGCTAAAAAAAAACTCCCCTGAGGGAGTTTTTTATAAAGATAGAATAAATCCGCCCTTGTCGGCATTTTTAAGATTATCGCCTTCAATTTTGGCTCTCAAATTTTTTATATATTTGTAAACATAATCCCTGGGCAGTTCCAACAATTCCGCCAAATCTTTAGCATAAACAACTTTATTACTGTTTTGTGCAAAATAATCAAATACTTTTTGTTCTCTGTCAGTAAGAGATTTTTTGAAAATAATATTGACATCTTCAGATTTTGGTTTTTCTTTTTTTGGAGCTTTTTTAGCCGGTTTTTCCACATTAGCGGCCAAAAAAGGAGATGGAGCAATTTCTTTTTCACGTTCGTAAGCTCTTTCAGCAATTGAGCTAAGTCTTTCGACTTTAGATTGCTGCCAATCATCTTCTGTTGAAATAACAGGCTGACCTTTAAGGACAATATCTACAATATCATTTGTATGTTTGTCGTGTTCTAATTTTTTCCCCAATCTGGCAGCGAATTCCTCTAATGTAATCTTTTCTAATGAGCTTCTCCATTGCTTAATCTCTTCCTTGCTCAAATATTCAGACATTCATTAATCTCCTTAACATTCTACATTTATTAACTTATCACAAACCATTTTGCATGTCGCAAAATGTTTCATAACGTAAATTTTTGTGTTGATTTTTTTACAATTGCAACATTGTTAATCTTTGTTACAAATCAGAATTTGAGATTAAAGTTTTCGGAAAAAAATCCGATATAGAATTATGTAAGGAGTAATGCAATGCTAAAAAAGATTTCACAACCTTCGTGTAATATAAGCGATAGTGTTGAATTTATATTAAGAGGAGCGAGAAAACGCCGCTCTATGGCGTTAATGCATGCAAATATGATAAATGCACAGGCCGGTATTCAAAGAACCTTGAAGCTGGTAAGATGAGAGATTTAAAAAAGGGCTGATATCAGCCCTTTTTAATTAACCTTTTAATAATTCATTTTCCAACCGTCAAGAACAATTTTTGCAAAGCAAGCTTCACCCATGATAGCCCCTTTACATTCTGTTGCAACTTTATCCATATCAAATTCATCAGTGCCATATCCATCTATGACTTTCCCGTTCGACAATAAATTTAGATTGAAAAAGTCTCTGCCACCGATGTTCGGAGGTTCAGGACCGTTGACATCTACTGATATATAAGACGCCCCCTGATTCATTTTCACAATACAAACGCTTGCTCCAGTTGATAAGATAGCACAGTTTGGATATATACCTAAATAAGGTTCCTCACTTTTTGATTTATCTAATGACCTGTATTTAGTTGCAAAACATGTGCTATCACTTGATGTTACAAGTTTTTTTGTACCTTCAGCACAAGATGGGTTTGTTAAAACATTACAGGTAGGATCAATAATTGTTTCTTCTGTGGTCGCAATAGAGCACATTTTAGTGATATTAAAATAGTTTTGTAAAAATGCAGCAGCGCCTGCGTCTGAAGAAAGAGAAGATTCAGCTAAACTGTCTACCTGTTCATCCGTCTTCAATTGTGCTGCGGCATTTGTAATCAAATTGTAAGTTGTTTGCAGTTGTGTAACAAACGTTTTTTCCTGATAGTTTGTCATCAGCCCGGGAAGTGTCAAGGCAGATACAACACCTATAATAGCGAGAGCTATCAGGATTTCTGTTAAGGTAAAACCGTATCTTTTCATGTAAAACTCTCCTTTTTAATATAATAATATAATTTGTTTTTAGATTTGGCAATAATATTAAGGTTTTATTAAAAATTTAATAGCTTTTCCGTCTATGTGCTGCTGCATTGCGTATTCTACTTTTTCTAGAGGCAGGGTATCTGTTATTAATTTTTCAACTTCGACCTCACCTGATGCAATATAATCAAGAGCCATTCTAAAGTATTTAGGTGTATGGTGAAAAACGCTCATCATTGTGATATCGCCGTAATGCATTTTAGTGGTGTCAAAAGTTACCGTAGACCCTGATTTACATCCGCCAAAAAAGTGGACTTTACCGCCCGGACGGACGCAGGCAAATATTCTTTCCCATATTTCGGGCAGACCGACGCATTCAACGGCTACATCAAGTCCTTTACCTTCCTGAGAAAAAGATGTAAAGATTTTTTCAGGGTTCGGGTATTTTTTTAAGTCAACTATTTCGTCCGCATGGGCAAATTCTTCTGCCATTTTTAATTTTAACGGATTTCTGCCTGCTGCAATAACTTTTGCCCCTTTTAATTTGGCCAGTCTTGCAAACATTAACCCGATAGGGCCTATACCGATAATCCCGACCGTGTCACCTTCTTTTATATCTGTTCTTTCAACACCGTGAACTACATTTGCTAAAGGTTCACAAAATGCTGCACGTTCAAAACTTAAATTTTCGGGCAAAATAAGCATGTTTTTTTCGACAATTCTTGCCGGAACTGTTATATATTCTGCATAAGCTCCGTTAAGTAAGTCTAAATTTTCACAAAGGTTAAATTCTTCTTTTCTGCAATAAAAACAATGCCCGCAGGGAGCTGAATTCGCTGCGACTACTCTGTCATTTGGCTTGAATTTTTCAACACCTTTGCCGACTTTTTCAATAACACCTGAAAATTCGTGTCCAAAACCTGACGGAATATTCTTTATTAATACCGGATGGCCTCGTCTGAATGTTTTTACATCTGTTCCGCAGGTCAAGGCGGCCTCTATTTTTACGACTACTTCACCTTCTTCAGGCGGTTTAACCATTACTTCTTCCAGTTTGATGTTTTGAGGTCCGTAATATTGTATTGCTCTCATTGTTTTATTCCTTAATTTTTATGTAAGCCTTCATAATTCGGTTATTTATTGTGTCATCAAAGGCTTTTTGTATATCTTCCAGTTTATAAACAGTTGAGAGTCCGTCGACTTTAACCTGTTTTGAACGTAAAAGATTAAGCGAGTCCGCCAAATCAACAGGAGCCGGTGAATAACTTCCTAAAACTGTCAGCTCTCTATAGTAAATTTCATTATTTGCATAACCCCAGTTGTTGGGAGTACTTGAAAATACCAGAATCTTTCCGCCGTTTCTTACGTATTTCAGAGCTGTATTAATAGCTTTATCGGCACCTGAGGTCATAAAAACTCCATCGGCTTTAAAATTCGGGTCTAATTCTTTTACACTGCAGGCTGCTATGCCGAGATTATGAAGGATTTTAACTCTCTCGGGAATTAAATCGCATCCTATAACGTCCATACCAAAAGCTTTTAGTGCCTGTGCCATAATAATCCCGATAGTACCAAGCCCGATTACAAGTGCGGTGGAATTCCCTCTGAGGTTTGCTCGTTTTATCCCTCTGACACAGCAGCCTAAAGGTTCATAGTATGAGGCTTCTATGTCGGTCAGGTTCTCGGGTTTCAGATGTGCAACGTTTTGTAAATGCTCTTCTGTTAAATATACGTATTCGCTGAAACCGCCGGGTTTTAAGTTGGTCGATTTGAAATGCTCGCACATTGATACATTCCCGTTTTTGCAATAAACACATTCTCCGCAGGGAATATGATGTGAGGTGACTATTATATCGCCTTGTTTAAAATTCGTTTTTGAATTTATTTCAACTATTTCGGCTACTATTTCATGACCCAAAACTGTTCCGTCTTTTGAAATTTTATGTATAAATTTAACTATATCAGAACCGCATAATCCGCAGCCTAAAACACGAACTACAGCTCCTTCACGTTCTGATAACTCCATATCCGGAACTTCTTTTATTATTATTTTTCCTTTATTTATTACTGCTGTTCTCATTTGATTAATATTTTATCACAAACTTGCATAATTAACAGAACTATTATAAAATGTTGATATGACAAGGATTAGAAAACTTTTCTGCTTTGATTATCCTAAAATTAAGAAGATGATTTCTTATTTGGGTGCTGAAGAAAATGATAAATTTATTAAGGCACTTGTAGAAGAGCCTGCCGGAATTTTAAATAATATTTTGCCTTTGGCTTATAAATTTAAGCAGGAATCTTATATTTTACTTGAAAACGATGAGATTTTAGGTATTATTGCAGTTGCTCCTACGGTTGGTAATCCTTATAAAATTAATATTACAAGACTTGTTTTTAAACAGGATTATTATATTGTCGGCAAGCAGCTTATTGAATTTATCATTGCTAAATACGGGGCAAAGGGAGCACATTCGTTTACTGTTTTTGTGGACAAAAGCCATGATGAGCTTTGTGATTTGTTTGTAAAAGGCTGCGGTTTCAGGCAATGCTCTTATGAAAATTTGTGGAAACTTGATAACTTTATACCCCAATCTTTAAAAGCTGCTCCTTTTAGAGTTTGTCAAAACAGTGATGCTAAATCTGTTGCCAGATTATATAATAACGAATTAAATAATTTGTTTAAACCTTCTATGGAAAGAATTCCGTCAGAATATATTGACCCGTTTTTTGAAGGTTTAAGCAGCTGTTATAAAAACAGATATGTCTTATATGATAATGATAATCTTATTGCCTATCTTTCTTTAACCACTGTCGATAATTTGAATTTTATTATTGATGTTTCTTTGAATACAGGCTATGAATTTGATTATGATGAAATTATAAATTTTGCATTGTCGGAAATAAAAAGACGTAAATCAAAATTTACCGCATTTGTAAAACACCGTCAATATGCTAAAAATGCTGATAGATTTGAAGAATATCTGCACAGCCGTAATCTTAATTGTGTTCAGACTCAATGTGTTTTTGTTAAGGATTTTTATAGACCCATAAAGCAGTCAGAAAACGTTTTTCAGGTGTTTTTGTTCGGAGAAAATAATGTTTTAATGAATTAAACTTTGAAAAATTTATTCTTCGTGATAAAATTGACTGTATGGATAAAGTATATTTAGATAAAGACATAGACAAAGATTTAATTAAAACAAAAAAAATTGCGGTTATAGGATTTGGTTCACAAGGGTATGGCCAGTCATTGAATTTAAAAGATTCGGGCTGTGATGTTGTTGTGGGCGTCCGTTTAGGCGGGAAATCGGATTTAAAAGCAAAACAATACGGCTTAAAAACTCTTTCAATAGAGGATGCAGTTAAATCTGCAGATATTGTTCAAATTTTAATTCCCGATGAAATTCAGGCTGAGGTGTACGAAAACCAAATTAAACCATATATGAGAAGCGGTCAATATTTGATGTTTTCTCACGGATTTAATATTCATTATAAAAAAATAGTTGCCCCTGAGGACGTTAATGTTATTATGGTAGCTCCGAAAGGCCCCGGACATACTGTAAGAAGTGAGTATATGCAAAATATGGGTGTTCCTTCCTTGATTGCGATTTATCAAGATCCTTCAGGAAATTCAAAAGACATAGCACTGTCTTATGCTTCCGCAATAGGGGCGGGAAAAGCAGGAATTATTGAAACATCATTTCGTGAAGAAACAGAAACTGATTTATTCGGAGAACAGGCTGTTATTTGCGGCGGTATTTCCGCTTTGATTAAGGCCGGATTTGAAACGCTTGTTGAGGCCGGATATTCGCCTTATATGGCTTATTTTGAAACTTTACACGAAATGAAATTAATCGTTGATTTGATTTATCAGGGCGGGTTGGCTGATATGCGGTATTCTATTTCCAATACTGCCGAATACGGTGATATGACCAGAGGCCCTAAAGTTATTGCTGATGAGTCAAAAGCTGCTATGAAAAAAATATTAAACGATATTCAAAACGGAAGCTTTGCAGATGAATTCTTAAACGAAATGAAATCAGGATGTACAAAGTTTAATCAATTACGTAAAGAAAATGCTGAACATTTGATTGAAAAAACCGGAGAAAAAATCAGGTCATCTTTTGTTTGGAATAACAATAAAATTATTGACAGAAATAAAAATTAGAGGTTAAGTATGTTTAGTACAGAAGTTACATATGAAGTTGTTTTATTTTCCGTAGGCGATACAAAAGCCGGAACTAAAATGGGCAAGTTACAGCTAAAAGATACAACTAACGATTCACTTCTTAATTGTATTTTGTGGGAAGAAACCTTAAACAGACTGGACAGTAAGCTTTTCAGACCGGGAAATTTGGTCAGAATTGTTTCGGCAAGTTTTAACGAAAAATTTAATAACTGCCTTGTTTCATCTCTTGAGCTGATTAAAGAGGCTAAAGCCGGGCTGGATGCAAAAGAACGTGATGAAACCTTTAGAAAATTGGTTGGATATTTTGACAAAATTAATGACGAAAAAATTAAAAATTTTTTGAATAATTTTTTTGAAGAACATAAAGAGCAAATAAAAATTTCACCTGCTGCAAAAGTTATGCACCATAATTATATAGGCGGTTTAATGGTTCATACTATTGAGTGTGTGGATTTTGCTGAAAAAAATTTGGAGTTATTTACTCTTAAATTAAATAAAGATGTTATGCTCGCTGCTTGTATTTTGCATGACATAGGTAAAATTTTTGAATATACAGTTGATTTGGAAACAGGACTAATTGACTATGATGAAAATTTCCGCAATGAATGGATTAGTCATTCACAATACGGATTTTCATTGTGTATGATGAACGGCTTTAAACGTATTGCCAAAATGATTGCAGCTCATCACGGTCGTGAAGAGTGGGGGGCTATTATTGATTTGGATCAAAAAGATTTGGAGCCGGAGTTATACTTCTTGCATTTGATGGATAATTTGTCTGCTAAATTCGGAAGAGTTAACGTTGCAATGATAGAAAGAGGCTTGAATTGGCAAAATTAACCGAAAAACATAACTATGACGGTACTTTAATTTGTGTTGAAGGTATTGACGGCTCAGGAAAATCAACTCAGCTTGCTTTGCTTAGAGATTGGCTTAAATCTTGCGGCAAAGATGTTATTTATACTGAATGGAATTCTTCGCCTTTAATCTGTCAAACAACTAAACTAGCTAAGAAAAAAAATATGCTTTCTCCAAGGACTTTTAGTCTTTTGCATGCTGTTGATTTTGCAGATAGATTACAACAGGTTATTGCTCCGGCTCTTAAAGCTGGATTTATTGTGCTTGCTGACAGATATGCTTACACTGCTTTTGCCAGAGATGTCGCAAGAGGTGTTGAGCCTAAATGGGTTAGACAGGTCTACGATTTTGCTATCAGGCCGGATTTGACTCTGTATTTCGATATTGACCCGAAAACTTCCATGGAAAGAATTTGTTTTAATAGAACTCCTAAATTCTATGAGGCCGGCATGGATTTGAAATTAAGTAATGATCCGTTTGAAAGCTATATTCTTTTTCAATCACGTGTTATTAAGGAATATAAAAAAATGCTTTCCGAATACGATATTGTTAAACTTGATGCTAACGATTCAATTCATAAAAAACAGGTTAAAATCAGAGAGTTACTCCAGCAAATACTGGCTGAAAAAGGGGTCGCAATATGAAAAAAGAATATAAAACAAAACACGGCTACGAAGGATTACTTGTTGTAATTGAGGGTACTGACGGCTCAGGTAAGTCAACTCAGCTGCAGCTTTTGAAAAAATCTTTGCAGGATAAATCATATGGTGTTATGGTTTCTGAGTGGAAAACCTCAAGGCTTATTGCTGATGTGATTGATGATGCTAAAGAACGTAACCTCTTAAATGCCACTACATATAGCCTCTTATATGCGGCAGATTTCGCTGACAGACTCGAAAACCAAATTATTCCCGCTTTAAAATCAGGGTTTATTGTGCTTTTGGACAGATATTATTATACTGCTCTTGCTCGTGATGTTGTCAGAGGGCAGGATATTGAGTGGGTTAAAAACCTTTATGATTATGCTCCTGAGCCTGATTTGGTCTTTTATCTCGATATGCCGGTGGATGTCCTTTTGAAAAGAATTATCGGTACGACAGGTTTGGATTTCTATGAAAGCGGCAGAGATGTCGGGTTTTCTACAGATTTTTATAACAGCTTTGAAATTTATCAAAATAAATGTCTTGAACAATATGAAAAAATGAAAAAAGAATACGGTTTTATCAGTATTGACGGTACTAAATCAATCCCTGAAATTCATAAAGTTATGAATAATGCTGTATTGGAAATTTTAAATTCAGGAGTTTTAAATTAAGTTAAAAAAAAAAAGAGGACTTAGTCCTCTTTTTTTATTTGAGTTTTTTAGTTAGTTAGCAGCATAAACGCTTACTTGTTTTCTATCTCGTCTATGAGCTTCAAATTTAACTTGACCGTCAATTAAAGCGAACAAAGTATCATCAGAACCTATTCCAACGTTATTACCCGGATGGATTTTAGTTCCTCTTTGACGTACAAGAATATTTCCGGCTTTAACTGTTTCGCCGCCGAATTTTTTTACGCCTAAACGTTTCGCTTCTGAGTCACGTCCGTTACGGGTTGATCCCATACCTTTCTTATGTGCCATTTTTATTCTCCTTGTTTTTCAGTTGTTTCTTCGGCTGCTGCGGCTTTTTTCTGAGCTGATGTTCTGATTTTGTTAATCATTACTCTTGTAAAGCCTTGTCTGTGGCCTTGTTTTTTTCTATAACCTTTTTTAGGTCTTTGTTTAAATACTATGATTTTTTTAGCTTTATCATGAGCCAAAACAGTACCTTCTGCTGAGGCTCCTGTTACATACGGTTGTCCTACTTTGGATTTTTTACCGTTTACTATCATAACTACTTTGTCAAAAACTATTTTTGAATCTTTTTCTGCATCAAGCAATTCAACTTCTACGTAGCGGCCTTCTTCTACTTGATACTGTTTACCGCCTGTTTCAACTATTGCGTACATTTTCGTTTCCTTTCATTCTTGGTTTCGTACCCCTTTTGGGGATTTACTAAACGAGTTACCGTAAAAATATTATCTTCTGCTGAAAAACACTTGTCAAGTAGTTTTAATATTTGTTAACTTTGTGATTTTTGACTTATTTTTGCAGTATGATTATTTATATGAGAGAAGATGAGATAATAAAAGCTTGCGGGGCAAAACTTCTTAAATCAGCTGGAAATGATCGGGAATATTCAATTTCTACTGATACTAGAACTATAAAAAACAATGATTTATATTTACCGTTAAAAGGGGCAAATTTTGATGGTGAAAATTTTATACAGGAAGCTCTTAATAAAGGTGCATCCGGATATTTTACCGCTAAAAATACTGTTTTTGAAAACGCAAAATGTATTTTTAAGGTTGATAATGCTTTAAAAGCCTATTTGCAGCTTGCGGGTTATTTAAGAGAAAAGGTTAATCCTAAAACAATCATGATTACCGGAAGCAGCGGCAAGACTACCGTTAAAGAAATGGTTTATTCTGTTGTAAGTCAAAAATATAAGACCGTTAAAACTTTTTTAAACCACAACAATGAAATTGGTTTTTGTCAAACAGTTTTTGAAATGTCTGATGATACTGAAGTTTTGATTGTAGAAGCCGGTATGAGGGGATTCGGTGAAATTGAATTAATTTCAAAATATGCGAAACCTGATTTCGCCGTAATTACAAATGTAGGAACTGCACATATTGGCCGGCTCGGAAGCGAAGAAAATATTGCCAAAGCCAAATGCGAGATATCCAAAGGGTTAAAGGAAAACGGTACTTTTGTTGCTTTAAATCAAAAACTTATTAAAGACAATATTCATTTTAGCGGCGAAAAGATATTTTATTCGCTTAATAATGTGAAAATTATTGATAAAAGCAACAGCTGTACAAAATTTATTTACAAAAATAAAGAGTATGAGCTGAGTGTTTCGGGTGATTTTAATGTTGAGAATTCTCTTTGTGCAATTGAAATCGGCGAAAAACTTAATATTCCTTACGAAATGATAAGAGAGGGATTAAAATTATACAGGCCGATTGAAAAAAGGTGGGAAATTGAAAAAGTCGGCAGTTTTAAGATTATAAATGACAGTTATAATGCAAATCCCGATTCAATGAAAGCAGCCGTAAAGACTTTTATAGAACTTAATGAAAACCCTGTAGTTATTTTGGGAGATATGGGTGAACTGGGAGATAATGCAGAGTTATATCACAGAGAAGTGGGCAAATATTTATCAAAGTTTAAAAATGTTAAATTTTTGTTAGTGGGCGGTTTAGCAGGCGAAATTGGTGTAGAGCTTGAAAAAACCGGATGTTTTGTAAAATATTTTGACAGCAATAAAGATGTATCTTGTTACATTCTTGCTAATTCAAATTTGGGTAATACAATATTTTTAAAGGCATCAAGATCTATGAAATTTGAAGAAATAATAGAAAATATAAAAAGGGGAATAATATGATAATGATAGCTGTGGCATTTTTGTTGGGAATGATATTATGCCTGCTGTTTGGAGTGCCATATATAGAGTTTTTAAAGAAAAAAATGATAGGTCAGTATGTAAAGGAGCTGGCCCCTGAAACACATGCGAAGAAACAGGGTACACCGACAACCGGCGGAGTATTCATAATTTTAGCATTAATATCAGCTTCAGTAGTCACATTAATGTTAGCACAAAGGCTTACGACAGATGCTTTTATAATAATAATGACATTGATATTTTACACCTTTGCGGGATTTCAGGATGATTATATAAAAATAAAAGGCAAGGGTAATGACGGATTAACTCCGAGAGGGAAATTTTTAAGACAGGTAGCCATAGCATTGCTGCCGACAATATATGTTATGATGGTAAAACCGTTCGGAACATATTTTTCAATAGGTCACTGGTCAGTGAATTTAGGATGGTTTTATCCGTTATTATCAGTATTTATAATAACCGGAGCATCAAACGCATATAATTTAACGGACGGGCTGGACGGGCTGGCAGCGTCAACTGGTGTATTTTCATTTATGGCTTGTGCATTAATAGCGTTATTTAGCGGATATTCGGAGGTAGCAATAATATCAGCGGCTGCAGCCGGTGCATTGACAGGGTTTTTAAAATATAATAAACCTAAAGCACAGGTTTTTATGGGAGATACAGGGTCTTTAGCCATAGGCGGTATGATGGGAACACTTGCTGTTTTAGGTAAATTTGAATTTTTGCTTATATTTATAGCTATAGTATTTGTTTGTGAAACTTTATCGGTAATAATTCAGGTTACAAGCTACAAATTAACGAAAAAGCGTGTATTTAAAATGGCTCCGGTGCATCATCATTTTGAGTTATGCAATTGGAGCGAGAAAAAGATAGTGACGGTATTTGCGACAGTATCATTAATCTTTTCGGCATTAGCGGTTGTGTTATTTTTAATGTTTTCAAGAGGGATATTATGAAGAAGGTATTAGTATTAGGGTTATCAAAGAGCGGAATAGCTGCGGCAAAATTTTTAAAGCATCACGGTTATGATGTGTATTTAACTGAGAGTAAAGCTGTTGAACCTGATAAAGAACTTGAAGACATGGGAATTCATATAGAAACCGGCGGGCATTCATTAAAGTTTGTAGACGGCTCGGAATTTGCGGTTACAAGTCCGGGAATACCGCCATATAGTATAATCATAGAGCTTTTGCGGCTTAAAAATATTCCTGTTATTTCAGAAATTGAACTTGCTTACAGAATGAGCGACACACCTTTTATAGCAATAACAGGGACTAACGGAAAGACGACAACAACAGCTTTGACAGCACATATTTTTGAAAAACGATTTAAATCAAAGGCTTGCGGAAACATTGGTCAGCCGCCTTGCGATTATGCGGATGATAAACTGGATTATTATGTTTGCGAGATGAGTTCTTATCAAATAGCAATGAGTCCGACCTTAACTCCTTACATATCAGTATGGACAAATTTTACACCTGATCATATTGACTGGCACCAGGGGATTGAGAATTATTTTGCTGCAAAAGCCAAAATTTTTAAATCGCCGCAGGCTCCGAAATATGCTGTTTTAAACGCTTGTGACGAACGTTTAAAAGATTTTAAAGCAGATGGCGAAGTGTTTTATTTTGGTAAAAGACTAACAGGCAACTGTTGTTATACAAAAGATGATGAATTTATCTATGAAAAAAACGGTGTAGTAGAGTTTGTAATGCCTTTAAGCGATTGTCCGCTGGTAGGAGAACATAATTATCAAAATGCAGAATGTGCAATAATTTGTTCAAAATTAGCCGGAATAGATAATGATACAATAAGAGAGGCGATAAAAGAGTTCAAATCCCCTGCTCATAGGCTGGAATTTGTGGCGAAATCGGGAAATACGGAATATTATAACGATTCAAAGGCAACAAATCCTGAGGCTGCAATTGTTGCGATAAAATCATTTAATAATAAAAATGTTTTGTTAATAGCAGGGGGCAGGGACAAAAATACAGGATTAAAAGAATTTTGCGACGAAGTAAAAAAACACATCAAGACAGTAATTTTGATAGGGGAAGCAGCGGACAGATTTGAAAAAAATCTTAAAAACAGCGGATTTGAAAATATCATAATAGAGGACAGTTTAGAAAAAGCAATAGACAGAGCAAATGAATTAAAGCCGGATGTGGTATTGTTATCACCGGCATGTGCAAGTTTTGATATGTTCAAAAGTTACGAGGAAAGGGGGGACGTTTTCAAGCGTTATGTCAGAGAAAAAATCTAGAAAACAGCCTTTTCAAAGTTTAATAATATCAGCACCTGATAAGACATTGCTGGTAGTCGTAACATTTTTGGTAATAATAGGATTTATGGCGATATTTTCGGCAACAGCCCCGAAGTGTTTGGATGAGGGCGGGAATCCTGCACAGTTTTTGATAAAACAGGTTTTAGCATTTGTTGTCGGATTTATAGGTTTAAAGTTTTTTTCTAACTATGACTACAAAAAACTTGCACAATGGAATACGATATTTATGATAGTAATCATAATATCCTTATTATTGGTTGATTTTACACCGTTAGGAGTAATGGTAAACGGGGCAAAAAGATGGATAAATATAGCAGGATTTCAGCTTCAGCCGTCCGAGTTTGCAAAGCCTGCCGTAGTAATGCTTTTGGCATCAGCGTTTAAAAATAATGCGGATTTATTTGATCAAAGCAAGTGGGTATTTGCGTTTATACCAATAATAGCAATGCTCGGATTTATATTTGCCCAGCCGAATTTAAGTATGGTAATATTACTATTAGCGACATCAGTTGTAATGTTTTTATGTGCCGGCGGGTCAATGAAATTATTTTTAAGCCTGGTTGCGGCCGGCGTAACGGGAATTGTAATCGCCGCAACGACTGTAATAAAGCCATATCAATTGCAGCGGTTAAGAATTTGGCGTCATCCTGAAACCGATCCGCAGGGAGCGGGGTATAATATAATCCAATCATTAATAGCCTTTGCATCAGGCGGATTCAGCGGAGTAGGATACGGCGGATCAATCCAAAAACTTTACTATTTACCTGAATGTCATACGGACTTTATTTTTGCGGTAATAGCAGAGGAGATGGGATTTATAGGATGTTTACTGGTAATCGGGTTATTTTTCACATTTGTACAGCGTGGTTTTTTGATAGCAGGAAAATGCCCTGATATGTACGGAAAGCTTTTAGCAGTAGGCTTAACATTTTCGATAGGATTTCAAGCGTTTTTAAATATGAGCGTAGCAAGTTCATTTTTACCGACAACGGGTGTTCCTTTACCGTTCATAAGTTATGGCGGATCATCGTTAATTGTTTCATTGTGGATGGTTGGAATACTTTTGAATATATCAAAGAAAAGAATTAAGAAAATAAGGAATACGGAAGGTGAGTAGGTATTTTATAACCGGCGGCGGTACAGGCGGTCATATATATCCGGCAATAGCAGTAGCGGATTACTTAAATGATGAAGGTGAAACGATTTTTTATGTCGGGAATCCTAAAAATTTGGAATATGATATTGTAACCAAAAGGGGTTATAAATTTTTACCGGTAAATGTAAGCGGTTTGCCAAGGAAAGCGTGTTTAGAGCTGTTTAAATGGGGATTTAAATTATTTTTTGCGGTTATTCAATCTGTTTTTTATATAATAAAATACAAACCTGATGTTGTTTTTGGCACAGGCGGATATGTTTCGGCACCGGCACTGATGGCTGCGAATATTTTAAAAACGCCTTATGTAATGCATGACTGTGATGCAAAGCCGGGGCTTGTTACAAGGTTTCTGTCAAAGAATGCGGCCAGTGTTTCTTTAGCATTTGAATGTGCTGCGGATTATATTAGAAATGAAAACTGCTATGTTAACGGAAATCCTATAAGAATGGAATTTAAAACGTTAACCAAGGAAAAAGCACGGTTAAATTTAGGGCTTGAGAATAAGCTTACAATATGTATAATGGGCGGTTCTCAGGGGGCAAGATCTATTAACGAGGCGGCTGTCGGTATTTTAAAAACCCTTTCAAACGATTACAATGTACAGGTTATTTTTCAAACCGGCAAGCGTAAATTCAGAACGGTCGAAGAACATTTGTCAGCAAAATATTCAGAGTATCAATCAGATAAAAATTTAATCGTTAAACCGTATTTCGATGACATGATATCTGTATTAAAAGCCTCTGATATAGCGGTTTCAAGGGCTGGTTCGTTGAGTATATCCGAATTATGTGCATCATCTGTTGCAACAATTTTTGTGCCGTATCCGTTTGCGGCAGCCGATCATCAGCGTAAAAACGCCCGCTATATGGAAAATCAATGTGCAGGAATTTATTTGGAGGATAGCGAAGTTTCTTCAGATAGATTACTTGAGCTGATTTTGGACTTGATAAAAAATCCTGATAAACTTCACCAATTACAAAATAATGCATTCAAACTGGCAAAATTCGACGGGGTTTTGTCTATTGTTAAACAAATTAACGAAAATACTTGATTATTAAACTTAGTTATGTTATGTTAAGTAGCAGGTAACAAATGGGGGAAAGATGGCTAGAAAAAGAAGTGTAACAAGGATTTCAGACCTCAGGGGGGGGGCGGGTCGACCTTCCTTAGGGCTTTTAAAGGATTTTAACGGTTTTACATTAGCTGAAATGATGGTAGTAATGCTGGTATTGACAATAATACTGGCGGCATTTGCACCGTTGATGACAAAAAGACGAATAGTAGACACCTCATCACCGTGGAGATATTCAACAAACAATCAGGATATATATTTTGGCTTAGCGAATAAACAAACAGCGATGATAGGTCAGGATGAGGAAGCAAGCGGAG
>CALUSG010000018.1 GCA_944323365.1 Candidatus Gastranaerophilales bacterium
TTGGTTTATGCCAGTTATTTATGCGAAGCCACGGTATAGATATTACTTGGCGAGACGGCAGACCAATACGTAAAGACTGGTATTTAACAGAGCCGTTTCGTTTAGCACGTTGGCTTTGTACGTATTTTAACAAAGTGCCAAGTATTGACGTATTGCAGTATGGCGACATTGTATTATTTGAGATTAACGGAGAAAGCCATACTGGTATATACGTTGGCAACGCAAAAGTGCTTACGATACTCGAAGTATTTAAAACTTCTATGATAATAAGATTAAAAAAGCAGAATGTGTTTTATCAAGGTGGGTTTAGGATTAAGGGCGATAAATATGAAAACATTTAATTTTGTCCCAAGAGGGGATGTTAGAAGAACCGTTCAATTTCTTGACCGTACTATTGATTTTGAAAGTGGTTCTTTTCAAGTGCAAAAAGTGGGTATAAACCCTATTGAAACATTTGAAATGAGTTTTGAGGGTAACGGAGTAACTCTTGCTCCACTTGAAGCATTTTATAGAGAACATAGAAAATCCGAGCGTTTTTTATTTGTATACGAAGGACAAGAATATACTTGTCAATTTGCCAGTGATTATACGCCTACTGAAAAATTTGGTTGGGATAGAACAGGTAGAGTAATTGGAAAAACAACGGTTGATTTGACATTAAGAGTGGTTAGAATATGAAGATATTACCTATTAGTTTTCAAGAAGCAAAAGAAAAATTTTCTTCTTTTTTTATTGAGTTATATATTATTCATTTAAAGACAGGAGATATTCGTATTTGTAATTGCGATATTATCATAAATTTTGAGGGGTATAATTATTATCCTGTTCCTATTGAGCGTGGTTCTATAAAAACATCAGTAGACGCTAAAATTAATAATATGGATTTGAAAATATCTGACGCAGATAATTCTAAAATCTCTGCTTTAATGCAAGGTTTTGATTTTAGGGGTAGGATTGTAGAAATATGGAAAATTCAATACCCAGACAGTTTAGATGATAATGATTTAAAAATGCCTGTTTTTTGGGGTTATATTGACGCTCCCGCTTATAATAATGGCGAATTTAGTTGTACGCTAACTGCTTCTTTCCCAAATTCCGAAGTTCCAAATAGAACTACACAATATTTTTGCAATAATCAATTTGCTGACGAGTTGTGTAAAATGAGTAAAGAAAAACGTACTGTAACAGTAAATTTATCTGCCAGTACGCCTAATAAAATTAAAATTAATGAGAGTATTGATGAAGATTTTTATAAGAATGGTTTAATTACCATAGGTTATGAAACGAAGCTAATTAAATCTAATACTTCTGACGGTTTTATTGTTACTCAATATCCGTTTTTGGTTGACCTACAAGAACAAGCTGTATTAGAAAGAAATTGTGATAAAACACCAGAAATGTGTAGAAGTTATAATAATATGCAAAATTATGGTGGCTTTTTGGCTATTCCTAAAGAATTTAAGGTTATAACTTAATGTTTTATAGTATAGTCTTCGTTCCAAAAGATATTTTTATCAGTGTATTTGTAAGAAATAATAGTTTTAATGGCATTTAAAAAACTATTATCTGTTTTACAAACAATATTTTGTTTTGTTTGACGATTGAAAATTAATTGAAAAGGTTTAGCTGATTGAGAGATAGCTTTAATAACTTCTGGCGGTAATTTATATGTTGTTTCGGTTAAAGTGCCTGTATTAGCATTAAAGCCCATAGTCGCATATTTTTGACTATATGTAGGGTTTTGATTTTCAAAAATTGTAAATTCTTTGTCTTCTATTTTTATTTTAGCAAAAAACATAAACCTATTGGCACTGTTCATTGATACACGAAGCCAGTAATCGTTATTGTTGTCACTTTGAGCATATTTAACAAAATTTAGTCTCATTGGTTGTGATAACTGTTCTACAAAAAATGTAACTGCGTTTGTATTTTCAATTTCACAGTTAATTTTTCTCTCTGCATAAGCTAAATTACATATAGACAATGTGATAAGTAATACAATAATAAATTTTTTCATATTAAATCTCCTTTGGTGGTGATAGTGTGGGCAAGGGCGGCGGTAAAAGCGGCGGTAAGTTAGCGTTTTCTATATTAGGCGCAGTAGTTGGCGGCTTTGCTTTTCAATGGGGTATTGGTGTAATACAAGGTGCTTTGTATGGTGCGTCTATTGCTTCTACTCTTTGGACGGTTAATAATAAAAGCAATTTGTACGCTGATTTAGATAGTGATTATTCGCAAGACGATTATAGTCGTTTTAGCCAGGTTGGCAATGATGTAAACCAAGACGCAGTAATTCCGGTAATTTATGGTACTCGTAGATTTGGTGGATTGCAAACTTATACTAATCCGTATAACGGTGATAGGTATTTACAAAAAGATGTAGTTATATGCGAAGCTGGTATTGAAGGCGTTTACAATGTAATGGCAAACGAGGAATTAATTACTGACGATACAAATATATCTATCTATAATATACAACATAAGGACGCACAAGTAAAGAGAACAGATAAGCATACGTTAGAATTATCGGCAGGTGGGAAATATCAAAGTTATTATTTAACAGATGTTGAAGACAATGATATGCAGGCTTCGCTTCTTAGAACTGTTATTGAAAATATTAAAGCAGACGCTGGCAACGGTTGGAAGATTGACGGCACTGTTGATGATAGAACAACTAAGGGTATTAACGCAGAGGATATGCAATTTTATGGTGGTTGGACTGCGTGTTATGTAGACCCCGAAGACGTAACCCAGACAGGTAAAGTTGTATTAGATAATCGTGGGTATAAAATTGGCAGCTATTCTTTTCATCAAAATGAAGCCCCAGAAAACTATGAAGAAGTTGGCGGCTATCCGCAGCTTGCATGGATACGTTCTGATTTAGTAGCGTCAAGTAGATTAAGTGGTTCTAATCCTACTGTATATGCCGATATTAAAGGGATTAAATGTAAAGTATGGAAAGATAATCAATGGGTAACTGAATTTACATCTAATCCAGCTTGGATTATCCGAGATTTTTTAACTAATAAGCGTTATGGTACTGGCTATTGGATTTCCGAAGATATGATTGACGAGGACAGTTTTAAAGAAGTTGCTGCTTATTGTGACGAAGAAATAGAATATATTGACCCCGAAGGGAATACGCAAACTACTCCAAGGTATACTCTTAATATTATTCTTGACACAAAAAAACAACCTATTGAACATTTAAGTAGTATGCTTGCTCCGTTTGGTGGATTTTTAACTATTAATCGTCAAATTGCACTTAGAGTAGAAAAAGCAGAAACACCGGTTTATCATTTTACAGATGACACTATTGTCAAAGACAGTATGAGTATAGGTCAAACATCTTTAGAAGACACTCCGAATAGGTATAAAATTGGTTACTTTGACCCTTCTCAACGCTGGACAGAAGTTAAAGTTGTCGTTGAAGACTTGGAAGCGCAGCACGAAAGTAATGGTAAAATAAGAGAAAAATCTGTAACATTAGCTGGTTGCACCTCTCAAAATCAAGCACTTCGTATAGGTAGGTTATATAGAGACCTTAATAAAGTTTGTTCTTTGACTTGTTCGTTTAGTGTAGCGACACAGGGAATGATGTTGGAAGCAGGAGACGTTATCGAAGTGTCTTATGGCGGTATCTTTACTAAAATGCCGTTTAGGATTACAGAAATAGAAGAAGTTAATAATGGTACGTATCAATTAACTTGTAGGCAGTATAATGTTTCAATTTATAATGACGATTTAGGGGCGCAAATAACAAATCCAGATTATACTAATGGAGATAATCCTTATATAGACGGGACAATACCTAATGTTACTGGATTAAAATTGCAAGAAATAACCTATACCACCGTTGACGGAAATTTACTTATTCAAGCGCAAGCGACATGGGACGATACATATTATAATTATTTTGACCATTATGAGGTTTATTTATCATTAGATAATACAGAGTATACTTATTATGGTTCTACTTATGATTGTTCTATGGTACTTAAAGACTTGCAAATACAAGATTATTGGGTTGGCGTTTGTATAGTAACTTCTGACGGTATAAAAGGAAATATGGCTATTTCTCATATACGCATTGTCGGCAAAGATAACCCACCCCCGAATGTAATTGTTCTTGATACAGATATTTTAGCTGACGGGACAAGACGTTTTTATTGGCAGTTTGAATATCCTACTCCTAATGATATTAAAGGTTTTCGTATTAAATTTAATCAAGGTACAAATATTACTTGGGAAAATGCGCAAGAATTACATACTGGCGTTATCACTCAACAGCCATTTGAAACAAAGGCTTTAAGGCAAGGCGTTCATACTGTAATGATTAAAGCTGTCGATAATGCTGAAAATGAGAGCCAAGATGTATGTTATAACGTACTTAATATTGGTGATTTACTTGAAGAAAATGTTTTGTATAAAAATCAATTAGAAGCTAATCACTGGGAACAGGTTGTTCACAATGGTATCTTGACTGACGAAGGTTGTATTACTGCTGGTTCTGTTGACGGTTTTTGGAATAGTAAAGGTTCTCCTTTTTGGGTAAGTAAAACGCATAAATTTTGGAATGAAAGTTATAGGGCTTTTGAATGTATATTCCAAATAACTGCTCCTGCAAGTGGTCAGTTTTGGATTAATTATAATATAGAAGGAGCAACCGTAATACAGTATAGGGTTTGTGGCAAGAACGCTTTTTGGAAGTCTGCTTCAAGTAGTTTTTGGAAGTTAGGTAAAAATTCTTTATTTTGGGTAGATAATAGTGTGATTTATAAGCCTTATACGGGCAAGGTTTTGGTTAATGCCGGTGATTGCATACAACTAAGGGTGTTTTCTCCGCAAGATGTTTCGGTAGCGACTGTGATTAAATCAATAAAATTTGTTATTGATGTTCCAGATAGAGAGGAACATTTTACTGATATTTTTGTACCCGAAGACGGTCTCGCTTTAAATATTCAAACACCTTATTATTATACTACTGCTGTACGATTAGATAATATTTCTGATATTAATTCTGGCGTGTTTAGGGTTGCAGTAATAAATAAAAACCCATGTTTTATTAGGTTGTATGATATAAATAATAATCCGGTATCTGCGATAGTAGATATTACTTGGCAAGGTTTTACAAGGGAGTTGAGATAATAAGTGGAAGTAAAAAAATATTCTGCAATGACTGAAAGTTTGTTGATTTATGCAACTGACGAAGAAGGTAATAATAATCCTAATGCTACAACAAGTCAACAAATGCAAGATTATATGGTTCAAAATGGTGATACTCTTAAAAATTTAGTAGACGCTTTTTTGTGGCAGCCAGAAACAGAGTATGCAGTTGGCGTTGTTGTGCGAAGCCCTAATATGACCGTTGGAACGCAAGCTGTTTGTGTTACCGCAGGAACATCTGGAACAGTTGAACCGGTTTGGGAAGACGAAACAGAACAAAATACAACTGACGGTACTGTTGTTTGGGTTATGAAACCTGTTGTTTTAAGCAATATTGGTGGTGGAAGTAGCGGTTCGTTAGTACCGCCAGTAGAAGAAGATGATGAAGGTAAATATTTAAAATCTGACGGAACATGGGGATTAGTAGCAGAATTAAGTAACAAAAACGCTGGTAGCAATCAAAAACCAATATATGTTGCGCAAGGCAAAGTAGTTGAGAGCAATGCTAATATAGGTAGTGATAATGTTCCTGTATATATTAATAATGGAACTATTACTGCTTGTAATGCTATTATTGGCACTGGAATAGCTACCACGCCTGTAACAAATCGTAAAATAGAGAAAAACGGAAATTCGGTTAGTTTATATTGGAAAGACCCAGAAGACAGCATTATAGACGGAGTAACGATTACAGAATGGCAAAACACGGTTATAGTAAAAAAACAAGGCTCTTATCCTACGTCTGTTACTGACGGCACTGTTGTTGTAACTTCGTCTGTTAGAGACCAGTATTTAAGCGAACCGTATGTGGATACACAAACAAGCCCCGAAAACTGGTTTTATCGTGCGTTTCCGCAGTCTAAAGGGGGCTTGTATTCCGATAGCGAACTTAACCGTTTTGGTTTTTGGCATTACGCTATTTACATTGATGAAACTGACCCAGATGAAGAAACGTGTGTTCATAATGTAGAAGGGTACGATAATTATTTTTTAGATAAATGTTATATGGATTTTAGCGCAGATGAATTTAATTGGGGCGGTTGGTCTAACGCAGAGTTTCTTCCTAAACCATGTATGCTACAATCTAATGGTACTGTTGCTTATTATCTTAATCCAGATGACTATACAAAAAAAATAACGGGAGAAGAAAGTGATGTAACTAATACCGAGTTTGACGGCAATGCAATGCTTGAATGGAAGCCGGTATTTGTAAAAACAGAGAAAACTGATAATAAATTATATATTTATTATTGTTCCGAAAAATATTCTGGTGATTATGAATGTTGGTCTGCAAAAAAATCTGACGGAGATTACGCAGAGCATTTTTATATGCCAATTTATGAAGGGGTTAATATTGACGGAAAGTTAAGGTCTATGTCTACTGGAACTCGCCCAACAGCAAATACTACCGCTGAGACAGAAGCTACTTATGCTAATGCTAATGGTGACGGTTGGGACACTACTACTTGGGCAGACGAAGACTTAATGCGCATTATGGGTATTTTGATATTTAGACGCTTGAATTTTCAAAAGGCTTGTGGATATAATTGTGGTTCTTCGTCCTCTGCTCTTACTCATAATACCGGTACTGCTAATACTAAAGGTATGTTTTATGGGCAAGAAAGTACATCTCAATATGCTACTAAATATTTTGGCATGGAAAATTGGTGGGGGCATAGGTGGCGTAGATGTAATGGTTTAATGTGCATAAACAGACGTTATTATGTTAAATTGACACATTCTACTATTGACGGCTCTACTGTTACTGGTTACAACAGAACTGCGAGTGGTTATATAGACACAGGTATAGATTGCCCAAGTGCAAGTGAAAGTTATATTAAAACTATTTCTGGAGATAAGCGTTTAATAACTGCGCCAATAGTAGTTTCTGGTGCAAGTTCTACTACATATTTTTGTGACGCAGCTTGGTCTAATACCGGTACTACGCAGCTGCTCTGTGGGGGTCGCGTGGACGACGATGTTGCTGCTGGCTTGTTTGCTTGGGATGTGGCCTACGCTCCCTCGCTTTCCGCCTGGAGTTCCGGTGCGTCCGTCTCTTATAAAGGCTTTTAGGTAGGGTTTAAGGGGAGTTACTCTCCCCTTTGCTTTTTAACAAATAAAAATTAAATAAATTCTATAAAACGATAAACAAGGCAGGGGTTTGAATGACGATTTCGCACTCGCTGAAATGTGGGGGTAACGTGAACAACGGTGTTAATGCTGGCTTGTTTGCTTGGAATGTGAACAACGCTCCCTCGATTTCCAACTGGAATTACGGTGCGTCATTTCTTATATAAATTTTAATTTATTTAATTTTCTCTAATGTCATTCTTATTCCTCATACCGCAAGGTAAGAAAATACGCCGTGGAAGTATGGGTTAGTAAAATATTTGAATATCCATAAGGCTATAAGAGAGGTAATTATTTATTAAGACATACAATAATTTATTCGATAACATTATTAGTGAAGCAAATATCGAAAGTGCAGTTTTAAAAGCTGCTAAAGGCAAAAAGAGAAAAAGAGCCGTTAGGTATGCTTTAAAACATATAGATGAGATAGTAGCAGCCTTACATACTCAATTATTAAATAATAATTGGAAGCCTATATACATACATAATGCAACGGAAATTAATGACGGTATATCTCGTAAGAAACGTATAATTGTTTGCCCTAATTTTATTCAAGAGCAAGTTATACATCATGCTATTATGAAAATTTGTGCGCCATTGTTTATATCTAAATTCTATTATTATTCTTGCGGTAGCGTGCCGAGGAAAGGCAGAGAATTAGCTATTCAATATATACGCAAACAAATTAAAAACCATAAAAAAACTAAATATTTTTGTAAACTTGATATTAAAAAGTTTTTTGAAAATATTAAACCTTTAATAGCTTTTAGAGCATTAAGAAAAGTAATTGCAGACAAAAAGACTTTGCTGTTGTTTGCTCGAATATTGAGATTTAATAAGGTGCGTATGCCTAATGGTGAAATAACTGCAAAAGGTTTACCTATTGGTTTTTACACAAGCCCTTGGATAGCTAATTTAGTAATTACAGAGATAGACCATATTATCAAAGAAAAGTTGCGTATAAATGTTTATGTTAGATATATAGACGATATGATACTTTTTCATAGCAATAAACGAAAATTAATGCACGCTGTAAATGTAATTATTTGTGAATTGTCTAAATTAGGCTTACAACTTAAATACCAACCTGCAATTCATTTGCTTGATAAACAAAAAGTTACTTTTGTTGGTTTTCAAATAAGTAGAAATATTATTAAGTTAAATGACCGGGCTTTTCTTAGAACAACAAGGTCTATTAATAAAATTTCTAAAAAGAAACAGCTAAATGTTTTTGACGCTATGAGGGTTGTTAGTTCAGTAGGTAAATTTAAGTATATAAATGGCAAACTTGCATTTCAAAAATATGTTACTAATAAAATATCTTTAAAACATTGTGTTGCCTTAATTAGTAGAAAGGATAGATGTAAAAATGGAATGGCGAAAAGCAGAAGGTAATAATAAGCCTAACGAGCCTTTGGTTTTATCTGGTAATAGATATTTAATTTATCGAAACATAGAAGAAAAAACTAATGATGAAGGAGTTATTTATTACACCTATGAAGAAAAAATAGTAAGCGATATTGAATTAACAATATTAGAAGGATTTAATAACCTTGAAATTAAGAGAGAAGCAGAAATAATTGATGATTATACTATGCAATTAATTAACGAAGGGGTGATTTAATGGCTTTAACAAGAGCGATTGCTGTCAGCATTAAACGATTATATGACAATGGTAGAATAGATGATAAACAATTATCTGAAAGAGTTGAAAAAGGAACAATTACTTTAGAAGAATATAACGAAATTATTGGCGTAGAAAAATAATACCCCGGAATAACTCCGGGGTATTATTTTTAATCTTTTATATTTAATTGTTCGATATAAAAGCGCAAATCTTTAAGAGACATTTCAACAATACACGCTTTGGTTTCTTTACTTTCGTTAATTAAAATCTGTCTCTTTTGTTTTTGAAATTCATCTTCTACGTCTAAGGCATAATCTAAAACAATCAATAAACCGTCTTTGTATTTACACATTGCGTATGCTTTAGTAGTTGGTTCGTGCTTATTATAATCCGTATTTACTTTTTCAAGTAATATAGGGCATTGATAATTCATTTTACCAAAATCTGTCCAAACCACGTTATCACTCCTTTATTGGTTTAATATCATTTATTTTTGTTTCTTTAGGGTCATTTGTTTCACGGCTTAAATAATCTGGTGTACATCTTAAATAGTCTGCTAATTTTTGCAGCATTTCACCAGTCATATTTTTAGGGTTAAGATAGCCAGTTAAAAGTTTGACCACTTCTTCTTCGGTGAAACCACTATATTGAAGCATATCAAAAGGAGTTCTGCGTGTTTGATGAAGTCTAAAAATAATACGACCAGTAGAACGATTTTGTCCCATAATTCGAGCAAATTGGAAACGGTCAACAAAATTTACAGGATAGTTATTAAATTTAATATTATCGCTGTTTTTATCTTCGTAGTCTGAAAAATTTACGTTGCTTATTAGTATCGAAACAAAATCATTGTCGAGTTTAATATCGTAATTTTTTACTCCGTCCATTAATTGCAACAATGCTTTAATGGGGTCTGTATTAGATAATGTGTGAATAGTGTTTGGTATCGCTTCCCAATTACGGTTATCTATAAACAATCCTTCAATATAGCCATATAAATAACCAATAATGTGTGCGTCTAATCTTTGTCTTTCTTCCACTTGTTTTCCCAACCTTTCTAATTCTTTAAGTAATAATTCTTTTACCCAAGCAGAAGGTTGTGTGTCTCCTGCTTCCCAACGCTCAATATTTCTTAATGGAATATTGAATAATTTGGACATTTTAGATTGTGATAATTTGGCTTTTAGCCTTGCTTCTTTAATGTTATTCATGGTATACCACCTTTACTACCGTCACTGTGTCGGTATCTTTACTTGTATTATACCGTCATAATGTCGGTGTGTCAATATAGAGATATAAAAAAAAAGACCCAAACGGGTCTTTGCGTAAAGGAGAAAACTCAACGCACAATACAATCCAAAGCAAAACAAACAAACACAAAAACACAAACGCACAAATATGTTAAAAACACAAAGGCGTTACTTA
>CALUSG010000019.1 GCA_944323365.1 Candidatus Gastranaerophilales bacterium
AAGGAAAAGGAAGTGTTTTCCGACGATTCCCTCCTATACGGAAAGCAGTTCGCGCAGGTCGCCGCCGAAATACGGGCAGGAAAGAAGGAGAGCGCCTTCATCCCCGCCGCGGGCACGCTCGCCGTCATGCGCCTGTTGGACACCTGCCGCGCGCAGCTGGGCCTGCGCTACCCCGCGGAAGAGTAGAGAAGTTCCCTGCAAAGTACAAAAATTAAACAGATTGGCGCCCCGCAAGCCTCACGTAAGACTTGCGGGGCGCCGTATTTGATGTGGGCTCGTTTTTGATTTGAATAAGGATACAAATTGCAAAAAACAAAATTTTACAAAATTTATACAAGTTTATAAAAAATATTATACAAATTTATTTTATCATAATATTGTGTAAAATAAATCGTAATAGGAGGGGTATAATGCAATAATCAAATTTGCTGTTAAAAAATAATTTTACTAAATCTATTAAAATTCATAGGAGATTAATTTATGAAAACTTATAAGCAGATAACAATAGGATGTTTATTTTTTGTGCTGGCCTTATGTATTTTTGGTGTTCTAATTTTAAGCCCTAACAATGTAAAGGCTCAAAACGAAGAAATTGGGGGAATTAGTTATTCTAAGTATATTGATTATAAAAGTGGCGAAATTGAAATAGAGGATAATGAATTAATATGCAAATCGCTTGATGCAGGGATCGAGCTGTCGTTAGATGAGCTGAAATTTTATCCTGTAAAGTTATTAGATGGCAATGTATTTTATATCGCTGATTTGGCAAATATGATTCAGAAAAATGTTGAAAACAATATTATAGAGGGTATTGTATCGGTAAGAATAATTTTAGAAAATACGGATTATCCTTACGGAGATGCTTTTTGTGCAATAAATAATAATATCAATAAAAAAAATAATATTGAAATTTTATTATACAATGCGGATTTAAAGTTGTTAACGAAGACGTATATCGAGATTTGCGATGAAAATATTGAAATGCTGGTTATTGGAGATTGGGAGGAATTAGGTGTACAATCAAAAACCGCTATTGATTTTTCGTATAATTTTGAAAGAAACTTTAAGTCAGCAATAAGTTCTGAACTAGAGAGCGCTAATCGTATTTCACAATATTCTTCTGATATTTATGTAAATGGTCAAAGAACTGTTAAAATAAATGAATTTGATCAATATACTGATTCTGATGGTTTAATACATGATTACGTGAACTTTTACAGGGAAAAACAGCATCATAGTTCAGTCGGGAGCCTTTTAGTGACTTCAGATGACCCAATCGTCAATATTATTCCAAAAAAATTGTTTCAAAATGTTGGAACGTATTCATATATTGGTGTTGAATATGGATTTTACGTGCATACTTATTTAGATAATGGCGCAAACACATATTCTGAATATATTGTGTTTGATATAGAAACAGAAGAGAAAATAACAGCCAATAAAGGGAAAGTGCGGGTAGTTCCTATGTTTGAGGGGGTTGTTTATTATACTGCACATACTAATCTTATCACGTATAATAATATGGGGTTGTCAACGTTGGGAGCGTCAAGTAATTTAGCTCTAAATAATATTAATACTAAAATAAGTCTAACGAATAATAATTCTCCTAACATTGGAGATAGTGATTATGCAGTTGAAGATGATAGAGGGGCTTATCTAAATGGTATAGGTTTAACATTGCAGGGTGTAGGGAAGAAGAACGCAAGCAGTAATACAAGTATGGGCTCTGTTAAAATTGTTTTGGGTACAGTGCTTGATATGATTCCAAAATATGGAAAGTATATAAAAACAGCTGCTAATTTTCTATTGGATGCGTATGATATAGTAAATGAAGCAATTGATGTACATTATAAAAACGCGATGTTTGAAACAGGATTAACTTTAAATGGTGATAATCAATATTCTTTTACTAATTTTAACTTCTTGGGTTCAACAAGTCCAGAATCTGTGATAAATAAATATGGAGCATATCCAAGAGCCTTTGATGTTGCATTTTTAGATCAAAAAATTGGAAACAATCAAGAAGCCCTTTTATATAAAACAGATTCAGATTATTATGAATTATTGTTTGGGTTGGCGCAGATTGATGATACATGGGAGTCTACAATACATCAACAAATTACTCTAGACATTGTACAAGATAATACAAAGAGCTTTGGATTGATAAAATATGGTAGTGTGGACTATAAAGATACAGTTTCAGGTGGATGTGTTTATAAATATGTAGAAAAACCGATGGCCGAAAACAAGATCACGCTTTCGGAGAGTCAATGGGAGGAAGTTGCGTATTATTATAATAAGGGGGAAACTGGTATAGGATATCAAGAATATGTTTTTATTCCTAAAAGTTCATCGGAATATTTATTCGATGGTGTTGGTGATTTTAATGCGAAAATTACTGAAGAATCGAGTGGAAAAACAATTGCAACAATTACTCATCGAACTAGTTCACAAAATTCATATGTATTTAATTTAATTAAAGGAAAGCGGTATATTTTAAAAATTAGTGGGATCAATAATGATGCAGGTAGGTGTAAATTTTTTGTTGGAAGATATCAGAAGTTGACTCTCACAGGTGAGAATTATACAAATATTAAAATGTTTGAGTATAATGGCGACAGTATCTGGCATTGTTTTGTTCCTGATAGAAATGAAATATATACATTCAATACATTTAGTTATAATTCTTCAAATTTGAATACAGTGCTCTATTTATATGATTCAAAATTTAATTTGTTATGTTTTGACGATGATTCAGGTGATAAGTTGTATTCATTAATTAATTTGTATTGTCGAGCCGGCCAAAAGTATTATATTCAAGCAAAAAATAAAAACCAAGGTGTTAATTCTGAATTTGGTATTATGGCTTCAATTCAACAAACGGTCAATTGTGCTGAAGGTATGTATAGGCACGAATTTTATTTGAACAGTGGCGAAGTAATGTATTATGCTTTTATGCCTAATATAAGTGGAAATTATAAAATATACGACGAAAAACTTTATGGGGCTGGCACAGACATTGCTATCTCTATTTTAGATGGCTCATTAAATGAAATTGTTTCGGATAATGGAGGAACGGATAGCAGTGCTTCAATAACAAAATATTTGAGTGCTGGAAGGATGTATTTTATCCAAATAACTTTAAAGAATGATACTGTATCAGGCGGAGGTTGTATAGGTGTCACGAAAGTATAGCCGTAAAGATGCCGATTTGAGAGCGATGCAGCTGCTGGCTCTGCAAGGGTGGTGTGCGGTCGTTAATTCGCTCA
>CALUSG010000020.1 GCA_944323365.1 Candidatus Gastranaerophilales bacterium
CAAATGGATTATATGTTTAAAGACAGATGGTGCCCTTCAGGTGAATGCTATTTTATATCTTGGCTTTATGGTCGAAAACGCTATTAAAATCTCTTAATATACTTGCAATTTTGTGATTATTTTGTTATCCTGTATTTCAAGGAGTAGACAGCATGAAATGCTATAAAGCGAGATGGATTTTAACTTCAACGGGCGAAGTGCTCGAAAATATGGCTTTAGTAGTTGATGAGGGTAAATTTGTCGATATTATCCCTAATGAACAAACTTCTAAATTTGAAGAAAAATTTGTAAAAAATTTGGGGAATAGTGTTGTAACTCCCGGGTTTATTGATCTGTTTACTCAGTATCAATATACAAATGTTGGTAAAATTAAGCCTCATGGACTTAAAAACAGGCTTAAAAAATTCTTTCAAACTATTGCAAAAAAATATACTTTTGCCGGTGTAAAACCTGATAATTACAGCTTAAAATGGGCAAATATTTTGAGTGATTATTTTGTATTAGACAGAAATGAAAAAATCGAATCGTTTAAAGAAGGTTTGGAAGCTGCGGTTCGTGCCGGAACTACTTGTATTGCACAGGTTTCAAAAGAAGATAAGTATTTTGAAATTATAAATCGTGCTCCTATTAAAAATTATATGTTTTTTGAAGTCTTTGCAGACAGCTCCGATAAGAGTAAACGTAAATTCAAGGCTTTACGTGAAAAAGTTGAAAACTATGTTTTTCATAAAGGAGAAAATACGCATATAGGGATTATGCTGCATTCAATTCCTGGTGTTCATAAAAAATTATGGGAATTGTTTTCAAAGTATTGCAGAAAACACAATATGCTTTTAATGACCCGCTTTGGTGAAGCTCAGGATGAAATGGAATGGCTGGAACACGGTTTTTCTGATATTGATTTGCTGCATAAGTTTATGGGATTTAGAAAAATAACACCATACAAAAAGGATATCGGCCCTGTTGCTTATCTCGATAATTTAAAAGTTTTGACTAATAAAGTTATTGCTGCTAATGCAAATTATCTCGACAACAGTGAATTGAAAAAACTTGCGGATACAGGAGTTAAATTTGTTTATCAGCCTTTATACAGCGAAGAAATTTGTAATAAAAAACTTGAATTTTCCGAAGTTTTAAAGTATTTTAACAAAAATTTCGGATTCTCCGCTCAAAGTTTTAAACTCCAAAAAGACTACAGTTTGTTAAGACTTGCAGTTGAATGCAATAAAGATAATTTATTAGATATTGTAGAGTTAATTAAATATTTGACAATTTATCCTGCAAAGATTTTAAGACTTTCTCATGTAACCGGTTCCATTGAAATTGGTAAAGATGCTGACTTTAATGTCTTTAAACTTGATGACGGTGAAGATTACAGAGATTTGGTTAAAAAACACAATCCGTATTCAACTTATTCAAAAGGTAGAAAAATCGTAAAACGTGGAGATATAAGATTTAATTTATGACATTAATTAGTGAAAAATTTGTTGTTCATACTAAGGGCAATACCGATATAATCGATATTACTAATGATGTTAAAAATATAGTCTACCGGCATTCATTGCAAAATGCGGTAGTATATGTTTATGTTGCAGGAAGCACTGTTTCTATTACAAATATAGAATATGAACCCGGGCTTTTAAAGGATTTGCCTGAAGCTTTGGAAAAAATAGCTCCTGTAAATAAAGAATATCATCATGATGAAATGTGGCACGATGGTAACGGGTATTCGCATGTCAGAGCTTCAATTGTAGGAAATTCAACTATGGTACCGCTTTTAGAAGGTGCTTTGCATTTGGGACAATGGCAGCAAATTGTGTTAATTGATTTTGATAACAAAGCAAGAACAAGGACTGTGTATGTTCAAATATTGTACTAAAAAAAATTTTGCATTTACGCTTGCTGAGGTTTTGATAACGCTCGGTATTATTGGTATAGTTGCGGCACTAACAATTCCTAATCTTGTTTACAATTATCGTAAGACATCTGCGACTGCTAAACTTAAAAAAACTTATGCAACACTGCAAAATGCAATTCAGCTTTCAATGGCTTCAAATTTGGGCTACAGTTATGTCAACTTTTCGGATGGTGATACTGATAGTATGATTAATTGGTATAATTATTATTTAAAACCAAATTTAAAGGTGCAAAAAGATTGTATAGATACACCTGGCTGCTGGCATACAAGCGGTGTTACAAAACAATTGAACGGTCAAACAGCTTTGTGGGATGAGGGTACAAAGGGTATTGGCGGAAACATAATAGTTTTTGTTACTATTGACGGTGTTATGGTTAACCTTGACGGTGCAGCAGCAAATGATATAGAAACTCATTTCGGGGTTAAAATTGACGGAACTTCAGGTTTGGTTGTTCATGCGGATGTTAACGGTGACAGACCTCCAAATGTAATCGGACAGGATATTTTTGTATTTGTGTTTGATAATAAAGTTTTTGTGCCTGCAGGTACTAATAAAACTTATGATGAGGTTGCTGCTGATTGCTCAGCAAATGGTACAGGCTATTTCTGTTTTTCTTATGTTTTAAGAAATAATTGGAAGCTTAACGACGATATGCTTTTTTAAATATTGAATTTTTTCTTTTTTCTTGATAACATTGTACCAAGAGGTGTTATCATGTCAAAAAGAGTATTGTTATGTATTATGGACGGTTGGGGAATTAGTAAAAATCACCCCGAATATGATGCCACTAAACTGGCAAATCCTGTTCATGTTGATAAATTAGAAAAAGAATATTTGTTTACTAAACTTCACGCAGATGGTGAATACGTTGGACTACCCCCAGGACAAATGGGAAATAGTGAAGTTGGACACTTAAATTTAGGTGCCGGAAGAATTGTTTATCAAGATTTATCCCGTATAAATAATGCTATTAAAGACGGATCTTTCTTTAAAAATGAAAAGTTTTTAACGGCAATTGATCATGCAAAACAAAATAATTCATCATTACATATATATGGCTTAGTATCAACCGGAGGCGTGCATTCATCGCTGGAGCATGTTATGGCGTTAATAAAATTAGCTGCAGAAAGCGGTTTGAAAAAAGTTTATGTTCATGCATTTTTAGATGGACGTGATACTCCTCCTCAAAGTGCATGTAATTTTCTTCAACCTATTGAAGATGAGCTTAAAAAATATGGTTTACCGCCGATAGCAACAATTATAGGCCGTTATTATATTATGGACAGAGATAATCGTTGGGAACGTGTTGAAAAAGGCTACAATGCTTTGTTATTAGGCGAAGGTGAACATGCAGCATCTGCTTGTGACGGTGTTAAAATGTCATATGAAAAAGGCAATACCGATGAATTCGTGTTACCGACTGTTATCGGGGGAGAAGAATCTCGTATTCACGATAACGATTCAGTTATATTCTTTAATTACAGACCTGATAGAGCACGTGAAATTTCTAAAGCTATTAATTTCGAAAATTTTGACGGATTTAACAGAAAAAAAGTTTTGAAAAACATATGTTATGTTACAATGACATCATATGATGAAACTTTTAAATTCCCGGTTGCGTTTGAAAAAGAACATCTTGTAAATATATTGGGAGATGTTTTGGAAGCAAACGGAATAAAACAATTTAGAACAGCGGAAACAGAAAAATATGCACACGTAACATTTTTCTTTAATGGCGGAGTTGAAGAACCACAGCCACATGAAACAAGAGTGCTGGTTCCATCACCAAAAGTAGCCACTTACGATATGCAGCCTGAGATGAGTGCTGTTGAAGTTTGTGAAAAAGTATTGGAGGCTATTGATAACCCTGAATACGGATTTATTTTGGTTAACTTTGCCAATCCGGATATGGTCGGACATACAGGTGTAATAGAAGCTGCAACTAAGGCTTGTCATGTGGTGGATGAGTGTGTCGGAAAAATTGCAGATGCTTGTATTAAACATAATGTTATTATGCTATTAACAGCAGATCACGGAAATTCAGAAGTTATGGTTGACGAACACTCAGGTAAACCTCAAACAGCTCACACTACTAATGAAGTACCGTTTGTGCTTATTAATGCTCCAAAAGATATAAAATTAAAACAAGGTGACGGAGCTTTGTGTAATATCGCTCCGACCGTGCTTGATCTTTTTGGAATTCCTATACCAAAAGAAATGACTGGTGAATCTTTACTCGTATGAATGATATAAGTTGTTTAGATATTGATTTTTCGTTTAAAAAGAACAATGTTGATGAATTGTTCTTCAATTTGAGTGAAAATCCTGAAGGATTTAAGAATAAGGATTTTCGCTATACTTTGAGTATGATTTACCAAATTGTAGAGGATGAATTCGCCGGAATTTTTTTAAGTCCGTATACTCCTTGCAGGAATACTAATTTTTATTTAGTTAACGAAAATGACAAACTATCATTTTTTGTAACTCCTACAAATAATTTTCAGTATTATTTAAAATCAAAGGGGTCGTTATTCAGATTTCATTCTCAGGTTTTAGGTAAAGAGGTTGGATATGCGTTAAGTTTAGATGTTGTGTTGGACTATTTCGGCGGTTTTGGAAATATAGCCGAGTCTGAGGCATTGACTCCAACATTTTTATATATGAATAAGCTTACGTATTTTGTAATGAAGTTGATTGAAAAGCTTTATTTTATTCCTACAGTCAAAAGAAAAGGACAAATGTTCAGGATAGTTTACGAACCTGTTATATCTAATCAGCAGCTGGCTAGAATTGTTAATATTTTTGATGAGTGCATGCCTGAAAATTTGTTTATTAAAGGTGAAAAGCCTAAAAATTTTGTTTATGAATTTATATATAATTATTTAAATTATGTTATTTATAAATTTTTAGGTATAAAAGCATACAGGTTTAAGGATGTAAAATCCGGAACATATATGATAAAAGACTTGGAACAGCGTTCACTGATGAAAGGTCAGGACATAGCTGAAAGTTTTTCAGAGTGGTTTGATGAACTTTATTTAGGCAAATATGATGTCATACCGTTCTTAAAGGTCGACAAGCTTGAGGATGAAGTATTCAGATTAAAAGTTTATATTAAAAACCGTAAAACAGATGAAAGTGTTTTAATTGACGATTTGTACACAAAAGGCGAGGTTTTTGGTGCAAATTCTTCCGATATAGCGAGAATAGTTGAAAAGCAATTGAATTATGCAATACGTTATATGCCTGAACTTGAGGATTTATTTGAGGACGAGGAAAAGTTATATCTTGATTTAAACTTAAATGAAGTTTATAAAATAATAACTCAGACAGCATATTATTTGCAAAAAGCACAGATAGAGGTTATATTACCTGAAGAATTAGTAAATGTAGTTATTCCGAGAGCTTCAATCAATGCTAAGGTAAAAGCTTCTCGTTCTGCTGATTTGTCTGAAATTTTGAATAGTAATTCAACCGGTAAGATTTCGCTTGATGATATTTTAGATTTTTCTTATGAAATAGCTATTGGCAATGAGAAAATTTCTATCGAAGAATTTAATAAACTTGTTGAAAGCAGCTCAGGTCTAATAAAATACAAAAATAAATATGTGTTAATAGACAAAGAAGAAAGCAAAAAAATCTTTGAACAAATAGCAAAATCTAATTTAAAATCAATGTCACGTATGGAATTAATCCACGCAGCCATGTCGGGACAGATAGATGAATACGATTTTGATTATGATGATGCTTTTGCCCGAATTATAAAAGATTTCACAAAGCCTGTTGAAGTTACGCCGCCTAAAGGGTTGAACGGGGAATTAAGACCATATCAGCAAGTAGGGTTAAAGTGGTTATGGACAAACGTATCAAAAGGGTTTGGAGCTTGTATGGCTGATGATATGGGGCTTGGTAAAACCATTCAAGTTATAAGCCTTATATTGAAATTAAAAGAAGAAAAAACGCTTAACAAGCCTGTTTTAGTAATTTGTCCGACAACTTTAATCGGGAACTGGATGAAAGAATTACAAATGTTTGCTCCGGCATTAAATGCATTTGTATATCACGGTTCAGAACGTAAACTGGAGGTTAATCACGATGTTATTTTAACAACTTATGCAATAATGCGTATAGATGTTGAGGAGCTTAAAAAACATGCCTGGGGCATGGTTATTGTTGATGAGGCACAAAATATTAAAAATCCTGATACAGCACAAACTCTTGCAATTAAAATGCTTAAATCTGATATTAAAATTGCAATGACGGGTACTCCTGTAGAAAACAGATTAACAGAACTTTGGAGTATATTCGATTTCATAAATAAAGGTTATCTAGGCTCTTTAAGAGATTTTCAAAAGAGTTATGCTATTCCGATAGAAAGGTTTAAGGAAACATCTCGTGCCGCAAAATTAAAAATGTCAGTATCACCGTTTGTTTTAAGAAGGTTAAAAACTGATAAACATGTAATTACTGATTTACCTGAAAAAATGGTATTGAACGAATACTGTTATTTAGCAAAACAGCAGGCTGTTTTATATGAAAAAACGCTTAACGAAATGATGGATAAGATAAGCGGATTTACCGGAATTAACAGACGAGGGAATATATTCAAGCTTATTACGGCATTGAAACAGATATGCAATCACCCGTATCAATTTTTAAAGTCAGGTGAAATTGGCAAAGAGTTATCAGGAAAGTTGGAGAAATGTATTTCAACTGTTCAAACAATATTAGACAATAATGAAAAAACTTTAATTTTTACCCAGTATAAAGAAATGGGTGATATTTTAACAAAAGTTATTGCAGAAGAATGTAATACAATTCCTTTATTTTTCCATGGCTCTTTAACAGTACCTCAACGTGAAGAGTTGATTAATAAATTCCAAAACGATGATGATACGAAGATAATGATTTTATCTTTAAAGGCCGGCGGTACAGGTTTGAACTTAACTAAGGCCACAAACGTTATCCATTATGATTTATGGTGGAATCCTGCAGTTGAAGATCAGGCTACTGACAGAACTTATCGTATTGGTCAGGATAAAAATGTAATGGTCCATAGAATGATTACTCTAGGTACTTTTGAAGAAAAAATAGATGAAATGCTAAAATCTAAAAAAGAGCTTGCTGATTTAGCTGTTTACGAAGGTGAAAAAATTATTACAGAACTCTCTGATGAAGAAATTTATAATATATTTACTTTATCGGCTTAATCACTATGAATAAATTTTGAAAGAGCGTTCAATATTTTTGTCAATAACAGACTTAATAGAATCGTATTCTTGTTGAAGGGAATTGTGTTCAGTATCAATATTTTTCAATTCCATATCGAATCTTTTGTCTTTGTTTTCAATATTGTTCATAGCTTTGTTGTATTCAGCTTCGGCCACAGCGACAGCGTTTTGATCAGTAACTTCAGTAATGTCAGAACAATTGGTGTATAAAGTAGACTGCCAGTTGTTAGACTTGTCGACCTGTTCCATAGTAACTAAACCGCTTTCAAAAGCGAATTGAATCCATTCGTTGCTGGAAGCCAATCCATCCTCAAGGACTTTGTATCCTTGAGCCATTCTGTTAAATAGATTAGTGTACCATTGAACTTTAGCCTCCGCATTTTCATCACTATTATTAGTATCAAACCAACCATATGAAGGCTCGCCATATTTGTTAAATAATTCATCAAGATAGTAAATGTCTAATATTGGTGTCATACCTAAACCATAGCCATGCCCCTTATGTTGATTGTCATCAGCACCTACAGATCCTTCATTTGAGCTATTATTAAAAGATAATTTTTTCCAGTTTGGGTCAAAAGAAGGATCATTATTAACAGAATTCATATATTCAATCAGATAAGAAATACCTTCTTCGTTATACCTATCAATACTAAAACTATTAGCGAATTCAGATAATTGAGTGTAAGTAACATTACTAGGATCCGTATGATTTCCTCTAGTCCCGAAAACGGCGTTGTTACCATAGATAAAATGTAGTAAATCATATTTTGCTAATCGGTATTCCTCTAAGGCTTGTTTAATCGTACCATCTTTAGTATCGAGTTGTTCTGCTTTAATAAATAATTCGCTATCTAGAGCGTCCATTATATTAACTTGCCAATCTAGAACTAAATTTTTTACTATACTTTGTATTTCATTAAGTCTTGAATCTTCTAAATTACCATTACCTGCAGCATCATTGTTAATTGTATTTAATCTAATAACATCTTCAACAGTCCAGATGCCAGGGTTAAGTTCATTTGCTATTTTGCAGAAATATTCATCTGGTCGGACTTTTGTACCACTTTCATCTGTATCATTATAGACAACCTGGACACTTAAACCATTAGAGCATAACTCTTCATATGTCATCTCAATCGGCCAACCTGTATTTCCACTTGCATTACCATTGCTATCATCAAAGCGATCGCAATTGCCATTATCTTTGCCTTTTAGCCAATAAATACTTGCTGCGGTATCATCATCATTAAGCAATGTACTTTTATAGTCCGAATTTAAATTAATTTGATAAACAGTTTGTTTACCTGACCCCTTGATTGCTGTTGCAGAAAACATATAAGTAACACTGCCATCCTCATTAGTAAATGACGGACCAAAATTAATAGTTTTAGGTATATTAACAACCCTTTGAGTTCCATCAGCATTTGGTACAGTAAATTCACTATATTTATCAGAAGTAAATGCATTTGTTCTTTTTGATTGAACAAAGACACGACCTCGATCATCTGAACTAGCACCATACACATCATTATATAACCCTAAACTTGAAAGAGACTCATAAATTTCACAAGCAGCAGAGTTACTATTCGCTGGATAATAGCCCCCACTAATGCGTGGCTCACCTTTTTGAATATATCCATCATTTATTAATATTTGCATGGTATTATCTAATCCATGTAATAAATGACTAATATCATTTAATGATCTATCATCGTAGTTGGTAACAAAGTCTTCATATATTTGTGCCCAAGTTTTCTTACCTAGAGATCCATTCTTTCCATAAGAAATATAACCTGCTGTACTACCTAAAGCCCAATTTTTTTTAGTGCCATTAACGAGATTATCGAGATAATTTTGAGCGTTATTAAGATTTTCGACTAATTCGACGAAATAAGAGTATTCAAAAGAAGATAAAGAGGCATCATAGCCGTAATGCATATTGTTATAATCATTAGTAATAGGATTACCATTGTCATCGACCATTTGGACTTTACCATCAGCGTTGGTAATAGTATTGCCTAAATACATTTGTTCTAATTGTTCAAGAGAGAAAGTTTTAGCTGAATCACCTTCACCAAGAGTGATATCAGTACCACCGAAAGTTTCTTCGTTCCAAAAAGTAGAACCGTAAACAAGGCCATAATTAGCGAGGAAAGTATTTAAATCACCATTAGCAGCTCTAAAATTAGCAGCATCACTTTCAGAAACTAAAATATTGCCATTAGCATCAATAAGCCCATATTGGTTATTATAAGAGCTGTAAGCAGATAAAGAATTGAAAGATAACTTCTGATAAAGATTATTTCCATCAACATCATAGTTAGAAAACATCATAGTAGCAGAATTTAATGCGTTTATGTAGTTCTCGCTAACTCTAGAACTCTCAGTTGCTAAACGCATTTTGGAATTGTTTATAACCTGAGCTCTCAGCTCGTTGTCCGCTAAACGAGATGTTATTGATAATAATCTTGCTTGTGATGCGGCCATTCCCATGGCTTTTTGTCCTTTCCTTTTTTATCCTTACTACGTTTAACGGTTATTTTTTACTATTTCTTTAATATTTATGTGCTATTTGTTAAGAAGTGTTACAATATGATTAAATAAATTAAAAATTAGTCAGCTGGAAGTCTTCCTGAATTCAGCCGACTAATTAAAAACTTTATGTATTTTATTATATTTCCCGACGGCCTTCGATTGCACGTGCAAGAGTAAGCTCATCCGCATATTCTAAATCAGCTCCGACAGGTAAACCAAATGCGATTCTTGATACTTTAATTCCAAACGGCTTAATAAGTTTTGTGAGATAAAGACTTGTTGCCTCTCCTTCAACAGATGGCGGCAAAGCCAGGATAATTTCCTGAACTTCATTATTCGTAAGTCTGTTTAATAACTCTTTAATTCTTATATCATCAGCACCTATTCCGTCCATCGGCGATATTAAGCCTTGCAGTACATGATACAATCCTTTATATTCATTGGTTTTTTCTATTGCTATTAAATCTTTAGTTTCAGAAATAACACAAATAGTTGTTTTGTCTCTTGATGTAGAACTACAAATTTCACAAGGGCTTTCTGATGAGATGTTAAAGCATATTTCGCAAGTTTTTGTATTTTCTTTAGCATCTAACATTGCTTGTGAAAATTTTCGCACTTCAGATATCGGCATTCTTAATAAATATAATGCCATACGTTGTGCTGATTTTGGTCCTATAGAAGGAAATTTTTGAAAATGCTCAATTAAAGCCGCAACAGATTTTGGATAAATCATTATTGAAATAATCCCGGTATACTTATGCCGCCTGTTACACTCTTCATTTTAGATTCCATTAAATCAGTAGCTTTCATGCTGGCATCTAAAATAGCTGTTGTAACAATATCTTCAACCATTTCTACCACTTCAGGATCAACAGATTCAGGAGCCTCAGGGTTTAATGCTTCTGCAGTAAGTTTTATAGATTTAAATTTACCTTGTCCGTCACAGGTAACTTTTACAGCTCCGCCGGCAGCCTCACCAACTACTTCGGTTTTGGCAAGTTCGTCTTGAGTTTCTTTTAATTTTTTTTGCAGGGTTTGTGCCTGCTTCATCATTTGCATAATGTTCATATCTTAATCTCCTAGCCTTTACTCAATTTTTATTATACAATAAAAATATGAAGAAGAAAACTTATTTACAAGAGTCTTTGAAAAACGGAAGAATCATGCGTTGGACATGTAAAATGCCGTTAAAAGTTTACATAGCACCTATGAATTTTTATTCAAAACAAGGTCAGGATGCTCGTTACAGAGCTATGGTCAAAAAAGCTCTTGATGCCTGGCAGGCAGCTGTTAAAGGTAAAGTTTCTTTTACTATAGTCAATACGCTTTTGGAATCCCAAATTAACGTTGATTGGAAACGTGTTGAGAGAAAAGCTCTTGGACATTGCTATTTTGATTATGATGCTTCTAACAGGCTTTATAGTGCAGAGGTAAGTATCGGGCTTACTGACGGTTTAATCCACAGAGATTACATGGACGACGGCGAAGTCTATCATACAATTTTACACGAAATAGGCCATTCTGTCGGCCTTGGTCATAGCCCTTTTCCGCAAGATATTATGTATACGCCTCACCAAAAAGGAATTTTGAACGTTTCAGCCAGCGATGTGTTAACACTTTGTTGGCTTTATACCTTGCCTCAAGGTGCGACAGCCTCGGATGTCGCAGCAAAATACTCGGTCTCAGGCAGCGATATTGATGAATTAATCGCTAAAATTATGGACAAAAAGTCGCCTAATTTTGATATTAAGCCTCAGCCAAAAACTATTAGACGCAATCTTATGGATGAACAAGAATCTATCGCTAATCTCAGAAAATATCACCTCGCTATCCAAAATGTGAAAATCTCTGATGATATGAAAAAATTCTTTAGAAAACCTAATTAACTCCGCTGAATAACCCTAACCGGCTTGCATCATCTGACCCAGTTGACGCTTGAATCAGTTATTCTTGTGCTATAATCAGCAGATGTTACTGGGGGGGCGTCTTTAAGTTGATATTGATCAGGATGTTGTAGGAATTCTTCCAATGTAATCCAATAAATATTGTCATTTTCATTTCCGATTCTGACTGAAATTGTACCCTTTTCTGTAATTGCAGCAGGTATATAATTACCGTAATCGTCAACAAGTTTTATATTGTCCATATATTTTTTATCTCTATATTTTTCATTTAGGTAAATAGTATCACCAGTTCTTGTTAACTTATCATAATTTAAATAGTCTCCGTCTCCAACTTGCAACCTGAGTTTTTGTTTAGAATTATTAGATATAGTTCTTACAAACCATGCATCACCATCAAAAAGTTTATCTGACTCAATAAACTGCCAATTTACGGAGTTGCTTTCTGTAGACTGTTGGGTAGCTGTACTGTTTCCATTATTACCAGTTGAAACACTACTTTGTGAACCTTGAGCAGCTCCTGCTGTTGTTGTTTGTTGTGTAGCGGTACTTGTAGCTTCTGCAGGACCGGCTGCAGCTGGTTTAAGTGCAGCTAGTGCGACCTCAAGCTCCTCAATTGTGTCACAGTAAATCGGGTTTTTACCCTCACGTTCAATTTTATATTTTCTGTTGTTTTCGTCAGATAAATCGTCTACAACAGACACAGTTACACCTTCAGGTAGAGTAGTATTATTTTCTTTAAATTTATCCAATTCTTGTTGAACTTCTGCTATTGCTCCTTTTTGTGCTGCTTGAGCCTTTATTTGTGCCAGTTCTTCTGCATTAGGGTTTTCTGATGTGTTATCCAGTGCATCCATCATTTTATCTAAAGCCTCATATTCAGTTACTCCTTCCTCTTTTCTAACATAGTACTTGCCATTGATTTCTTCAAATGTGTAATCAGGAAATAACTTCCGCACTCCTGCAAACTGGTCTTTTTCACCGGTTTGTGTGGCCGGAGTATT
>CALUSG010000021.1 GCA_944323365.1 Candidatus Gastranaerophilales bacterium
ATTTGATTTAATTCAAAACATAGATCTTTAGCATTCAATCTTTGTTTTACTAATTCTTGATCAGTAGCATCATACCATTTACCTAATAACATCTTTTCTCTTTCATTCATTTGTAATCTCCATTTTAATAAATTATTCAGTTCTTAAAGCAGTTACAGGATCTTTTTTAGCAGCTTTTTTAGATGGAATGATTCCCCCTAATAAAGTCAATAATACACTTAAAACAATTAAAACAACGGCACTTACTAAAGGAAGAACTGCATTAACATCTGTAGAACCGACTAAACTATGAATAATTTGATTAGCAGGAACCAATACGATTAAACAAATTACAATTCCTAAAACCCCTGAACATAACCCAATAATAAATGTTTCAGCATTAAATACTTGAGAAATATTTCTTTTTGAAGCCCCAATTGCACGTAAGATACCAATTTCTTTTGTTCTTTCTAATACTGAAATATAAGTAATAATTCCAATCATAATCGATGATACCACTAATGATACCCCTACAAAAGCAATTAAAACATAAGAAATAACATTAATAATTGTTGTAACCGAAGACATCAATAATCCCACATAATCAGTATACGTAATTTGATTTTCTTCACTAACTGTTTCATTATAATCATTTATACATCTTGAAATTTCATCTTTATCTTCAAAACTATCAGTGTAAATATTTATTGCACTAGGTGCATCATAATTTATTAAACCGAACATTTCCATATTATCATCATATGTTCCCGTTGAAATATATGAATTATAAATTTCTAATAATACTTCATCATCGGGATTTTCTAAATAATTATCTAACGCTGCTGCTAATTGAACTTCACTCATATTTTGAACATTTGCATTTCGATTAGGTGAAGTCATTAAAATTTCTTGACAAAATCTAGCTTTTTCAGATATCCCTAAATTAGATAAATACTTTTTAGTATCTTCGATTCGAGCACTATCATCACTTGGAGAAAAAGTCATTCCATTAGTTATATTAATTTCTTTACTAGCTTCTTGTGCTTTAACAACCTCACTATTATTAGTATAATCAATAATATAATCAGTCAACGCTTTTGTATAACCAATATTTTGATTAATCAATGTACTTGTATCATCATTATTAGGTCGAACAACTCCTGTTATTTTAAGCTTAACAGCATTATCTAAAAGACCTTCCATTTTTGTCATATCATCTTTAATACTACTATATAATCCATTTCCATTTTTGATATAAGTAGCACTATCTGGAATCAAATAAAATTCTTTTGAACAAATATCTTCATAGCTCCATTTTTGATTTTCAAAACTTACAGTTTCGCCATTATTTATTTTATTCATTACATCTTTATATTCACTTGCTGGTAAAATTCCTAGTTGATATAACACAGTTGATGAAATTTCATTATTTTCATCCAATACTAAAACAATTTCATCATATTCATTTGGCCACTTACCATAAACCACATCATAATTATCTTTTAAAACCTTACTAACACTATCATCTTTTTTACCAGACATTAATTCTTGAAAATTAGATCTAGTAGGATTAGTCATCATTGAGGAATTATCATTACTATTATCATCTAAAGTACTTCCATCAGTATTAACTAATTCACCATTAGGATCCTTAGTATAAACTCCAAATTTAGTATCATAAGTATAAACTATCCCATTTTCTCCTACAAATTCATTAATTTCACTTTTAGGATTCTCTAGATACTTTTTAAATTCTGTCAAATTATTTTTTGTAATATTTGTTGTCATTGTTGAAGCCATTTCTAAATCTCTTGTATTTGAATATACCCCATCTTTTTTATGATCAACATCATCAGTCACTAAACTTTGATTTTCACCCATAACAGAAGTTAAATCAATCGTTTCTGCTTCAATTGAAATAGGATAAGAAGACATTGTGTCCTTTTGAATATCACTAATATAATTACTTACCCCATTGGAAAGCGATAAAATTAATGCAATCCCAATTATCCCAATCGATCCAGCAAAAGAAGTTAATAACGTTCGTGCTTTTTTGGTTTTTAAGTTATTAAAACTTAAAACCAAAGCTGTCAAAAATGACATCGAAGATTTCCCCATGTTTTTATACTTAACTTCCGGTAAATCCTTTTCATCAAGATTATAAGGATTTGAATCATCAATAATTTTTCCATCTTTAACCTGAACAATACGACTTGCATAACTTTTAGCTAGTTCAGGATTATGAGTAACCATTACTACCAAACGATCTTTAGCAACTTCTTTTAATAAATCCATTACTTGAACACTTGTTTCACTATCCAATGCTCCAGTTGGTTCATCTGCAAGTAAAATATCTGGATCATTAACTAAAGCTCGAGCAATAGCAACTCGTTGCATTTGTCCTCCTGAAAGCTGATTTGGTTTTTTATAAATATGTTTTTCCAAACCAACTTGTTTTAAAGCATCAATTGCTCGTTGTTTACGCTCGCTTTTAGATACTCCAGAAATTGTTAGTGCCAGTTCAACATTGGCAAGAATACTTAAGTGCATAATTAGATTATAACTTTGAAAAACAAAACCAATCGTATGATTACGATATGAATCCCAATCACGATCTTTATATTGTTTTGTTGAAATACCATTAATAATCAAATCACCACTATCATAGCGATCTAAACCGCCAATAATATTCAACAAAGTTGTTTTTCCAGAACCACTTGGTCCTAAAATTGCTACAAACTCGCTATCACGAAGATTTAAACTAATATTGTCTAAAGCAACTTGTTTTAAATCTCCTGTAATATATTGTTTTGTAATATTTTTAATTTTAAGCATTTTATTTACCACCTCTTATTTGCCATATTTTATATTCCTTAAATTAACTTATTATGTATTATTTATTAAATTATAGTTAAAATATATTTTAATTATACTTATTCATCATGCTTTTTAAGTATTATCAATTATATAAAATGAGTATTTTACTATATTTTTTTGTTCTTTTATAATAAAAGGTATTAGGAGGTAATTAATATGAAATATATAAAATTAGGTGTTTCTGATTTAAATGTTTCAAGAATATGTTTAGGATGTATGGGCTTTGGTGATGCCTCAAATGGTCAACATTCATGGACCGTTGACGAACAGACAACTCGTAAAATTATTAAATATGCATTAGATAAGGGAATTAATTTTTTTGATACCGCTATTGCTTATCAAAATGGAACTAGTGAACAATACGTTGGCAAAGCTTTACGTGATTTTGCTAAAAGAGAAGATGTTGTCATTGCTACAAAATTTCTTCCTCGCAGTCAAGAGGAATTAGATAATAATGTTAGTGGTCAAGTTCATATTGAAAAAAGTTTAAATCAAAGCTTATTGAATTTAGGTGTTGATTATGTCGATTTATATATTTATCATATGTGGGATTATCATACTCCAATGGAGGAAATCATGGACGGTCTTGATAAAGTTGTCAAAGCTGGTAAAGCTCGTTATATCGGGATTTCAAATTGTTTTGCCTGGCAACTTGCTAAAGCTAATTTTTATGCAAGAGAACATAACATGAGTGAATTTATTTCAATGCAAGGACATTATAATCTTATTGCTAGAGAAGAAGAAAGAGAAATGATTCCATTTTGCCAAAGTGAACAAATCGCCCTTACTCCATATAGTCCTTTAGCAGGTGGAAGATTAGCAAAACAACCAGGAATTATGACAAAACGTTTAAAAGAAGATACTTATGCTAAATTTAAATATGATCAAACAGCAAAGATGGATCAAGAAATTATTGATCGTGTTTATAAACTAGCTAAAAAACATCAAGTCTCAATGAGTGAAATATCACTTGCCTGGCTACTTACAAAAGTCAGCGCACCTATTGTCGGTACAACAAAATTAGAACAAATTGATGCAATGGTAAAAGCAACTGAAATTACTTTATCACCTGCAGAAATCAAGTATTTAGAAGAATGTTATCTTCCTCATCCATTAGTTGGTGTTATGGCACAAAACGGTAAGCAAAAAGCTGGTAATGTTGTTTAATTATATTAATGCTTTTTATATATAACAATTATTTGTTATGCTTAAAAAGCATTTTTTATTTGAGATAGTTTTATTTAAGTGTTATAAATAAAATAAGGAGGTGTCTACATGGAAATACGTGTTTTAAAATATTTTTTAATGGTGGCTAGAGAGGAAAATATTACTAGAGCAGCTAGTCTTTTACATATTACTCAACCAACTCTTTCTAGACAGTTAATTCAATTAGAAGAAGAATTAGGGGTTACATTATTTTTAAGAAATAAACATCGTATTACTTTAACTGAAGATGGTATGTTACTTAGAAGAAGAGCTGAAGAAATTGTATCGTTATCAAAAAAGATTAAAGAAGATTTATCTAATAAAAGCAAAGAATTAACGGGAAAAATATGTATTGGTAGTGGCGAACTAAAAAGTTCCCAATTCTTAGCTGAGCTAATTAATTCTTTTCATCAACAACACCCATTAGTCAAATTTGAAATTTATAGTGGTAATTCTGATAATATCAAAGAACGAATCGACAATGGCTTATTAGATATTGGTTTACTTCAAGAACCGGTTGATATTGCAAAATATAGTTTTGCACGTACGCCATTTAAAGAAAGATGGGGAATTCTCGTTAATGAAAGTTGTAACTTAAGCAAAAAAAATTTAATAAAACCAGAAGATTTAGTAAATGTTCCCGTTATTATGCCACAGCGTGAACTTATTCAAAATGAATTAAAAAATTGGTTTGGAGATTATGCTGATCAAATTGAAAGTGTTGCAAGTGGCAATTTACTATATAATCAAGCAGCCCTGGCACGTTGTCATATGGGATGTATTATTACGCTTGAGCTTAATTGTACTTATGATGATTTGCGCTTTGTTCCGTTTTCACCAAAATTAGAATCAGGTACTGTTTTAGTATGGAAAAAAACACAGTTTTTTTCACCGGCAGCAACTGCTTTTATTCAATTTTCTAGAAATTATATAAAAAACATAAACAATACCCTATAAGCATTATTAATAATATCATATAGGTATTAGACATATAATTTAATAAGATTTACAATATAAGTGTTCAAAAGAACACTTACTTTTTTATAAAAGGAGGAATTTAATGACCATTGATGAAGCAAGCAAACGTTATAATATTCCCTTAAATATTCTTCATGAATATGAGCGTTGGGGATTATGTAACGCAGTAAAAAAAGTAATGGGTGCCTGGCAATATGATGACACAGATTTAGAGCGTTTAAGCTTAATTATGACATTGCATGATATTGGTTTTGAAAGTTCTGAAATAGAAATATATATGAAACTGCTATTGGAAAAAGAAAATAGTGAAGATGAGCGTCTTAAAATACTAGAAGATAAAAGAAGAAATATTTTAGATGATATTCATTTAAAAGAAAAGCAATTAAATTATTTAGATTATCTACGTTATAATATTTATAAATAAGATATAAAATCAGGAGGATGAAATTATGAAAAACTATTATGAAACTGATCCCGAATTTATGGAACGTTTTGAAAACTTTACTTTTAATGAAGTTGTTAATGAACAAGGACAAACATTAGATGATTTCACTCGCTATATGGCAATTATTTCTACACTGCTTGGATGTCAAGGTATTGATGAATATAAACTAACTTTGCCACGCGCTCTCGATGCTGGATTGAGCCCTGTAATGATAAAAGAAATAGTATATCAAGCTGTTGATTATTTAGGAATTAGTCGTGTACTTCCTTTTTTAGATACCACAAATGATATTTTAACTAAACGCGGTATTAAACTCCCATTAGAAAATCAAGCAACAACTACTTTAGAAAATCGCTTAGAAAAAGGAATTGAAGCCCAAGCAGCTATTTTTGGTGAACATATGAAAGAAGCTTGGAAAAATGGCCATATTAACCGTTGGTTAGCTGCTAATTGTTTTGGTGATTATTATACACGTACAGGTTTGGATTTAAAACAACGAGAAATGATTACTTTTTGTTTTTTAGCTGCACAAGGAGGATGCGAACCTCAATTAATTGCTCATGCTAAAGGAAATATGAATTTAGGAAATGATAAAGATTTCTTGATTAGAGTTGTATCCCAATGTCTTCCTTATATTGGTTATCCTCGTAGTTTAAATGCAATTACTTGTATTAATAAGGCTGCTGAATAATTGTTTAAATATCAATAATATAAAAAGGACCGTAAAAATGATTATTAATAAAATATCTTTTATTACTGTCCTTTTTATTATTTATACGTTTTAATTAATTTTTGATAGTAAGACAATTGTTTCGTCGTGATTCCCGCCAACCCGGGAATTTCCGTCAGGCGTGTATTCCGTCGTTTCGAGGCGGTTGAACTCGTTGATGCCGAGCACGTCGTAAGCTTCTTCCGGCAGCGTTCTGTAGAACGACACGGGGCACTTGAAGCGCACGCGCTTCACTATCGCGTCGCCCTTCTTCGGGTTCGCGTCCGGGTCTATCTCCACACGCTCCACGACCTGCTGCAGAATCTCCTTCTGCTTCGCCGGGTCGTACGTGTCGAATTTCTCCTGGAACTCGTCCAGCATCTCGTACACCCTCGCGGTCGTGACCTGCTTCTCTTTCGCGCTCTCCAGCTTCGCCTCGGCCTCATCGAGTGCTTCTTCTATATCGGCGCTCTCGTCGTACAGCTTGTCGAGGCGAGCCTGCATGTCCTCGTACTTGCGCTCATAGCTGCGGTCTGACGCGTCCAGTGCGTCCAGCTGTCGGGACAGCATCCGGCGGGCTGCGCCGTTGTTCTCCAGCGTCTTGCCGATACGCGCCACATCCGCCTCCAGCTTCTCGATGTCCACGGCGGCGTCCAGTTCCTCGCGCACGCGTTCCTCGAACACGGCGGAGTGGGCGGCGCGGGAAATGACCTCGATGACCTCGCGGTCTATGTATTCCTGCTTGAACTGGCGGGTGAAGGTACAGTCGTGGCCGAACTGCCGCTTGCTGTATTTGCACGTGTAGGCATACGTCGTCTTGCCGATGGTGCCGTCCTTCTTGCGCTTGCCGCGCGACACGTTGGCTATCATGCTGCGCCCGCACACCGGGCAGACCAGCATCCCCGTGAGAAGGTGTGTGTGACCGTCTGGCTTCGCCTCTGGGAACGGATGCGAGTCTTCGGCCAGGCGCTTCTGTGCGGCATCCCACGTCGCCTCGTCGATGATGGCGTCGTGCTCGCCCTCGTAGATGTCGAAGTTGTCCTGCTTGACCATGCGGTACACGTTGCGCTCGCCCTTGACGGGCGTTGTCCGGCGACGCCCGAAGGCGATTTTTCCGGCATACACCGGGTTGCGTATGATGTTCTTCACGGTGCCTGGGGCGAAGTGCTCATACTTGCTGTTGCCGCGTATCTTCTTGCGGTATCCCTGCGTGTTGAGCCATGACGCTATCGCATGCACGCCCTTGCCGTTCTTCGTGTACTCGCGGAAGATGATGCGGACGATTTCCGCCTCGTCCTCGTCGATTTCGAGATGCCCCTTGCCCTTCTCATCCTTGACGAGCCGGTAGCCGAAGGGTGCCTGCCCGCCGTTCCATTTGCCCTCGCGCGCCTTCTGCTCGCGCCCGGCCATGGTCTGTACGAGGATGTTCTCTCGTTCCATCTCGGCGAACGCCGACATAAACGCAATCATCATCTTTCCCATCTGCGCTTCGCTGTTGATGCCGTCCTTCACGCAGACGAGGTTCGTGCCGTAGTCCTGCATGAACTGCAGAGACGAAAGGGCGTCCGCCGCGTTGCGCCCGAATCGGCTCAGCTTGAACACGAGCACATAGTCAACATGGACGCCGGATTTTATCTCTTCCATCATCTCCTGGAAGTGAGGGCGTCCCGTGATGTTCTTGCCGGAATAACCGTCGTCGATGTACTCGTGCAATATGCGCAGGTTCTCACGCTTCGCATATTGGCGCAGGTCGTAAAGCTGCGCCTCGATTGACTCGCCGTTCTCCACCTGCATCTTCGTGGAGACGCGGACATAGATGAAACAGGTCTTTGCCTTTCTCGTCATTGAACCACCCCCTCGCCTTTGAGGAGTGCCTTCAGCTCGTCGTTCTGACGGTCGAGCGTGTCGATGCAGTCGCGCAGGCGCTCGTTCTCGCGCTCAAGCTCGTAGCATTTGCGCATGAGGCCGATGACGAATGGTGCGGGCTTCCTGTCGCCAATCTCCCAGTGCTGCAGGGAGCGCAGCGGTATGCCGAAATGTTCGCAGAACTCGGAGCGCTTCATGCCGTAGAGCCCGCGCATATATCTCAGAGCCTCGGAAGGGCTCATATCTTCGATGCTCTTGTCCATATTGATTTACCTCCATATATGAGGATATTATACGCCCATTCGTGTACATAGTCAATCCCGGTACGGAGGTATGTGGTGAGAAATATGTCGGTTGGGCGCATAAATAAAAGAGGGGCAGCCACCGCCGCTCCTCTTTCGTTTGTTCGTTTACACACCGCGCCTTCTAACCGGGTTGAACAGATATTCCGGCTTCAGTCTTCCTGCAATCGTGGCATTTATCTCGCGTAACTCTTGATTATTATCCTTGCGTTGTCCCATTATGGACTCAACCACTTCAAGGCTTGCGCTGCGCATTGAAGACAGACGTAGAAGCATACCGGAGTCGCCAGTCACGTAGTCATACATGTGGAAGTGCAGCACGTCACGGCTGTCGGCTTCACGAACACCGTCAAAGTTGAAGTTATGCCGCATATAGTCAAAAAGCGGCGTCTGGCAAATTAGGACAAGGTTTCGGTTCATCCCAGCAAATAGCTGAGATTTTTGCAAAAGCTGCGCGAGAATCGTCTTCGCCGTCATCCTCCAATTCAGTGACGCGCCGGAAGAACGCGCCGCACCTTCATCAACATTGTAGCCGTGTTCCAGCAACAACGCCTGACGGGAGTTCCATAT
>CALUSG010000022.1 GCA_944323365.1 Candidatus Gastranaerophilales bacterium
AACTAACCGTAAATAGAAAAAGAGGTACTAGTGTGCGTATAAATAATAGTGAAACAAATTTATATATAATAAAACCACAACAAAAAGTAAAACAGGAAATACAAAAATCCGAAGAAACTAAAACTCATATTGCTTTTCACGCAAATACTGAGAATGAGGAATCACCAACTGAAAAAATAGACAAAATACCACAAGGTTTCCATTTGATTGCTGATGGTGAAACTTTATATAGTATAGCAAATAAATATAACACAACAGTTACAAAACTTGTGGAACTTAACCCGAATCTTCAAACCGACAAAAATGGTAATAAAATTATAAAACTTGGCTCTATAATAAAAATTACGGAAGATAGGACTAAGAATAAAAATGAAAAAGAGATTTACGGATCCTGGCAGATTGAAGATGGCAAAGGAGCATATTCCATTATGTCAAAATTCAATTTATTTAAAGAAGAATTAGCAAAACTTAATCCGGATATTGACATTAACAATATACAAAAAGGAACCGTATTTAAAGTCCCGGGGTATCAGATAAAAAATAACGATACATTATATTCAATTGCTAAAAAACATGGAATAACGCTTTCAATGCTTAAAGAGTTAAATCCCGGCATAGATGAAAATTTACAAATTGGCGAGATTATAAATGTTCCAAAACTTGCAGGAGATAATTTAGGGTTTGAAGATTTAACAATAGAATTTGATGTAATAGATACACAGCCGCAAAAAACCTTACACACCGTACAAAAAGGTGAAAATCTATATAGAATTTCACAAAATTATGATGTACCTATGTGGATTTTAATGATGCATAATAACATTCAAAATGAAAACCAAATTTTTCCTGATCAAATTATAGAAATTCCATCAGAAGAAAAAATTACAGAACTCGAAAAACTAAAACCTAAAAATAACATACAAGAAGACAAAATTAAAAAATATACAATTAAAAAAGGTGATGTACTGTCACAAATCGCTGTAGACTACGGTGTTTCTACAGCATCTATAATGTTTAAAAATAACATTGATAATCCAAAAACAATCAAACCCGGTCAGACAATTATTATTCCGGACAAATCAGAAGTTGAACAACTTGAATCAGAATACAAAAAAATAAAAGAAAGCAATATAAAGAAACAAAAAATAAATATCTCATCTAAAAAACAAGACATCCCTGAATCTGTAATCCCCGAGAGCCGTGGAATTCTGACTTATAAAGTAAAAAAAGGTGATACAATTGAAAAAATTGCTAAAAAATACGGAATTGCAGCAAAAGACTTAGCAACATATAATCCCGGATTAAAAAATATAAAATATACAACAGAGCTTTCAGAAAAAAATATAAAAAATATAGATATAGTAGCAACAAAAAAAGCAGTAATAGAAGCAACCGGAGTAAGCGAAGAATTTATAGATGACCTAATAGCCATCGAAAAGAAACGAAATACCCTATACAACGATGCATGCGGTATTCCTACGATAGGCATTGGTCATAATACACAAGCACACAAAGACACAAAACTTTATAGCGGACGAGAAATATCAGACAACGAAGTTTATAGCTTACTTGCGAGAGATATTGTTCTTGCACAAAATTCAATGAAAACTGCTTTAGGTGAAACATATAATAACCTTACTTTAAAACAAAAGGAAGCACTATACGGACTTATATTTAACACAGGAAATTTTAATGAAAAAAGCAGTCCAAGACTTATACAAGCCCTAAAGAATAGAGATTATACAGAAGCTGCTTGCCAAATTGACCATATAGCCGGTACTATTGACGGCAAACAAACAGTCATGCCCGGGTTGGTAAAACGCAGATTTATGGATATTTCAAAATTTATTGAAGGTTCTCCTAAGGTTAATATTAAAACTGTAATGCATAAAGTCCAAGAAATGTACGACAAAGGCTATGCAAATATAAAATCTGACAATACAAAAGTAGATTATAATTCTTTTGCTAAAGAATTTTTAGGCGAATATATTGAAGACAACTATTTAAAAATTAAAGCGTAGTAACTATTTCTCCAACAATATCATTATGAAGTGTTTTTATTGTTTTATCTACTACAATATCAGACCAATGTAAATTTTTTAGAATATCAGTTACTAAAACTTCACGTGCTTTCATGTTGCTATCCGAAACTTTTACAACAAACCCTTCTTGTTCTTCCGTATTAACAACTATGCATAATCCTCCGGCCCCAACTTTGGCAACAATATTTTGTGAATTCTCTATGATTTTTGTATCAAGCCTATCCTGGCCGCCAATTATGTATGGATTGAACAAAAACGCATTTTTAATTTTTTCATAAAACGGATTGCAAAAAAGATTTAAATAACCTTTTACCATATTATAAAGAGGCATTGAATGAATTGGCACTCCGCATCCGTCTTTAGTAACAGGATAATTTTGTTTAACCCCACACAGTTCATAAATTTTTTGTTTAATTAATTTCTGCAACGGATGATTTATGTCATCATATGATAATTTATCCCATCCATTCATCTCGCATAAACCAAGCATCATAATATGCTTGCCCGAACAATTATTATGAAATACATTTTCTGTTTCATGTTCCAATATTAATCTCAAATTTTCATCCTTTGAAAGCGGTTTGTGCAAACCACATTTTAACAGTGACGGTTCTATACCTATTTTTTTAAGTAAATTTTCCGCAATTTGTGTATGGACTTTTTCACCTGCATGAGAAGCACAGCAGAGTGCTATTTCTTCCTCTGTCATATCAAAAAATTTATCCATTCCAAAATCAATTATTAAGCTTGCCTGCAAAGGCTTTGCACATGAACGCAGATAAAATGGATAATTATTAGAACTTCCTGCTGAATATATAATCTTAGATTTATTACACATGACAATAAATCCAAAATGTTCTTGTTCTATAAGCCCATCCCGCATAAATTTAACTAATTTTTCAGCAATTGGTTCAATCATTTTTTTTAACTATTTCCAATAATTGCAAAATTCTTTTCTTTAACTGTTCATTCTCTGTTTTTAAATCTGCAATTTGTTTTTTGTACATTTCTTCTTTATCACAAAATTCACTTTTACCTTTAGGAACATTATTGAAATCTAAAACAAAACGTTTTTTAGCCTCGTCTTTAAACGCAAGCATTGCACATACATCTTGCTGTGTAATAAATCCCAAATCAACAAGAATTTCTGCAAATTTTTTATTTGAATTTTCACTTATTCCTATAGCTTTCTTTAACTGATCTTCGGTTATCAAACCTTTTTTTTCAAAATATTCACCAGTCCTAAATTTACCTGCAATAAACCCTGCCATAGCTTCTATTTCTATATTTTCAGGTTTTTCCACATATCCCTGTTCTAAACAAAATATAAAATATTTCGCAACTTCTTCCATAGAAAGAAAAGTATTAAGCGAAATTTCTGAAATATTCATATTATTTTCACAATATTCCAAAAAATTATAAATATTTAAATCCAATCCACCTGTATGATTCTTTAATTCCTCACTTCCTTTAAATGTTAAAGTTGGTATATACAGAGAAAAAATATCCTCGGATTTTTCAGACAAAAATTTTTCACAAACCTCTTTTTTTAAATCCTCAGATAACTTTATACATATAATCTGTTTTAACCAAATAGGAAAACTTTCAACACGATTAATAAATTCTATAAAAATATTTTTTTTCAAAACAACTCTCCTGTGTGAGAATATTAACATATAAAAAATATACTTCAAGTGCCCTGAAATTATTTTTCATACAACTATTGGGTAATTAAATTTTCCTGCTTTCTGCTATTGATTTATTTTTATAAACTTGTAGAATAAATACTAAGGGGAGAAAAAGATGAATAAGAAAAAAATTTCAATTGGAATTATAACATTAATTGGCTTTATAACAACTATAAAACTTGCCGTTATATATTATAACGCAAACTTTAACGCATTTGCTTTACCAAGTTTTTGCTCTGTGGATAACTTTATTGACTGTGACGGTATTGCCAAAACTCCGGAAGCTCAATTCTTTGGAATACCTTTAGCTTATTGGGGAATGTTTTTATATTCATTTATTTTATTAATGCTTTTTGTTGATAAACTTAAAAATATAAAATTATTAAAATTCCTTGAAGTATTTAAAAATCCTATGTCATATATAGCTTCATTAGGAGTTATCTCATTTACAATTTCAATAAGTTTATTATGCATAAGCTTATTTGAAATACAAAAAATATGCGTATTATGTGCATTTACTTATATTTTAAATCTCATTATCGCAATAATTGCAGCATATGGTATTGGAATTATACAATCTTTCAAACAAAGCTTTAAAGATTTTATTGATGCTTTAAAAATTAAACCTTACGCAATAGCATTTACTGTTGTAGCCTTAATTGCAGCGGGATTTTTAACATATACAACTAAATCATATGTGTTTGTACCACATCTTTTAAAACAAAAAAATTCTAATGAAATTATAGAATTTTCAAAAGAAAAAACAAATAAATACGCAGTATCAGGGAATACATTAGGTACAGAAAATGCTAAAATAATTGTTCATACATATACAGATTACAGATGTCCTATCTGTCGTGTATACAATATAATTATACATAAATTAGCACACGAATTAAAAGGGGTAAAATTTGTTCATCATAATTTACCGCTGGATACAGAATGTAATAAATTTTTAAAAAGAGAATTTCACAAAGGCTCTTGCATGATGGCTAAATATGCTATAGCCGCCGAAAAGCAAGGGAAATTTTGGGATATGAATTCATTACTATTTGACAGACAACCAAAAGATGAACAAGAAATTTTAGAAATAGCAAAAGAATTAAATTTAGATTTGACAAAACTTCAACAAGATGCAAAAAGTTCTGAAACTCTAATAAAGCTCCAAAATGATATAAATACTGCTTATTCGAGAGGTATAGAAGGTACTCCAGCAACATTAATTAATGGGAAACCACATATTGGTATAATGTCATATTCTGATTTAAAAAAATGGGTAGTAGATGAAACAGCCAAAAAATAAAATTCTTTTGCATGCCTGTTGTGCAATTTGTTCGGGTTATCCTATAAGTTTGCTAAAAGATATGGGATACGAAGTAATTGTTTATTTTTACAACCCTAATATTTATCCAAAAGAAGAATACGAAAAACGATTAAATGCAGAAAGAATATTATGCGACTATATGAATTGCGAACTAATAGAGGGCGACTATAATCCTGAAGAATTTTACAAAGCAGCGAAAGGTCTTGAACAAGAACCCGAAAAAGGAAAACGCTGCGACAAATGTTTTGAATTAAGACTTTCAAAAACAGCTGATTTAGCAAAACAGCTAAATATAAAAGAATTTACAACATCAATTGTAATAAGCCCTCACAAAAATTTTGAAAAACTAACTAGAATAGGCGAATTAACCGCCCAAAAATATAATTTAAATTATAAAGCAATAGATTTTAAGAAACAAGACGGTTTTTTGAAAACAAATAATATTTCAAAAAAATTAAACCTGTACAGGCAAAATTATTGTGGATGTAAATTTTGTTTATAGTATAATTAAGAATATGCATGAGCTTTTGTCACAAATGAATAGTTTATTTCAAAGTCTTGGGATTCAAGGACTGGCATTAAATGCTTTCATAGAAAGTTTTTTTCTAGTACCTCCTCCGGACATTGTTTTAATAGCAATGGATTTGGCTAAACCTGAAAAAGCTATGTATTATGCATTTATTTGTACAATATTTTCAGCTTTAGGCGGTATAGTTGGCTATATTATTGGATTATTTGGAGGAAGACCCGTTTTTAACTTCCTCTTCAGAAATAAACATGAGCAATTTGATAATGTAGAACGTTTGTACGATAAATACGGATCATTAGCTGTATTTCTTTCTGCATTTACTCCAATACCATATAAAATCTTCACGATAGCAAGCGGTATTTTAAAAATGAATTTCCCTCAATTTGTCATCGCAAGTTTCTTTGGAAGAGGATTAAGATTTTTTATTGTAAGCTTAGTTTTAATGTTGTTCGGTGAAACTATTAAAGAATACATTGAATTAGTAATAATAGGTATAACAGTTTTACTGATTTTATTTTTTGTTATTTTATACAAAAAAAGACACGTTTTAAAATAATTTCATATATTTATACTAGATAAATATTATGAAAAATGTTATATAATTGATTTATATAGATAAATCATTATAAATAAATAAGAAGGAAACATAATATGAAAAAGACTGTTATTTTATTGTTAACATTAATGTTTATAAGCAGTAATGTATTTGCTGCCGTAGGGAAAGAAACCAAAGGACCTTTCGGATACAATCTTTATGATGATATAAATAGAAAACCCGACAATAAAGCAAAACAAACAGATACTGAAGACAAGGAAAGCAGTCAACCAAAAGAATTTTATGCTGATTCAAACCCTCCGGCCTGGGAAAGTGAAATGGAATATTACCCTGATGCAACGTTAAATAGTGCAATAAATAAATACAAAAAAGGAAATTTTTCAGGAAGTCTTCAAGAAATGATTTCATTAACTAAAAAAGATCCATCAAATCCCTTAGTTTACTATTACCTGGGTATGGCATACACACAAGTAGGCAACAAAAATGAAGCTATAAAAGCATATGAAAAAGTTATAAAACTCCAACCTGATGAAACACTTGTAAACTTTGCAAGAAAAGGAAGAGATTGTCTTGTAGGTGGTCCCACTTGTTCTGAAAAACAAGAAGAACTTACCGATTTAGACAAATTTATAAATTCACCTTATGGAAACGGTTTTTCAGAAGAACTCAATCAACAAGTAAAAGAACAAAGACTAAAAGACATTCAAAAAACAATTAACAATAAACAAAAACTGGAAGACAAAGATCTGGAAAAAATACAAAAATTTGATGAAAAACACAGCGAAATTCCAAAATCAGAAAAAATAGCAGACAATAACGTTTCAGATGATGATATTATATCAGCTATAAAAACCTTAAAAAATGCAGGTGTAACTGTTTCTATAACACCATACCAACAAACTCCATATAATGATTTAAATATGTTATTTAGCAGCAACAACAATTCTTCAATGAATATGCTGCCATTTATGCTTGCACAGTATCAAAACGGACAAAAAATAGATCCGCAAATTATTCAATCAATGATGATGAATTCAATGCTACCGGATTTTACATTTAACGATGATAAAAATAGATACTGATATGAATTACGAAACAGCAAAAGAAAAATTTCTTACTGGAAAAATAAACGAAAGTAAAACCTTTTTCATCAAACATAAATTTAAACTTGAGCATGCTTACTGCCTTATATTAGAAGATAAATTAAACGAGGCAGAAAAAACTTTACTAAAAATAGAAAAGCAAGACCAAAGAGCACATTGGTTGCTAGTAATGATTGGATTTATCAAAGGCATCGCAGAGAAATATCCGACATATTTTGAGCTTAGGAATTTTCTAGAAACAGATTTAAACATTTTAATACAATATTATAAAGGAGATTACGTAGAGAAAATAATACGATACGCAGATTATATGTTTACTATAAACCCTGAAGTATATAAATACATAGGCAGAGTTTTTTTAAACAACGATCTTAAACATCAAGGATTATTTTTTCTAAATATTGCTAAAAATCGATTTTATCAAGATCCTGAACTACACTATCTTCTGGCACAGACATACTATACAAATAAAGATTATGAGAATTGTAAACATGCAATACAAGCTTGTTTAAGCATATTACCCGGCTATGCCCCGGCAATTATGTTAAGTAAAAAAATATAGACATGTGACCGGTACAATTAAACAACAGGATAATATACAATGTACGTATGAGAATATTAATACTGTTGTTATTAATTATAATATATTTACCGCCATCCTTTGCGTACTATGAAAAAGACTATCAAAATGCATGGTGTACACAAAATAATGGTGCGACAGAAATAACTTTATATGATAAAACAAGAGTTGATTGTGTTACCAAAACACATGCAATAGAATTTGATTTTGCAAAGAAATGGAAGGAAGCGATAGGGCAGTCACTTTATTATTCAATAGTTTTAAAAAAGATACCAGGTATTGTTTTAATAATAGAAGATCCGCAAAAAGACTCAAAATATATAAAAAGATTACAAAAAGTAACAGATAAATATAATATAACAGTGTGGACAATTACACCTGATTATTTAGTACAAAATTAGTTTTTTTCAATATCATTTCCGCCAACAATTCTTAAATGACGCTGTTCGCCTTCCCCAACTGATTGACTTTCCAAATTATGCTGTTCGACAAGTTCATGCTGAAGTTTTCTAATTTGATGATTTTGGGGTTGGAGTTCAACATGCTCTGCTCCGGCAAGAATTTTATTTATAGCAGCCTTTGCCTCATCCAAAGCACGTTCAGCATCGTCATAATATCCACGCAAGGTTTCGTTAGATTCCGGCACATCAAGAGCTTCTTTTAATACTTTTTGAATTTGAGCCATAGAGTTTGTTTTCACATAAAAAATTTGTAATCTATAATCATTTGCCGTATTCAAGACTTTTGCTCCGCCCTTTGCAAAATTTTTGTGAGCGATTACAATGTCAGCATCTTCGATACTCCTTGTTATTTCAGCATTCAAATCAAGTCTTTCAATAACTTTTTCAACAATACTTCTTGATACAGCATACAAATATATTTTCTTAAAAGCTTTAACACTTTCCGTATAATCTTTACGATTAAAGCTGAATTTTAAACTGTCAGATGGGATTTTTTGTTCAAGTTTACTAATTTCTTCAGTAATCGTCGGCTGATGCTGTTCATAAGATTGGTCGACTTTTCTAATTTCAGGTCTGATAGGCCAGCCTCTAAGAATATAATCAACCGCTTCGGCTGTATCTTTATAAACAGCCAAAGTATTTCTATCCAAAATTTCAATCACAATATCAAAAGTAGGTTGTTTTTCACGTTCTAGAACTGTTTTTTGAGAGGCTCTGCGTTTTGCCTCATCGTCACCTAATGTTACGGACTGGATGCCTCCGACCAAATCTGACAAGGTAGGGTTTTTAATTAAATTTTCTAAAGTATTACCATGGGCAGTTGCAATCAACATAACACCACGCTCAGCAATTGTTCTAGCAGCTTGAGCTTCCGGTTCGGTACCTATTTCGTCGACTACAATAACTTCAGGAGTGTGATTTTCAACAGCTTCAATCATTATATCTTTTTGAAATTCCGGTTGGCGGACCTGCATACGACGTGCATGACCTACTGCCGGGTGAGGGACATCACCATCACCGGCGATTTCATTTGAAGTATCAACAATCACAACCCGCTTTCCGAGTTCGTCTGCAACAAGCCTTGAAATTTCCCTAAGCTTTGTTGTTTTTCCTACACCCGGTCTGCCCAAAAATAATATACTTTTATTTTGCATACAAAAATCTTTTATACAAGCAATTGTCCCCGTAACAACTCTACCTATTCTGCACGTAAGACCTATGATTTTACCTTGACGGTTTCTTATGGCACTTATTCTGTGGAGTGTTCCGGGGATCCCTGAACGATTATCTGATGTAAATTCCTGTACTCGCTGGGTTATATATAAAATATCTTCATCCGTTACATTACTTTTTCCTAGATATTCAATTTTACCCGAAGAATGTCTAATCTCCGGGACTCGCCCAATATCCAAAACAATTTCTATAACATCATTTAAATTATCATAAGTGATGTATTTTCGAACCTTTTCGGGTAAGATTTCGATTAACTTTTCTAAATCATTTTGAAATTGTAAATCTTTCATATTCTTTTTCTGCCCGCCAGTACGGTGCTAGATATCTCCTCTAATTTTATTATACCACTTTTTTAAATTTTTTCATCGTTCGATAGTACTACATAAATAGCAATTTTACAAATCTTAATTAGGTGGTATATAAAATTTTTCAAAAAATATGATTTTAATCGACATTTGCTGATAAGCAATTTGTTTCATAATGCAAATGTTCTAACATAGAATTTACACGACACATCATATCTTTAAACATAGGTATAGGTAGACTTTGTTTTCCGTCAGAAAGAGCGTTTTCAGGATCATGATGAACTTCAATCATAATTCCGTCAGCACCAACAATCAAACCGGCTTTTGTCATCGGTTCTATCAAATATCTTTGTCCTGTACCATGACTTGGATCTGCAATTATTGGAAGATGAGAATATTTTTTAATAACAGGAATTGATGCTATATCCATAACATTACGTGTAAATGTACTATCAAAACTTCTTATACCACGCTCACATAAAATTACACGTTCATTACCGTTATACATAATATGCTCCGCAGCAAGTAAAAATTCTCTTATAGTACTAGCAAGTCCTCGTTTTAAAATTACCGGCTTATTGCATTTTCCAACAGCTTTTAAGAGTTTAAAATTCTGCATATTACGTGCACCAATTTGAACAACATCAACGTAATTAGAAATCAATTCAAGGTCAGCAGAATCCATAACCTCAGTAACCGTAAGCAAACCGGTTTCCTCACTGGCTCTTTTTAAATTTTTCAATGCTTCTTCTTCATATCCTTGAAAATCATAAGGAGAAGTTCTAGGCTTAAAAGCCCCGCCCCGTAAAAATTCACAACCCATTTCTTTGGCGGCAAAAGCTACCTGTCTTAACCCTTCGTAGTCTTTTTCAACTGAACAAGGTCCAACTATCATAACAGGCTTGTTACCACCGCCGATTTTTATACCGTTTGCAAATTCAATGACCGTATCTTCCGGCTTTCTATCACGTGATGCAAGACGAAAAGGCTCACGAATTATCTTAACTTCCTTGACGCCTTCTAATGCACTGATTCTTCCGGGAGTAATCGAAGTTTTATCGCCAAATGCATCAATAACTGTATGAATTTCTCCCTGATTTACAATAACCCTGAATTCATGTTCTGTTAATACATCAACTACTCTTTTTATATTTTCCTTGGAGGCTGAAGGCTCCATTACTATAATCATCCGTTTTCTCCTTTATAAATTAATTATAGCACAATAAAAAAAGCGGCCCATTTCTGAACCGCTTCCAGGATTATCTAATAATACAACTTAGCAGTGAACCGCTTGTTTTTCTTCAACAACAGCTTGAGCAGCTGCGAGTCTTGCTTGCGGAATTCTGAATGGTGAGCAAGATACATAATCCAAACCGATTCTGTGAGCAAATTTAACAGAATCAGGATCTCCACCGTGCTCGCCGCAAATACCGCCAACCAATGAAGGATTAACTTTCTTACCTTTTTCCATTGACATTTCAATCAATTGTCCTACACCTTTTGTATCAGGTGTTTCAAATGGATTAGACGGTAAGATTTTTTGTTCAACATAACGGTTGAGGAATTTACCTTCAGCATCATCACGTGAATAACCAAATGTCATTTGAGTCAAATCGTTAGTACCGAATGAGAAGAATTCAGCGTATTCTGCGATTTCATCAGCAGTTAATGCAGCACGAGGAATTTCTATCATTGTACCGAATTTGTATTCAACTTCAATTCCTTTTTCAGCCATAACGTCTTTTGCAACACGAACCAAAACTTCTTTAGCAACTTTAAGTTCATTTACATGACCGATTAAAGGAACCATTACCCAAGGTTGAACATTTAACCCTTCTTTTTTCAAATCGCAGCATGCTTCAAAAATTGCTCTTACTTGCATTTCATTGATTTCAGGGTAAGTCAAACCTAAACGGCATCCACGTAAGCCCATCATTGGGTTAGCTTCTGAAAGACCTTCAACTACGTGAAGTAACTCTTCTTTTTCTGTTGCATCTTTACCCAAAGCTTTTAATGTTGCAACTTCTGCAATTAAAGATTCTTTATCAGGTAAAAATTCATGAAGCGGTGGATCAAGAAGTCTAACTGTCAAAGGTTTATCACCTAATGCCTTAAACATTGCATAGAAATCTGAATATTGCATTGGTAACAAGTGATTCAAAGCTTCTTTTCTTGCTTCAGGAGTACCTGCAATAATCATTTTTTGAACCCAAGGAAGTCTGTCCGGATCCATGAACATGTGTTCTGTTCTGCAAAGACCTACACCTTCAGTACCAAATTTCAATGCATTTTCAATATCTTTTGGTGTATCAGCATTAGCTTCAACATGTAATTTTTTAATTTCGTTAACCCATGAGAAGAATTTATTCCAGTTGTCATCAATTCTAGCTTCAACAAGTTTAACAGCACCTTCCATAACAAGACCTTTACCGCCGTCAAGAGAGATAATATCGTCTTTATGGTAAACAGTACCGTCGCTGCCTGTTAATGTTTCATTTGCAAGATCAATTTTCAAATCTTCACAACCTGAAACACATGGTTTACCCATACCTTTTGCAACAACAGCTGCGTGAGAAGTAGCACCGCCTCTAAGTGTCAAAACACCTTGAGAAACTGCCATACCGTGAATATCATCCGGACAAGTTTCTACACGTACAAGGATAACTTTTTCACCTGCTGCACCACGTTCTGCTGCTTCTTCAGTATCAAATACTATTTTACCAACTGCTGCACCCGGAGAGGCATTTACACCTGTACAAATCTTATGTGCTTCTTCCATAGCTTTAGCATCGAAGCAAGGTAAAAGAATTTGGTTAACTGTATACGGATCAACCAATTGAATTGCTCTTTCTTTAGTGATAATACCTTCTTCGTACATATCAACAGCAATTTTAACAGCTGCAGCAGCAGTTCTTTTACCGTTACGTGTTTGAAGAATCCAAAGTTTACCACGTTCAATTGTGAATTCCATATCCTGAACATCTTTATATCCAAGTTCAAGTTTTTTAGCAATATCAACATATTGTCTGTATAAATCAGGCATTTCATGTTCAAGCTCTGCAATAGGTTTCGGAGTTCTGATACCGGCAACAACGTCTTCGCCTTGAGCGTTAGTTAAATATTCGCCGTAGAATTTATTTTCACCTGTTGCAGGGTTACGTGTAAATGAAACACCGGTTGCACAATCATCGCCCATATTACCGAATACCATTGTTTGAACGTTAACAGCAGTACCGTAATTGTGGTCAATCTTGTTCATGTTTCTATAAGCAACTGCACGAGGAATATTCCAAGATCTAAATACCGCTTCAATAGCTTCTTCTAATTGAACATATGGATCTTGCGGGAATTCTTTTCCTGTTACTTCTTTGATAACATTTTTATAAATAGGAATTAAAGATTTCCAGCCTTCTGCTGAAATTTCAGTATCTTCTTTAACGCCTTCACGTTCTTTAAGTTTCTCAACTTCTGATTCAAAATATTTTTGTCTATCCATTTCCCATGCAACTGAACCGAACATAGTTAAGAAACGGCGATAGCT
>CALUSG010000023.1 GCA_944323365.1 Candidatus Gastranaerophilales bacterium
GCTTTAACTATTCCTACTCTTATGTCATCTATTCAAAACAGGCAACTTGAAGTCGGTTTAAAAAATGCTTATTCTACTTTGACTCAGGCTCTTAAAATGTATGAACAAGATAACGGATACCCGCTTACTTCATCTAATGTCGGACAAAACCAATTAAAACCTATTCTTATGAAATATATCAAAAATGTTAAAGACTGCGGGTGGGGATGGACTGATGCTGATACAGCTTGTATTCCACACAAAGAAAATGTTAGCGAGCCTGATAATTTTGAAGATATTTACTTAGACTATACCGGTACGAAACACATATTCTATACACATTTCTCCAACGGACAGTTTGTAATGAATAATGGTATGCTTGTTTTACTTTTTAATAACGGCGTCAATCGAGAAGTATTTATCTCTGTTGACGTCAACGGGTTTAAAAAAAATCCGAACAGACTCGGACACGATCTATTTATGTTCCAATTAATGGATGACGGGCAACTGTTACCTATAGGGGCTAAAAATACTTATTATAATTCTATTACAGACTGTACGCCTAATAGAAAAGACTACGGTATAAACGGTGCAGGGTTTACTTATAAAGCTCTTTATGACAAAAACTTTTTTAAAAATTTGCCTAAATAATATTAATTAGGTAGCAGAATTGTTTTAGAAAAAAAGGCCGGTAAATTCCTGATTACTAACAAAGGATAAATTAAGCTGTTACTATGAGAAGATTGTTCATAACATTTAATTTAAAAACTTTTTATTGTAGAATATAATTATGGAAATTGTTGAAGTAAAACAAGTATGGGAAGATACGAAAAAAGAGCTTCAGAAGGCTTTACCTTCTTACGTTTATGACACATGGATTGTTTCTTTAGAAGCTGCAGGTTATGATAATAATATTTTCTCTTTGTTAACCGTTCATCAAATGGCCGTTGAACTTTTAAGAAAAAATCATTATGCTCAAATCAAAACAGCATTAGAAAAAGTTTTAGGTAAGGAAACAGAATTTTCTATTAACTATGATGCTGATTTAGCTGAAAAATATAAAAAGGACAAACAAAAAGAAAAATCTAAATTAAAAAAAGAAGAAACACCCGCAAAACCATTGGATAATCTTGCCCAAATGCAATCGTTTTCAAATTTAAATTTAAAATACAGATTTGACAATTTTGTTGTGGGAGAAAACAATCGTTTTGCACATGCGGCAGCATTTACAGTTGCTCAAAATCCGGCAAAAAAATATAATCCTCTATTCATTTACGGGGCATCAGGGTTGGGCAAAACTCACTTAATGCAAGCTATAGGACATTATATTATATTTAACAAACCAAAATTAAAAGTTCGTTACATTAAAACTGAAGAATATGTTAACGAACTAATTAAAAACCTCCAGCATGGCGGAGAAAGAAATGCCAGGATGGAAAAATTCCGCCAAAAATATAGAAATGTTGATGTCCTTTTAATTGATGATATACAATTTTTAGAGTCAAAGACTTACACTATGGAAGAAATTTTCCATACATTTGACAGCCTTCATAATAACAATAAACAAATAGTAATAACATCTGACAGACTTCCAAAAGATATACCGACTCTTCCTGACAGATTAAGGACTCGATTTGAGATGGGACTTGTAGTTGATATCACACCTCCTGATTTTGAAACAAGGGTTGCTATTTTGAAAAATCTTGCTGAACAAATCTCAATGAAAATTGATTTTGATGTATTCGAGTATATTGCGAATAATTTTGTTAATAATGTGAGGGAACTTGAAGGAGCATTTAATAAAGTAAGTGCCTATGCCGACATTGAAAAAGTTGATGTAACTCTTGAATTTGCGAAAAAAGTTCTTAATTGTGAAGCTCAAAAAAAAGCTATTACAATTGACAAAGTAGCACAAGCTTCGGCTCAATACTTTAATGTTACTTTAGAAGATTTTAAAAGTACATCAAGAAATCAAAAAGTTTCCGGTGCAAGACATGTTGCTGTGTATTTAGCTCGAGAAATTACCCAAAAAAGTTTTGAAAGTATTGCTGAGTACTTTAATAAAAAACATACGACAATGCTATATTCTTATGAAAAGATTAAAAACGACTTAAAAACTGACAAAGAACTTGATAGGGCAATTAATGATATTAAAATAAATTTACAAAAGGGGACTTAATGTTTGATTATATAAAAGGAATACTTACCAATAAAAATTCTAATAACAAAGGATTTTTTGCAACAATAGAAACCCAAAACGGTATAGGATACTTACTAGAAGTTACCTCAACGGATTTTTCCAAAATTTCTTTATCCGATGAAATAATAAAAATTTATACCGTATTAATCCATAAAGAAGACAAAATGGCTTTATGCGGATTTACAAAACGGGAAGACCGTGATATATTCAACATTTTAACCTCAGTATCCGGAGTCGGAAGTAAAATGGCATTGACTTTGCTGGATAATTTCCCTTCTGCTGAACTTATAGGTTTTGTTATTGACGGCAATTACAAAGAATTAACAAGGGCAAAAGGTGTTGGTCCAAAGTTAGCTCAAAAAATTATTCTAGAATTAAAAGACAAATTAATGAACTACAAAGCAGCAGAACCTATTAAAATTCCTAAAACAACCGTTCAAAACGCAAAAGCAATTGAAGATGCCCAATTAGTTCTTGTATCTTTGGGTTACGAAAAAGACGAAATAGAACAGGCTATGTCTAAAGCTGTTATATTAATTTCTGACAACTCTTCTGCTGAGGAAATATTACGAGAAACATTGAAAATTTTATCTTGCTGATATATTTATGATAAGATAAAACTATGAAAGAAATAAAAAATGTTTTAATTTGCGGTATGGGAGCTGTTGGCAGTATTTATGCCGATAAAATACAGAATTATTCACCGAATAATCTAAAAATACTTGTTGATAAAAACAGGCTTGATCGTTACATAAAAAATCCTACTGTATTTAACGGCAAAGAACTTTCTTGCAGCTATGTATTACCTGATTGTAATGAGTTTAAAGCTGATTTAATAATTATTGCAACTAAATACGACGGGCTGACTGAATCTATTCAAAATATAAAAAATTTTGTTTATGAAAACACTGTTATTTTATCATTACTAAACGGAGTTACATCAGAACAGATTATTGCACAAGAATATGGATGGGATAAAGTTCTTTTATCATATTTTATTGGACATAGTGCAATGAGAGAAGGAAGATTTATAACCCATGACGGCATAGGAAAAATTGTTTTTGGAGATAAAAATACTGATAAAACCAACGAAATACGAATAAAAGAATTTTTTGACAAAGTAAATATTGACTATGAAATTCCAAAAGACATTGAACATGCTCTCTGGCTAAAATTTATGCTTAATGTAAGCACTAATCAGCCGTCTGCAATATTAAGAATGACATTTGGACAAATGAATGCAAATAAAAAATTCTTAAATTTATCTAAAAAATTAATGCAAGAAGTACAAATAATTGCAAAGGCTGAAGGGATTAAAAATACCGATAATATGATTGACGAAGCCATGATTTCGCTTTCTAAAATGCTCCCTGAAGGTAAAACTTCAATGTACCAGGATATCCTTGCTCACAGAAAAACCGAAGTTGAAATTTTTGCCGGAACAGTTATTAAATTAGCCAAAAAACATAATATTGACGTTCCTTACAATAAATTTATGTATGATATGTTTGAAATTATACATGAAAATATTGATTTAGAATCTACTCAAATTCTAAATTCGGAAGATTCTCTGCTGAAGGCATAGGCTGAGCTTCTTGAGGGTCGTCTTGAGGTTCTTCAAAACTTTCTTCCATAGTTTGGTCAGTATTCTGCTCCGTATTTTCCTCTGTATTCTCTTCTGTTACAGGCTCAACTGTTTCTTGTGAGTCAACGGTTGTATCATCTTCCAACAATTGTTTTTCATATTCTAAATTTTGTTCACGAATATTCTCAATATTGTCAATCATCTCATCAGCCTGCTGCTGTACTTCCTGTATTTGCATATTTTTTGAGCTATCTTTCATTTGCACTAATGTTGCTTTCATAAACCCTGCAACAATTATGCTTATAAGTAAAAATGCTATTAATAACTCTATTACTCCAAATGCTCTTTTCATAATACTATTTTAACTTATTTTTCTTAATAAAAAAGGCGACAGCATCCTCAATATTATCAGGCGTAGATAAAGAGTCTTCTTTACCGAATGACGAAGGTCTTTTATCGACAAAAAAATGATTATAAAAAGTTAATCCGGCATATATAACAATTGATGACAAAACTACACCGCCCATAGCTAACAAAAATTTTATTGCGGTCTGTTTTATTGAAATTGTCTGTGCACAATATCCTGGCAATGCTGCTATAACTAGAACAAAGGCCAGTACTAAAACCTTATTCAACTTTTGCCTCACTTTTTTTTGTTCTTGCCTTACGTGTTGATGTGCGACGTTTTTTAGGTTTTTCTTCCTGCAAAGGTTCTTCCGTAACTGTTTCTTCTATAACAGGTTTTATTTCTTCATTCGGTTTCAAAACAGTTTCAGCTGTCTTTATTTCTGTTTCAATATTTTCTTTGTTTTTATTAAATTTATTGCGTCTATTATTTTTACGTTTATTGTCACGTTTTTCATTTTCAATTTGAGCTGTTTGAGAAGGATTATCAACTTCTACCTGAACAGGTTGTTTAATTTCTTCTTCTACTACTTCTACAGCTGCTTCTTGAGGTTTATTCTTTTTAAAATTATTTGATATAGGCAATTTTGTTTTAGCTTGTTTAGCACGATATTCACCTTCTGCCGTAGGAGTAGAGAAGTTAAATTCATTCATAAAATACCCTGTTCCCTGACAATGCGGACATTTTTTAGTAAATATCTCGGATAATGACTGTCCTTGTCTATGACGGGTAAGCTCAACCAGGCCTAAATCAGAAAGCTGGCCAATTTGAGGTTTCGCTTTATCAGGTTCTAATGCCAACTCCAATTCTTCCATAATAGCAAGCTTATCCGCTCTTGATAACATATCGATAAAATCAATAATTATCATTCCGCCGATATTTCTTAACCGTAATTGACGTGCTATTTCATGCACCGCCTCTATATTTGTTTTTAATATTGTTTCATCTTGTGTTGAAGAACTTGTAAATTTACCGCTGTTCACATCTATTACGGTTAAGGCTTCTGTCTGTTGAATAAACAAATAACCGCCTGATGGCATATTTACTTTTACATTTAATGCAGCTTTTATTTCTTTATGAATATCTGTTGCAATTAATAAAGGCTCAGTACCTTTATATAAAGTTACTTGTATATTCTTATTCATATGCCAATTCTGTAATAAGTTTTGAACACGATTTAAAGCAAAAGCAGTATCTACGATAATTTCAGTAACATCATCAGTGCAAGCCTCTCTAATAACTCTATATAACAAATCTTGATCTCTGTATATAAGATTCGGAGGTGTTAAAGTTTCTGCTGATGTTATAATATTATTCCATTTTTCCAATAAGATTTCCAAATCTTCCTGAATATCAGCTTCTGTTTGTCCTTCTGCTTCTGTACGAATAATTACCCCGACGCCTACAGGTTTTATCAGGTTAACTATTGACTTTAATCTTGCTCTTTCTTTTGAATTTTCTATTTTTTTGCTTATACTTACTCCGGGTTCTGATGGGATAAGAACCAAAAACCTTCCCGGCAAACTTATTTCTGTAGTAACTCTAGGGCCTTTATGTCCTGTTGGTTCTTTTACAACTTGAACAATTAATTTTTGTTTTGGCTTAAGTTTTTCTTTTAATGTACCTTTGCCCATAACATCTTCTGCGTGCAAAAAGCCCATCTTATCCGTTCCTACATTTACAAATGCAGCATCAATACTCGGTAGAATATTATCTACAGTAGCTAAATATACATCACCCAGTAAAACATCTCCTTTTTGTATAAAAAAGTCAGTTACTTTTTTGTTTTCTAAAACTGCAGCTATATTATCACGTTCTGCAATAACTATTTTTTTGGCTACAGTTGAGCTCTCATTTTGGTGTTTTTTGTTTTTGTAATTTGCCATAAAAAAATCCTTCTATAATTCTTTTAAACTCTTGTCAAAAAACTTTGTTCTTGTGATATTAAAATGTACTTCCGGAGCTATTATGTTCATAAGAGCATCTGCTCTAAGGGCAGGAAGTTTTATATCGTCAGTTCCTTGACCTGTTTTTAATATTATAAACAGACAGTTATCATTAAAATTATATGATTTTATTGACGGTTTTATGTCTGTTTTTTTAATTAAACCTTTTTTGTTTTTCTTCTCAATATAAACTTCATTGGAAGATAAAACTTTGTTTGTATTATACACTAAATCTTCAAAATCGTAAAGTGTCTTATTAAAAATTTCTATTTTGTATTCGGCCCAGCACACTGTATTATCTATAGATAAAGCTCCTTTTTCAAGTTTTACAATACTTAGTATTTTGGATTGCTGAAGCAGAACTTTTTCTAATTTTGTTTTAAGCTCAACAGGTAAAATATCATCATACAATTCTATGTCTATAAATTCAGTTAAGCTTTCCGCAAATAATGGTAGTGCAACCCCCATAGAAACCTTCATTGTAGGATTAAACCCCTGTGAAAAAGCAACATTTAAATCTGTTCTAGAAAGTGCTTTGAAAAATGTGTTTTGCCAGTCAAGATGCGAAAAATACTTTAAAATTCCTGTCTTAGTTATTTTTATACGGTATTTAAATGTTTCTTTTGGAATACTATTTTCAATAGCAGTTTGAACATTATCAGACTTAAATGTTTTTGCCAATATTTTACGGGTACCAAAATTTTTACAAACACCACAATTAACACATTGCTTTTCACAAGTTGGGACAATGTGGTTATCGGATTCTTTAAATGCATTTTTATATTCATCAACCAGCCATTCTTTATCTAATCCTATATCAATAAAATCCCAGGGAAGTGACTCTGTTAATGAATATTGTTTTTCAGATAATTCTTGAAGATTTATATCACATTCGTTAGCGGTTTCATACCAAACATTTTTATTGAAATACTCACCCCAGGCGTCAAGATAACAACCTTTTTTATAAAGGGCTTCGATATATTTGCAAAGTGAAATATCTCCTCTAGTCAAAACCGCTTCGATTTGTGACACAAATTTTTCATGATAATTAATTTTTACACCTTTTAAATGTGAAGTTTTATCTTTAAGGTAATGAATATGTTCGGTAACTTCATCAAGATTCATCTGTCCGCACCATTGAAAAGGTGTAAAAGGTTTAGGTACAAAAATTGATAGTGTACAAGTTATATCCATTCCATGTTTTAAATTTTTCTCTTTTTTTATTTCCTTACATTTAAATTTTATTTTTTCCAAAAGTTCTGCCAATTCATCCATATCTGCTAAAGTTTCTGATGGAAGCCCGCATATAAAATAAAATTTCACTTTAGACCAGCCGTTTTCATATAATGTTAAAACAGCATTGATAATTTGTTCTTCTGTAATATTTTTTTTAATAACATCTCTTAATCTTTGGCTTCCTGCTTCAGGAGCAAGAGTAATAGTAGATTTCCGCACACTTTGAACAAGATTTGCAAGTTCAAGATTAAATCCGTCAATTCTTTGACTCGGTAAAGAAACAGAAACTTTTTTCTTATCAAAATCAATAGAAAGTTCTTTTATGACCTCATTTATATTTGAATAATCGTTTGAAGACAATGAAAGTAAAGAATACTCATCATATCCGGTATTTTTAACGAGCTCTTTAGTAATCTTAATAATATCCTCAGCACTTCGTTCTCTAACCGGCAAATTAACATGTCCCGGCTGGCAAAAACGGCACATTCTGCCGCATCCTCGTCTTATTTCAACAACAGCTCTATCGTGAACCGATGAAGAAAACGGTATCGGATAAGATTTTGGTGCAGTTTCATAATTTAACTGAGCAATACGTTTTTTAACTTTTCCGCCGAATAACAATGACCACCTGCCTGAATTTTCACCTTCGACAAGTTCTTTTATCCTTTCTTTTCTTGGTAAACCTTTAGTTTTTTCCAAAATTTTACAAACTTCTATTATGCTATCTTCCCCGTCACCTATCATAAAAACATCAATAAACTCGGCAAGCGGTAAAGGATTGTAAGCACAGGGACCGCCGGCTATTATTATTGGATCTGTATCGGAACGCTCTGCATTTTTATAAGGGATTTGAGCCATCTCTAACATTTTTAAAATTGTTGGATATGACATTTCATACTGAATAGAAAAACCAACAGCATCAAATTCTTTTAAGGGTCTTTTACTTTCAAGTCCGTATAATGTTTCAGGCTTAAAATCAGGTTCCGGAGCATAAACCCTATCGCACATATAATCTTTATTAATCAATTCATAAAGAATTCTCACACCTAAGTTGCTTATTCCTATTTCATACTTATCAGGAAAAGCAAATGCGAATCTGACTTTAGCCTCGTCAAAATTTTTATTATGCGATAAAAATTCACCGCCAACGTATTGATAAGGTTTGTTGCAATTATATAAGGCATCGTGATATTTTTCAAAAAAACAATTCATGCTAAATCTTCCGGAAAGTATTTGTCTATTTCTATTATTTTACCATCAAGTGTATTTTCCTCAAATGATTTGATAAATTTAAATAAATCATTGTTTGGAACATCATAATTATACAGATAAGTTTCATTATCAAATTCCCTCATAACTCTAACAATATAATGACATTTTTCTGCATATTTTTTCAGATGGTCAGGATTGAATTTTTTGCCGTTAGCATCTTTATTAATTTTTACATAATTAAAACCTGCATAGTATTTTATTTTTTCCTCTGTAGGAATAGATTTACTATGTTTTGAAAACAGATTAATAATTTTTTTATTTATATCTTCAGTCATTTTAAATATTCAATTATATCTAAAGCAAGTTGATGTCGGATTTCAGACGGAGAATTTTTTAAATATTCCATTGCATGAGATACTTTAATATTCTTGTCATACCAACGCCGCATAATATAATTATATTGATCTTCTAATGACATCGGAATATCAAAATCAATATCTTTTAATTGATCAATAATATATTCTGCACAACGAAGCTGTGTGTCTTCATCAGCTTTTTCTAACAAGCTTACTGCTCTACTTACTGTAACATCAAAGTCATACCAACGTTTTTTCATAAAAATTATTATAATATATCATGGAAAATTAAGTCAATAATTTTGATATTTTATTAACAATGTAATATAATATTTTTATGAAAAAGATTTTTGCAAGCTTTTTATCAATATTATTTTTTATAAATACAGCTGTATTTGCAGCAGAACCTTTACACGGACATATTGAAGAAAATAACGAATACATGCAGCTTCAAAATGAGCTGTTTACAGGTGAAATAGAACATTTAGAACGAAAAGACATAATTAATATGACAGTATCTGAAGTACTTGACTCGTCATATTCAATTGAAGGTGATGAATTTTTTGCCCAGGTTACATCAGATGTCTACGGTAAAGACGGCGTAATAATTCCAAAAGGGACTGTTGCTCATGGTAAAATTGTTCAAACTACAGAAGCGGGTCACTTAGGGAAACAAGCCTCAATAGACCTTTCTTTTGACTATTTAGTCACTCCTGACGGTAGAGAAATACCTATTGACGGAAAAATGACAACTAAATTACACCCTGTTGTCGAAACATCCAAAATAATAGCCCAAGATATTGGATATACCGCTGCCGGCGGAGTCGTAGGCGGATTTTTAGCATTAAATTGGCTTGGGCTAGAATCCGCCATATTATCACAAGGCTATACACTAGCCGGCGGTGCTGCTTTAGGTGGGGCTGTCGGACTTGGTATGGCTTTAATCAGAAAAGGTAATGAGGTTCTAATCGCTCCGGGTGACGAAATTAAAGTTAAAATAAATACAAGCGTTCCTTTACCTGTATATAAGGAAGAAGCTCTTAAACAAGAAGAACTCCTTTATCCGGGGCTTGATATTTTAATAAGCGATGTTAAATTTGAAGAAGATCCGTTCGGTGAAATGAACACCATAACTCTAACTCTAACTATTTCCAACAGATCTGATAAAGCATTATCCGGATTTGATATGGCTCTAGTTAATGACTATAACTCTGTATTTAGACCATCTGTTTTTGGTGATACTAAACTAATGTTCCAAACAATAAATATAGGTGATAAAAAGGCCGGCATTGTTTCTTTTTCCGTTGATAATATTCACAGAAAATACTGGCTTACTTTCTATGACAGACGATCAGGAAAAGCCATTACTAAAATCTCTGTTGACAATGCTTATCGGAAATTACCCAAAAAATTAAGAAAAAAATATGAAAAAAAACGTGCCAAAAAACGTAACTTCAAAAAAGAAGAAGACCTGTTTGATATTTAATGTAAAAATTTTTATACATTGAATTGAAAAACTTCTATTTTATGTTACAATATTAGCAGTTTATAGTTAAAAGGATTATGCATTATGGTTTGTGGAAAATTGGAAATTGATATCTTAAATTCTGTATGGAATTTAACTGAAGAAAATGAAGACAGAGATATTTCCATTCAGGATGTTGTAGATCAACTAGAACAAACCGGCGTCAAAAGAGCTTATACCACTATTAAAACCGTTATGGACAGACTTACCGTTAAAAGTGTTTTAGTTAGATATAAAGTAGGAAAAAAATTTTTTTATAAAGCCGCAATGGATAAACGTGAAATGACACTAGAATCAATTAAAGTGTTAGCAGGTCAATTTTTTAACGGAAGTTACATAGATATGCTGCACTTTATTGAACATGAATGCGGAGAGTTTTTGGTCAGTTAATATATGACAGTCATTGAAAACAGAAAAAAAGTTGCTGAGCTGTTAAGAAAAGTAAGGCTTCATGTCATACCTGTTCGTGAAGCTCTCTTAAAATTTCCTGATGTTACCGATGATGAAAGTATTACAGCATGCTATCATGCTCTTGTTCATTATGAAGCGGATGAAGATTTACGCAATAGTGATGAATTATACCGTGATGAGCAGGATGACTACTTAGAATTTATTTCGTATATAATGGATAAGGGCGAAGATTTGCCGGATAATATTATAAAAAATTATGAAAAATATTATAAATCCGCAAATATTCCTCACTCTAAAGATATAAAAGGGTTTTTTGAAAGTTTTTTCAGATTTCTAAATGTATAGAAAGGGGTAAATAATGAAAAAAATAGTTTTAACTCTAATGGCAATGTTTGTTTTTTCAGCATCGGCATTTGCATTTTTCAAAAAAAATACAGATACAGAGCTGGTTGTAATGCCAATGTTTTCAACTGAAACTGCTGATCAAAATAAAGTTTGGGTCGGTACTTTCCAGCTTGTTTGGAATGACTTAATGGATAATGTAGTAAAAGCTCCTATTGAATTCACCGACGGACCTTCTAATTTTGCCGAAGAATTCAATAAACAAGAATTTAATAAAAATATGATTTCTGAAAATTCTTACTACACAGCTCACGGCGTTGCTAACATGAACTTAAAAAACCAAATTGACTCAGCTTTAATGGAAAAATTCAATGAAACCAGTGAGATATTACAAGGTATGGACTGGACCGGGCGAAATTATTTAGTCTACGCCATGTTAAAAAAAGATTTTGAATTCATATCTGCGTTTGATGAATTAAAAAAAGAAAAATTCGGTAAGCTTAATAAAGAAAAAGTTCAATATTTTGGAATAGATGAAAATAGTATATCTTCTCTAAGAGATAATGTAAGAGTTCTATTCTATAACGGAGAAAATGATTTCGCAGTTGAACTAAGAACTAAACAAAATGACAGAGTAGTTCTATATAGAACGGACGAAAATAAAGCTTTTTCTGCTATATACGAAGACCTAACTAAAAAAGCATCAGAATACACAGACAGCAGAATTTTTGGAAAAGAAGATAAATTAAAAGTTCCATTCATTAGCTTCAAAAGTAATAACGAATACCCTGAAATAGAAGGGAAAACTATTAAAGACACCGATTTAACAATTGATAAAGCCTTACAAACAATTGACTTTAAAATGGATAATAAAGGTGTAAAATTGAAAAGTGAAGCAGCCTTAATAATGAAAATGTCTATGCCTGTACCGGCAATGCGAAAACCCGCAAACTTCTATTTTGACAACACATTTGTAATGTTTTTAATAGAAAAAGACAAACCATATTTTGCATTAAGAGTTGCTGACGCTGCGGCTTTAAATAAGAAAAAATAACTAAACAAAAGGTATTAATGATATCATGAAAAAATTATTGAGTGTTCTTGTTTTATTGTTTATAGCATTACCATCTTTTGCTGTAAATTGTTATAAAAAACCATGTCACAAAAAATGTATTGAATTTCAAGATGAAAATATTAAATTACAATGTTACTGTAATGGTAGAAAAAACGTATATTATAGATGGGGGCACATAGGTGTCCCCGCTTATGACTCACGTTGTGAAACGCAAGAAGAATATTTAATAAAATATTGTGAAGCAAAAAGGCATTACGATAATGCTCAAATGATTAATAACATTAATTATTTATCAAATTACGATGCTAATTGTGATGGTCAATATGAAGATTTTTTAATCCGTCAGCGAAAAGAACAAGAAATACGACTACTTTCACAGCCACAAACAATTTATGTAAATCATAATATTTATGGGACAGTTGATGTAAATACGAATTATACCAGGCCTACAACGACTTATCCTTTAGCTCCATTGCAGTATCAACCGGTTAGAGTACCTTATACAAGTCCATATATAAATTATTAAAATTTTTATGCTATTATTATAGATATGGCAAAAGTAAAATCAAAATGGATATGTCAAAACTGCGGGTATGAAACAGCCGGATATCTCGGGAAATGTCCCGAATGCGGCAGTTGGGGAAGTTTTGTTGAAGAAGTTCAAAACATATTAAAACCACAAACTATTACACCGCAAGGTATCTTAAATGACACAAAACCTCAGTTGATATCAGATATTCATATAGGCGAAGAAGTACGAATAAGCACAAATATTACGGAATTTGACAGAATATTGGGAGGAGGACTGGTTCAAGGGTCACTTATATTAATCGCAGGAGATCCTGGAATTGGTAAATCTACAATACTGCTGCAAACAAGCGGTGAATTATGTAAAAATAATAAAAAAGTTTTATATGTTTCAGCCGAAGAAAGCCTTGGGCAAGTAAAACTTCGTGCAGAACGACTTAATATTAACTCTGATAACCTTTATATTTATCCGCAAATTAACATGGAAAGTATCAGAACAGAAATAGATAACCTTAATCCGGATATAGTCGTAATAGATAGTATTCAAGCGATTTATTCTCAAACAATTTCCAGCTCGGCAGGAAGTGTTTCTCAAATTCGTGAATGTTGTAACATTCTAATGCAAATTGCCAAAACCAAAAATATAACCGTTATAGTTATCGGTCATGTCACAAAAGACGGTGCTATCGCAGGGCCTAAAGTGCTTGAACATATGGTCGATACTGTCATATACTTTGAAGGTGATAAATATAAATCATACAGAATATTACGAGCTATGAAAAACCGTTTCGGCAACACATCCGAAGTCGGAATTTTTGAAATGGGTGCAAAAGGACTTATTTGTGTAACAAACCCAAATGAACTATTTTTAAATGAACGTTCACAAGAAACTATTCCCGGCAGTGCGATTGTTGTGACTAATGAAGGCACAAGACCCCTTTTAGTTGAAATTCAAGCTCTAGTAGGTACTACTCCTTACCCTACACCACGCAGGGTTACTAACGGAGTTGACACAAGCAGGTTGTTACAAATTCTTGCAGTATTAGAAAAACGGGTAGGACTTAATCTCTCAAAACAAGATGTATATGTTAACGTTATGGGAGGTATAGAGGTTGATGAACCAAGTGCAGATTTAGGTATAGCACTTGCTGTTGCTACATGTGCAAGAGATGTCGTTGTTGACAGTCAAACTGTTATAATTGGTGAAATAGGCTTGTCCGGCGAAATTCATCCTGTTCAAAACATTGAAAAACGACTTAACGAAGCAGCTTTATCAGGATTTAAAAAAGCTATTATTCCTTATGCGAATAGAATAAATTACGATAAGATAGAAATCGTCCCGGTTAAACGCTTAATTGATGCCATTACGGCTTGCGTAAAATAATTAATCTTTTACTATAAAAGGTCTTATAAAGGCCCATGTTCCATATAAACAAGTAATAACACCCAGTGCATTCAAAGTTTTACTTAGCTTTACTTGTTTTTTAAATATTGCTCCGAGCGATGTTAACGTTGTTCCGGCCATAAAGCCTAAATACCCTTTAAATATCGTTCTTGGAACAATTACTGTATCATTCATATCCGCTGAATTTTTTGTATGCGTAATAAATTTATCCGTAAATTTTTCTTTTTTCGGCTTTTGTATTGTATTTGGGGTTATAAAATAATTATAACTTTTAATATCCATTATTTCTCCTGTTCATATAATAATCAAATATAAATTTTTTTGCTATAATTAACAATTTTTTAATAATCTGTTAGATTAAAACTATTGATTAGTTTTTGTGTTAGTGCTATAAAATACATGTTATAGAAATAAGAAGGAGTAAAAACTTATGGTAAATGTAGCAATTAACGGTTTTGGTAGAATCGGCCGTAACACATTAAGAGCCGCTATCAGAGAAGGTATTTTTGACAAAATTAATTATGTAGCAATCAACGACCCCGGTTTAAAACCTGCTGAAGCTGCTTTATTATTCAAACACGATTCAGTTATGGGTAAATTTGACGGTTGTGTTGAAGCTTACGATGAAGGTATTATTGTAAACGGTAAAAAAATCAAATTCTTTGCAGAAAAAGATCCGGCTCAATTACCTTGGAAAGATTTAGGTGTTGAAGTTGTTGTTGAATCAACAGGTTTCTTCACTGATGCAGAAAAAGCTAAAGCTCACATCACTGCAGGTGCTAAAAAAGTTATTATTTCTGCTCCTGCTACAAACGAAGATATTACAATTGTTTTAGGCGTAAATGACAAAATGTACGATCCTGCAAAACATAACGTAATTTCTATGGCATCTTGTACAACTAACTGTTTAGCTCCTGTAGCTAAAGTTATTGATGAAAAATTTGGTATCGTTAAAGGTTTGATGACAACTGTTCACTCATACACAGGCGACCAAAGAATCTTAGACGCTGGTCACAAAGATCCTCGTCGTGCCAGAGCTGGTGCTCTTAACATCGTTCCTACAAAAACAGGTGCTGCAAAAGCTGTTGCTCTTGTTTTACCTCAATTAAAAGGTAAATTGGACGGTTTTGCTATGAGAGTTCCAACCCCTGATGTTTCTTTAGTTGACGTTGTATTTGAACTAGCAAAAGACGTTACTGTTGAAGAAGTTAATGCAGCATTAAAAGAAGGTGCTGACGGTCACGTTCTTTGCTATACTGAAGAACCATTAGTATCATCTGATTATATCGGTACTTCTCAATCTTCAACTGTTGACGCTTTATTAACTCGTGTAATGGGCGGTAATCAAGTTAAGATTATTTCTTGGTATGATAACGAAATGGGTTATTCTACAAGATTAGCTGAAACTACTTTGATGGTTGCCAGCAAATTATAATTTTTAAACCATTTATAAAAAAGACCTCAGAAATGAGGTCTTTTTTGCTTATATAAAAATAGTACTTCTGGATAATATAATTTCAAACAAATTATTCTTCTAATCAATGTTAATTTTTAATAATTTTGACATAATAAGAACAAAGGAGGCTTATTATGCGTATTATAAAAATTATTGCCTATATTTTAGTTATATTAGGTGCTTTAAACTGGGGTTTAGTGGGTATTTTAAACTTTGATTTAGTTGCAATGTTATTTGGTGATATGACACTTGTAACAAGAATTATATATGGAATTATAGGTATAAGTGCAATTTTATACTTATTTACATCATATAATGACTTAAGCGGCAGATACTAAACTATCAAAAAATTCTTTATTGGCATTAATTGTATCTTCGGTGGCAAGTATTGAGTAAGTCGGCTTGCTGCCGAAAATATAATTTGCCGCATTATAAATATCATCAACAGTAATGGTGTCTATTGTTTTCAAGATTTCATTATCGATAAGAGCTCCATTTAAATTCAAAATTCCTGATGCTAACGAGTCATTTTGACCGGCTGTTGTTTCGGTACCACTCAACACTATATTTTTTAAATACAATTTAGCATTATCTAACTCTTCTTGAGTAACTTTTTCAGACATTAATTTTTTAATATGCTGATTAAAACCATTTATACATTTTTTTACATTATCAAAATTTTGTTCTTTTGTCTGCTTATTATCAGTTGTAGTACTTATAAAAAGTTTAAAAACACCTATATCTTCATAAAAATTTATTGAGGAATTAACCCTATATGCAAGCTGCTGTTTTTCACGTAAATCATTGAACAGTCTTGACGAAGCATTGCCCCCTAGAATTATATTTAACAAACGAACCGTAACACTATCTTTTAAATTATCGTTTATTTTAAATTTAAAGGCTTCAGCTATTTCTGCCTGACTTTTATCGTATGTATCGGTTAATACTTTAGTTTCAGTTACAGGTTTATAAATATTTTTCAAAAACGGCATTGCAGTTTGCACTTTTGGGAGAGTATTTATTTGTTCAAAAACTTTCTCTTTAAGTCCACTTTTTTTACTGAAGGGAGCTGAAACAACCACATGCCCTTGTGCCTTATTTAATATATCCTGGTAAAATCTTTTAACTTCATCTAAGGTAACATTATCAATATCTTTCAATATATCTTCTTTTGTAGCTCCTAAATAATGAGTTCCGTAAAATTCTTTGTATAATTTATCTTCAACACTTTTGTCTAATTTTGAAAGATTTTCTTTAATATTTTGTTTTACAAAATCAAAAGTTTCTTGAGTAAACCTTGGAGATGCTAAAACTTCTTTTGCACATTCAAATGCTTTTTCCATATCATCAACAGAAGATATGGACACTATATAAATTGCATCTTCCGAAATGTTAAAATCTAAAATAATACCATTTTTATTGAGTTCCTTTGACAATTCATAATCATCTCTTTTAAGCGATCCTTCTTGCAGGATACCTCGTAAAATATGTACGACTGCAGGACTCACATCAAATTGCGATTCTGTATTGTATATTATTTCAAATACAGATCTATCAGTTTTTGAATCATTAGTAACTAACTCATAATTATTATTAAAAATATAACGTTCAACATTTTCAGGATTAACTGCTTGCTTTCCGGTAAAAGAAAGTGAATTTTTATAATTCTGATTTATTGAACTTTCAGTTGCAGTTTGCGGGTGCAAAACAGTTACAGCCGTCTTGTTTAAGTCCAAATATTTTTTAGCAGCATTTACAATATCTTCTTTTGTAATTGAATTAATAATATCTTTATAATTTATTAATACCTCAAGGTTATCAAATAACATGCAATCACCGATTACACTATTTAATGATGCAGAGCATTCAAAAATATTTGTATAACTATTTAACAAAGATTTTTTTATTATTTGCATTTCTTCATCGCTTGGAGGGGTGGTTATAATAGAGTTAATTCCTTCAAATAATTTTTTTAAAACTTTTTCTGAATTTGCTTCAGTAGTAGATACACCTATTAGAATAGCCTTCGGATCATTCGATCTTGAACTTATTTTTTCAGACATCATACAGGCATTAGTATTATATGGTTTTAAAATTTTATTGAGTCTTCCGGTTTTATATGTTGTGAGTAACTCAATTATTGCGTCTGAACAAACAAGCTCCTTTACATCATTATTTTTAGGGCCATTAAACCCGAGCAGAATCTCTGTTGCTGTAGTTTTATCAGAAATTATATCTTGACGAACTGTTTTTTCAATCGGCTTTAAGTCTTCAAATTTTCTAGCATGAGAAATTTTATTTTGTCCTGAAAAATATTTAGATAAAAGTTTTATTGTTTCATCGGGGTTAACCTCGCCCGTAACAACTGTTACCATATTGGCCGGATAATAGTTATTATTGTAATAATCAATCACATCTTGACGTGTTAAATTAGTTATATTTTGAGTATTACCACCGATTAGATCTGACGACGTGCTTTTAATATTATATAATTTTCGCAGGGTTTCATTTGTAATAATATTAATTGGATTTCCCAATATCATATTAATTTCGGAGTTTACAATGCCTTTTTCCTTTTCCAACATATCAATTGCAAATCGAGGAGACTCAAGCATTGATGCATGAATTTTAATTTTATTTTCTAAATCACCGGCATTTAACAAATTAGAAAGCACATAATAATCAGTTGTGGCAAAACTTGTTGATGCATTTGTTTCTCCACCCATTTTATTAACTGTTTCAAAAAATTCACCGGGAGCTAAGCCGTTAGATCCATTGAAAAGATTATGTTCAATATAATGACTTATACCTCTGAGATTATCCGGTTCATTCATTGAACCCGTACCTACAAATGTTTTAACAACTGTTTCACCTTTTTTTGGAACTATTACAATTCTTTGTCCGTT
>CALUSG010000024.1 GCA_944323365.1 Candidatus Gastranaerophilales bacterium
AAACATTCCATTTTGAATCTTTTTGTCTTTAAGAAACTCTGTTAAAAGCTCTTTGCTAAATTTATACTTATAAAACCCTGTTTCTTCATCAATAACATCTAATTGTCTTAAAAGCATATTATCTCTATATAATTTAGCCTTAACCGCATGTGCTTTAAAACAATTAATTGTACGAATTAACATTTCATAAGGTTCAGACTCAACCGCAAAATAGTCTTTTACTCCTTCATCATATGCTGAAAGAATAAAATCTTTATCCGGATTGTTCACTAAAAGTATTAAATCATAATCCGGAGATTTGATATTTTTTATTAGATCAAAAGTAATTTTTTTATCTTTATGTTCATGAATTATAACAATCGAAACTCCGGAATTTTTTAATATATTTCTAGACATTTCATAATTACAAACAGCGATACTGTCGCTTTCTCTTAATAAAACTAATTTAGATAAAATACTTTCAGCAACCTCATCATCATCTGTAATTAATAAAATGTTATCTTCAATCATTGTTTAAACCTGTAAATGTCGTTTTATACTCAAAAAACTTCCGCCCGCACCAAATAATATTCCCATAGCAAACATAGTTATTACAACGATGTTTTGTGCATATAACGGCGACGGAACCATGAAAAATTGATGCATATTATTTAAACCGTTTTGAACAACATTCAATGGGAATAAAGCAATTATTGCACCCATAAATCCGTAAAATGCACCCTGTATAATTAATGGAAATCGAATATACCAGTTACTTACACCCATAAGTCGCATTATTTCTATTTCGTCTTTACGTGACTGTATAACAAGCTGTATAGTATTATTTATAATTGTAATTGTCAAAATTGCCATAATAATTATTACAATTACTGTAATAGAATTAACAACTTTATTTAATGTTTCTATCTTTTGCACTAAATCTTGTGCATAACTCATATCTTCAACAATAGATAGACTTTTTACATTATTAAACACATTATCTATGTTTTCAGGCTTATCGACTTTAACATGCAAAGTATCAGGTAATGGATTATCAATGTCAGGTAATCCCATTTCACGCTTTAAATTAATCCATGATACTTCTTTAGATATAACACGAACTCCTTCTACATGATCAAATTCTTTAATACGTTTTTTAGCTGCATTTGTATCGGTACCGGATTTTAAATAAACAGAAATTTCTAACACATTACCCAGTTCATGTGCAAAAGTCGATACTGAAAGTGCTGTTCTGAAAAAAGATGCGAATATCATTAATATAGCTGCCATGGTTGTAATTATTACCAAATTAACTATACCGGTACGTTTAATATCATTAAACGTTTCCATAGAAATTCTATATAAAATTCTTAATTCGCATAACCAATCTTTTGGTATATGTTTTTTGACTTTTTTCTTTATTTTCAACTTTTGACTATTCATAAGTACCTGCCTGAATATCTCTTACAACTTCACCATTGTCAAGCGTTATTACACGTTTTCTAAAATAATCTACCATCGCATTATCATGAGTAGAAACTATTACAGTAATACCCCTTTGATTAATTTGATCCAAAATTTGCATAATTTCCATCGAATTTTTGGGGTCTAAATTTCCGGTAGGTTCATCCGCAATTAATAACGGCGGGCCATTGACAATAGCTCTGGCTATTCCTACTCTCTGCTGCTCACCGCCTGAAAGCTCAGAAGGTTTGGCATGCTTTTTATCGTATAATCCAACAATTTTTAGAGCACCTGAAACTCGAGCGTTTATTTCTCTAGAGCTGATACCTAATGTTCGGATTACATATGCAACATTATCATATACCGTATGATTTTGCAAAAGTTTATAATCTTGAAATACTATTCCCATACACCTTCTCAAATTAGGTATTCTATCGTTTGACAGATTGGCGACATTTATACCGCCAATTGTAACTGTACCGCTAGAAGGTTTTTCTTCACTATATAATAATTTCATTAATGTAGATTTACCGGCTCCTGATGCTCCGACAATAAAAACAAATTCGCCGGACAAAATATCCAAATTAACATTTTTCAATGCATAATGGTCATTGTCATATTTTTTTGTAACACTACGAAATTGTATCATTATTCTTAATCCTTTAATTTTGATTTAATTCTTTTAGCAATAGTTTTAGCTGTTAATCCGTAATAATCAAGCAATTCTTGAGCTTCTCCGCTTTGCCCAAACTCGTCATTTATACCTACTCTGTAAACTTTAGCAGGATATTTAGAGCAAAGTACTTCACATATGGCAGATCCTAACCCGCCAATAATTGAATGATTTTCAACAGTAACAGCATAATTCGTTTTCTTAACACTTTCAACTATTACATCTTCACAAATAGGCTTAATAACCGGAACATGAATAACTTCTGCAAAAATATTGTCCTGTTTTAACAACTCTGCAGCTTCAAGAACTTCTGCTAAAGTTTCCCCATTTGTAAATATAGAAACATCTTTTCCTTCTTCTACAACAATTGCTTTATGAATATTAAAATGATAATCGTCGTTAAATACATCAACGACATTACTTCTAGAAATTCTTATATACATAGGGCCGTCATGCATCGCCGCATATTTTATAACTTCATCGCACTCCTTGGAATCAGCAGGGACTACAACTGTCATATTCGGGATGTTACGCATCAGTGCTAAATCTTCAAGAGCCTGATGACTGGCACCGTCCTCGCCAACAGTAATTCCTCCGTGTGTACCTACGATTTTAACATTAAAATTCGGATAACAAACTGAGTTTCTAATTTGATCATAAGTTCTACCGGTCACAAACATTGCAAAACTGGACACAAAAGGAATTTTTCCCTGTGAAGCCATGCCGGCAGCTGTTGCTATCATATCTTGTTCTGCAATACCAAAGTCAAAAAAACGATTTGGAAATTTTTCAGCAAACATTTGAGTTTGAGTAGAACATGATAAATCTGCGTCCATAACCACAACTTTTGGATTTAATTCACCAACTTCAACTAATGCTTTGCCGAACGCAGAACGTATAGATTTTTTACTATTTTTGTCTAATATCATCCAATCCCCACTCTTTTATTTAATATTATATCATAAACAAAATGGTAATTGTAATAAGTTAAATGATTATTTACAATAACGATATTTTAAAAAGCCTATAAAAAGATAGTTTTAAACCTTTTTTGTTAAGTTTTATTAAAAATCATAGAAAAAAAGGCAATTAAATTTCTTGAGGAGCATTTAAACGGTAGAATAGAAATATAAAATATTATTTATTGAAAGGAAGATCACATGTTACAAGTTCCAAATTTACCCAATTATCAATTACAACAGCCAAACTATAACGCTGTAAAAATTGATATTCACAACCCACAAGTAGGAGGAGCGACCTGTCCGGTACAACAACCACAATATAATCCTCAGTATGCACCGGTAACAAATCCATACTATACTTATCCGCAAACTCAATTATATGACTATCCGCAAGCAGTAAATGCTCAGCCATATTATGTTCCAGTTCAAACAGCTCAACCATATTACCAACCGGTGGTAATGCAGCAGCCTAATTCAGTAGCAAATGCTTCAGCTAATGCAAGTGCTAGTGCGGTTTCAAATCCGATAGGACAGCAACCATTATACTGTCCTCCATGCCCTCCATGTCAACAAACAGCACCAGCTCAACCAGTTGCTCCGGCACCTTCAGTTGTAACACCTGTTACAGAAGCCAGTGCAGCAGCTAATGCAGCAGTACAACAAGGGCCTCAACAAGTAAATATTTATCAATCACCTCAACCTGCACCGGTTGTAACTGAAGTTCCAAAAGAACAACCTAAAGTTGAAGTTGAACAACCTGTTGATATGCAGCCACAAGTTGACTTAAATGGATTTATTGCTAAATTATCTAACCCTGATTTCGAAGTCCAAGCTAATGCAATGGAAGAAATAGCTAATATGGTAAAAGATGAACCGCAAAAAGCAACTGAGTTATTAGATTCAAAAATTATTGATTCATTAAATAATATTATAAAAGCTGATTCAAGCAAATTAGCAGGACCTACACAAGAACAAATTAATTTAAGACAAAAAATGATGTCAGATCAAAAACTCTCAGATCAAGAAAAAGCTATTGCGACTACAATAACCCCTATGGAACAAGCAGAAAGAAATAAAAGCTATGCAATGTTCACAGCTGCAATTCTTGAAAAACTCTACGGAGAAGAAGTAACTAAATTAACAGGAAATAAAGTTCCACTTCCTGAATTACCGGGAGCAATAACAATTGTTGATCAATTAAAAGATAACCCTAACCCGATGGTTAGAACTTCAGCAATCGAAGCATTGAGTTACTTACAAACTCCTGAATACAAAAAAGACTTAACTACATTGTTCTCAATTGCTAAGAATGACCAAGACAAGGGCGTACAAGAAGCAGCAGCAGCCGCTCTTGAAAAACTAAACCAGGTGTAAAAACCGATAAAATTCCTTTCTTTAAATAAAAAGCCTTCTTGAAAAAGAAGGCTTTTTTATTGTGCTAAAACTTTATCATTATTATTTGGGACAGGTGCACAATTTTCATATCCAGCATGCTCAGATATGTATTTACACCATTCATAAATAATTTCATCTTCTGATAGCTTATAAGATATAGGCTTTCCTATATAAATTCTAAACTTACGTCTGGTAAACGGCTTTAATTTCGGATATCCGTTAAATTCTGCAATAGCAACAGGAACTATATCCGCTTTTGCATTTTTAGCAATAACAGCAAACCCTTTTTTAATTCCTTCAAGTTTTCCATAAGGTCTTGTACCGCCTTGAGGAAATACACCCAGGGACCATTTGGTAGTAAAAATATCACGTACGGTTTTAAATGTTGCTATTTCCGGTTTTGTTCTGTTCACAGCGAAAGCTCCCAGGCGTTTCACAAGCCATTGAAGCTTTTCACCGGGTTCAAATAATTCTTCTTTTGCCATAAATGCAATTGTTTTTCTTGTTGCAAAAGGAATTATAGGAGGATCAAAAATTGATACATGGTTTGCTGCATAAATATATTTTCCATTATCTTTTGGAACATTTTCACGCCCGTATACTTTATAATCATAGAAAATTCGCAAAAAATTATCGACAACTACAACCAAAAAGGTTAAATAAAATAATGTACGCAGCCATCCATATTCTTTTGCATATCTTCTGTTGTAGTTTCTTTCATTCTTTTTCATACACTAAACCCTTAAACATACTTAAAACCCGTCAATTCTTGAATAGATTTAATCCATTCTTCTACCATAAAATCCAAATCATCATTATAAGGTATAACTTTACCGATTCGTACGACAATATGTCCTGAGAACGGCAGACGTTTAACCTCATTTGTACCTGTAATTCCAACAGGCAAAATACCGCATTTAGTAACTTTTGCAAGACTTGCAAAACCTTTTGTTATATCTTTTATTTCACCCGGTTCACATCTAGTTCCCTGCGGAAATAATCCTAAAACCCAATCGGTTTGTTTAATAGATTTAGCAGTTTTAATAGTTGAGGCTCCTAGATGTTCTCTATTTACAGCAAAAGCACCGAGCCAATCAAGCCACCAGCGTAAAAATTTTATATCAAACAGCTCTTGTTTTGCCATAAAACATACTGGTCTTGGCATAACAGCAGCAACCAGCGGCGGATCAAGCGTTGATAAATGATTTGCTGTAACAATATAATTATTATCTTTAGGAATATTTTCTTTACCATAGACTTTTAAATTATAAACAAGCTTAAACCTAATCATATAGCCAACTTTTGTAACCAAATACAAAAATATTTTTCTGAAAATATTATATTCAGAGGCTTCTCGTTTACTATAACTACGTCTTTTTAATGTTGCATTTTTCAAAATTAATAACTCTCCTCTTAAAATTATACACTAAATAGTATTTTTAGCAAATAGACAATACGTTATCTTTTTTATATAATTTAAAAAAATAAAGGAGGCAATATGGTAAATGAATTGGAAAACGAGTTATTTAAAAGTGTTTATGAAAAGACACCCGATCATATAAAGAATTTAAAACTAATGGACTTTAATAACAAAGGGGAGTTCTCATTTAAATTAAAACGTGAGCATCTTCTGCCATATGATGAGAACTCAAATCCTGAAGGTCTGAACCTGGAGGAATGGTTTAAAAATTATGAAAAAGAAGCAAAAGTTTCAACCGCCGGAATCAGAGGGCCGCAAAATATTTTATATCCGCAAGATACCCGTTTTCCAATCAACTTAGTAGGCATAGTACTTGCAACATTAGCAAAAGCACTTGTAGCAAAAGAAAAGTATCCTGATAAAGAAATTTTAAAAATAGCAGGGCGGGAAGTTCGTTATAATTCAAAACTATTTTTGGAGGCAATAGCTAGAGTTCAAGCTGCACAGGGAATAAAAACTCTTATTTCAAAAGACGAACAAACAATTCCTATATGGCTTGCCTCATTTTTAGCATTCAAATTAGATTTGCTCGGGGGAGAATATATTACATCCAGTCACGGAATTTCTGTTAAAAACGCTACCAAAGACTTAAATTGTCAAGGCAGCCAGTATCTACCCGAAGAGTCTATGGAGTTTGTAAACAAAATAAAAGAAATTTTTGAACAAACTCGTAAAAATGGCCACTATGAAATTAAAATTGCAGCAGAAAACAATCCTTTAATTGATGAAAAAATAATGACTAAACTTGATGACGGGGTTGATTTATATGTAGAATATCTTAAATCGGGTGTTGCCAAAAATACAAATCTTATAAAGGATTTTAATAATAAAATAATAATTGAAAATGTAGGAGGCTCTGCTTACAGGACTTTAAACAGGGTTTTAAAAAAGCTTGAGATATCAGATAAATTTATTTGGTTTAATACACAAGAAGATCCATTTTTCCATTCGATAGGGAAATATGATGAAACACCAAAAGGTGAAAAAGCTTTTTATGATTATTCAGTTGATGCAACAGTAATTGCACACAAACCTGACGGGACAAAATTTTTCCCTGTAATAAACACAATGCACTATGAGGAAAAACTAAAAAACATGCCTGTAGGTACAGCTGTTTTAATTACGGATCCCGATCATGATCGGCTTACTATAACTCAAACAGAGGACATATCAAGAATTGAGAAACTTAAGGAAGCAGGAATAGATTATATTAAGCTAACGGACAAAACCATATTAACAGTTTTTACAGCAAATCAAGCATTTTTAATGTTAATGGATTTTTGGGCAAAGCAATTAAAAACACAGGATTTATGGAACAATCATCCACGGTTCATAATAAAAACAACAGCCTCTGCATTATCCTGGGATGAATGGGCAAAAAATAACAATGTAAAAGTAATTAATGTTCCTGTTGGTTTTAAAGAAATAGCCAATATAATGAAAAAAGTTGAATTACAGATTAAACAGAATCCAAATAAAAATGTAATTATAGATGATGTTTTTGGACATTCAATAGATTTAGGAGTAAGTCCTAGATTGCTATTTGGCGGAGAAGAGTCCGGCGGAATGATAATGGGTACTGAAGAGCTAATCAAATCAATGCATGGACGATTTGCTATTGCAATGAGAGAAAAAAGTGCGACCGAGGCAATTATTGTAGCTTCTTCTTTGATAGCTGAATTAAAAGACATTCCTCTTTCTGAATACTTGATGAATGTTTTTGAAAAAAACAATATAAAGGGCCGCTATGATACAAGAGTTGATATTGCGTATTATAACGAATCCGAACCCGATATTGAAAAACTTAAGCTTGCCAAAATTGCAGGTGAAGAATTAAGAACAAAAAATGACTTATATTATCTTTCTTTGGCTATGGGTATAAAAGAAAACTTGTTAACACTGGATAATGTAAAAGACATTTTAGGAAAAACATTTAAAAACTTAGATTTTACAAATCTTATTTCTATCAAATTTGTCGGTGACGGTACATATATGGAATTTACAGATAAATATATAGAGATAAGGCCATCAGGCACCGATGCTAAAACAAAAGCTTATGGCGGAGGTCTAAATAAAGATAATATTGAAAAATTTGCAACAATACTTGGAAATTATTCGGGTGAAAGAATAGAAATACATAAAAAATACATATCCGATGATTTTTATACTAATACTAAAGAAAAAGCAAACGATTATTATCTAGCTTTTGTTGCAAAAGACGCTAATAATGAAAAATTTGAAATTCCGATATATAATTTTTAAGCCGCCTAAGCGGCTTTTTTAAAACCATGGATAATCGTCTTTTATATCCCATCCGTCAAGATATATCAAATATCCGCAAAATTGTGCTCCATCGTCTGTAGCACACAATGATTTATAATCATCTCTTGTTCTATTTGAACTGCCATGATTAAACCCTATTTGCTTACTATTTAAATCAAAATGCATTATAAATACATCTTTGCCAGTCGTATTTGGTTTATTAAAACCATTTATATCAACTAAAAATGTAATATTTCTATACGCTCTACCTATACAATTTCCATCATCATCCCTGTCTACACAAACATCTCCTATTCCGTTTTTTATTAATACATTATTTGATAGTAAAATTATATAACCAAAAGAACCGTAACCTCCCTCTAAATTACCATTTGCAGGATAGTAATAGCCATCATACCCAATATAGCGAAAAGCATTATACCCATAATCTTTTGATACTTTTATATATGGCATTAAATATTTTGTTGCAAACTTTTTTATTGTTTCAGTAAAATTAAAATTAGGATCATCTGTCGGTGTTCCATATATTCCTGCTACTTCCCACGTTGACGGATCACCTTCTTTTACCTGTGCCATTGTCAATGCCTGCGACAAGATTGAATACGTCTGTTTCAACTTTGTTACTGTCTGACGCTTATTATAATTATTTATCAGTGTTGGAATAGTTAATGCCGCTACTACCCCTATTATTCCTAACGTTATTAGTACTTCCGCTAATGTAAATGCTCTTTTTCTCTTATTATAATTCTTCATACTAGAATTATAGTTTATCTTGTATTTACAGTCAACTCCACTTAAGCTCAAATTTATTGCAGTATTTAATCTCTGCACACCTCTGAAACCCCTCTCTATTAAGCCCTGAAGGGTCGCCCCCCCCCGACGTCGCTTGCCGTTAAAACGCTTACTATATCTGTTTTTCCAACCATTTTTCACTCTCCTTTTATTTTATTATAAATAAAAATTCATCATTGGTCAATAAATAATTTATAAAGAGCTACAGCACAAGAAACGCTTAAGTTCAGAGATTCAACGTCATTAACCATTTCAATTTTGACAGAATCTTGAGCAAAATCAATAAGTTTTTTACTTAAGCCTTCTGCTTCAGAGCCAAACATAACAAGACAAGGGTATTTAACCTTATAATTTATTAACTTACTTTTTGCAAGCGGCAGTGTTGCAATAGTATGAAATTTTTCAAACGAATTTTTTATTTCATCAAAATTATCTATTTGAAAAACTGGAATTTTCCACAAATTTCCGACAGAAGAACGAACACATTTTGGGTTATACAAGTCAACACTTTCACCGTATAATACAACCGCATCAACACCAAAGGCGGCTGACGTCCTTAAAATTGTACCCAGGTTGCCTGCGTCTTTTATATTTTCCAATAAAACGACTTTTTGTGCATTTTTTAATATAGATAGGTCATATATCTTTTTATAAGCGACAGCAACAACTTCAGGAGCTGAATCCGTTGTTGATATTTTTTTTAAAACAGGCTCATTTGTCAGTATTAACTTATCTTTAATAAAATTATAATTCTCGGCTTTTTCTTCCAAAACAAATACATAATCAATATTTAAACCGGCATCAAAAGCTTCTTTTACAGACTTAAAACCTTCTAACAAAAACTTTTCAATACGATATTTTTTCTGCTGAAGTTTAGCTGTTTCTTTAACTAAGTCATTATTAGTACTTGTAATTTTCATATTTATATAACCCCGAATTCTTCAAGCCACTCTTTTTCTATATTGGTCATTAAAGAAAAATCAATTAATTTCTGTTCATAAGGCATATGGACAAATGAACAAATTTTTCCATCATTTAAAAAACAGGAATTTTCCAACCTTACTCCAAAATATTTTTCATTATATAAACCAGGCTCAATTGTAAAACACATATTATTTTTCAAAGCTGTCTTAGCTATTTCATTTTTTCCTAAATTCGGAGGAGCTTCATGAACATTAATACCAATACCATGTCCGAGGCCATGATTAAATACAAAACCGTCAATCTTATTTTCCTCAAAAAATATCCTGGCTGCCGAGTCAATATCAAACCCGGTTGTTTCAGGTTTAATTTCAGTATTATAAGCATGCAAAAATGCTCTTAAAACAGTTGTATAAACTTTTTTTTGTAAATCATTCGGCTGACCTTTTACAAAAACTCTAGTTATATCAGTAGCCAAACCGCCTTCAAAATAGGCTCCGCAATCAATTAATACTAAACTGCCATCTTTAATAACTTCTTCCGGCGAGGATTTAGAATAATGTGCTAGTGCAGAATTTTTATCTTTAGCAATTATTGAGTTAAAACTCAGACATTTTGCTCCGTTTAATAAAAATTCTTCTTCCAATTTCCTTGCTATATCAAATTCGGAAATATTTTCAACATTTTCAATATACTCTCTAACGCTTTTGACGGCCTTATCGGTTTTTGCAAAAGCATCTTTGTAATGAGCGATTTCAGCATCAGTTTTAATTGATTTCATTAACTTCACAGGACTTACATCAAGGTTGAAGGCTCTATCTTTTAATAAAGCATAATCGTAAGCATTAATAGAAGACTTATCAACATAAAACTTTTTGTCCAAAGTCTTAATACAATTTTCAAAATCATCCAGCTTGTCCTGCTCAAACAACATAGCTCCATCATACATAACTATCGCCTTTGCCTTAATTTTCGAAGAAAACGGCAAAGAATAATCCCGTAAATTGAACAAATATGAAACCTCTTCCAAATTTGTAATTACATAGGCTTCATCTTCTTTTATATGGAGATTTTGAATTTTTTGAGAACTTGACAGCCCCGTTAAACTTACATCAAGACATATCGGGCGAAAAGACGATAATGACGTATAAACATCCATTGGATCCGAATTTAAAAGTTTTGTTTTTACATGCTTTTGAATTAAATCAACAGCAGCCCGGGAATTTTTTTTGGAAAACAGCCCTAATGTAGCATCTTTTGGAATTTTTTTAAACATTTCATCAAAAAAATTTTGGCCTGTTTGTAATTTCACAACAGTTATAATATTTTTATCTACTTCCTGATCAGCTTGAATATGATATCTTCCGTCAACAAACAAAAACACATCCGTCATAGATACTAAAGCATCGCCCGTAGAGCCTGTAAAACCGGTTAAATGATATCTAGAGTTTTCCGCCAAAGTATTATATTCTACTAAAAACTGATTAGTAGAATTAACAAGTAAATAGTCGATTTTTTCTTCGACCATAAATTGTCGTAATATATTTAAAATTTCACTCATTATTTTTTATCTGTTAATAGAATTAAATGCCAACCGAATTGTGTTTGAACAGGTTTTGATATTTCACCAACCTCCAAATCGAAAGCAGCATCCTCAAAAGGTTTAACCATCATACCACGGCCAAAATATCCTAAATCACCACCATTATAACCGGACGGACACAAAGAATATTCTTTTGCTGCTTGAGCAAAAGAAAGACCTGACTTAATTTCGTCATATATCTTATTTGCATCTTCTTCTGTCTGAACCAATATATGGCTTGCTTTAATCTCATTAGTCATAACACTCTCCTTTTAAAAAGGATTATAAACTAAAACAAAACGCCATGCAATAACCCCTATAAATAAAGAAGTAAGCTCTCATATTTTAGACCAAACCGCTAAAGAATAAAATCTTGTCGCAACCCCGAAAAAAGTGTTTGGATATATAGAGCTTACGTATTCATGATAACGTATATTAACAGCTTTTACACCATACCAAAGAATAAATTTTTAAGCCAAAAAATAGATTTTAATAACTAATTCTTTAGAATTAATTAAAACTATTGCAAAATATTTTTTTTTATCATAATATAAAAACGTTGCGGAAGTAACTCAATGGTAGAGTCCCTGCCTTCCAAGCAGGTTGTTGCGAGTTCGAGTCTCGTCTTCCGCTCCATAAAAACTCCAACTCATGTTGGAGTTTTTATATTATTACTGTAAAATAATTAGCAAAAAAATTTCTTTTGGGATTTTATATGTGTGTAGGATACTTATAGGAGGAAAAAATGGTAAGTATTAAAGCAATTAATACAGGATTAGGAATAGCAACGAGTTATTTCCGCACAGATTTATCTAAGGCAGAAAAAGTCATGCCTCAAGTTCTTGATGAATTTTCAAAAAGAGCAAATAAGCCCGGTCAATTTTTAAATTGGGTAGATTTACCCGAACAACAATTAAAAAGAGTAGACGAAATTTATGATATGGTCGCTCAATTAAAAAATCAATCGAACGCAAAATTTTTGAGCGTTTTTGGTATTGGAGGTTCAAAGCATACTGTTGAACACATGTTAGGGATAAATGGTCTTAATATAAAGAAAAATAAAATTTTATTTTTCTCAGACGTAGATTCCGTTAGTTTTAACAGATATTACAATAGAATTGACGGAAATTTTACTAATTCTAATTTCTTAATTGCCTCAAAATCCGGTTCAACATTTGAGACAAAAGATGGATTTTTAAAAGTAAAACAAATGCTTGAAGAGGCTTATATTAATAAAGGTTTTTCAAAGGAACGTGCAGAAAAAGAAACCGCAAAACACTTTATAGCAGTTACAGACAAAAGCCCTGCCGGTAGTGAATTAAGAAGAACATCCGATTCTGAAAACTGGTTAGGGAAACTATATATTCATGATGATGTAGGCGGAAGGTTCTCAGCACTTGATGACCATGCATTATTTACATTAGCTTATGCAGGGATGAAAAAAGAAGACATGATTAAAATGCTAAAAGGTGCTCAAAGCATGTCAAAAATTGCCCAAACAAATGATATAAAACTAAATGATCCATTTGCTCAAGCAGCTTTTTGGGTCTCTGCAAAATTAAACGGTATTAAAACATCTGTTCACCAGTATTTAGGTTCAATGTTTGAAGATACTGTCAACTGGCATTCTCAAATGCAAAATGAATCTGTTAAAAACACATTAAAACAAATTGCAAAAGTACCGGATGCAATGCACCATAGTTCAGAAGCACACTTCAACCCTGCCAATAAATACGCATTTGCATTAACATCACCTGTTGATAAGGGGATTGCAAGAGAAAACAGCATGGGATACATTGAGGCTTTAAACAAATCATATTCAAACGCAGGACCATTTTTTAATGAATCAGTTGAAACTTCTGTTTTAGGGCTAAAACCTGGAACTGCAGGAGCTCTAACTCAATCAAGAGCTTTTTCAACTGTATATCAAGAAATGATAGAAAAAGAGATAAATAAAGAACCTCTTCCAAATGTTTTAGATAGCGTACTGCAACCGCATGTTGAAGTATATAAAAAGAACCTAAAACCACAACCGGGAGAACCTGATGTTGTTGTTGCAGGAAGATTTTCTAAATTAGCATAAATAAATCGGGCTCTAGCCCGATTTATTTTTATTGATTTTTTCTAAATATAAATGTATAATAAATTTATGCTGGAAAATATTTTAACAAATTTTGAACAAGTAAATAAAAGTATTGATACATTACATTTAAAGGTAGTAATAAGTTTAATAATAAATTTAATAATTGTTATTGCACTCTTCAAAGCTGCGGATGCACTTGACAGGCATTTAAAAAACAAATTTAAACATACAGACTCACAATCTCCTCTTCTACAATTTTTACCCTTTTTAAATAAAATAATAAAAGGTTTGGTATTATTTTTTATCGTAGCCTCATTTTTACAGAGTAACGGCTATTCAATAACCTCATTAATAGCAGGTTTTGGTATAACAGGTTTAGCTGTTGGTTTTGCGGCTCAACAGACTATTGCCGATTTTTTCGGCACATTAACAATAATTGCTGATAAAATGTACAAACCCGGTGATTACATAAGAATTGGAGAAATTGAAGGGACTGTTGAAAAAATCAATTTATTTTCATCAAAAATCCGGACATTAGATGATTTTCTTGTTTCTATCCCAAATAACAACATTTCAAGTGCCAATATAATAAATATTTCAAATGCAAATAAACGACGGATAAATGAAGTTTTTGGAGTAACTTACGACACAAGTGATGAAAAACTGCAACAGGCTATAAATATTATCAAAGAAGTTTGTGATAACGATAAAGATATAACAAATGAAACTGTTGTTTTTGTTGAAACACTTGATTCAAGTTCTATAAATATCAGACTGCTCGCATATGTAAAAACAAGCAGCTACAACTCTCTTGTATTAAAACGTTCTGAAATTATACTGGAAATAGTTAAAAGATTTCGTGCTGAATCAATCGACTTTGCTTTTCCATCACAGTCTATTTATATTGAAAAAAAATGAAAATAAAAATAGTTGCATTAGGAAAAATTAAAGAAAAATTTTTAAAAGAAGGTATTGATGAATTTTTAAAGCGGCTTAAATCATATACTAACTTAGAAATCATTGAAATACCAGCAATAGAAATAAAAGATGAAAATTTAACAGAAAAAGTTTTAGAAAAAGAAGGCGAAAAAATTCTTACATATATAAAGCCCCAAGCATATGTAATAACTTTAGAAATTAACGGACAGCAACTATCCAGCGAAGAGTTCGCAATTAAATTAGAACAACTTTCAAATGAAGGTTATGGAGAGATAATTTTTATAATAGGTTCTTCATGCGGTTTAGCTAAAACTGTATCCAAAAGAGCTAATTTAAAGTTAAGCTTTTCTAAAATGACATTTCTTCATCAATTTGCAAGACTGATTCTTATTGAACAGATTTATCGTGCATATAAAATAATGAAGAATGAAACATATCATAAGTAATGCCCAACATGAAAAAATATGTTATAATTTTTCAAAAGGAGAAAAAAGGCATGAAAAAATTCAAATTTAATTTAACAGAAGAAGAGTTAAAAAAACGAACAAGTAAAACATATTTAGTCACAAAAAAATTTTTAACGCCTGAATCTCCGGAATACTTAACATTAAAAGATGGTGATAAAAAAGCACTTATACACCTTGTAAAAGCTGCAAATATCATAGAAAAAATTAACATGCAGCTGGATTGCCATGACAATTTAGCATTTCAAGAATTTTTAAAAGTAGAAGTAAAAAAAGGCAATAAAATAGCGAAATTAACAAAAATTTTATTTGATGCACAAAAAGGAATGAACGCAGTTGATACAATGTCAACTAAAATAAATCTAGCAAAAGGTATAAAAGAACTTCCGGGAAAAGGAGTTTATCCTAAGGATTTATCAAAAGAAGAATTTCATAAGATTTTAAAGGAAATGGTCGAACAAAATAAAATTGATGAAGTAAAAAAAATCTTAAATCAGCGTTCCTTTGTTGAAAGAAGCGGAAACCACCTTGTAGGTATAGACTATGTTGACAAATTCAGAGAAGAATTTGCTAAAATAGCGGAAGAACTGGAATTGGCTGCCGAAACCTCAACTAATGAAGATTTTAATGAATATTTAATATTACAAGCAAAAGCTCTCCGGACAGCCGATCCGACTTTTGATGCTTTTGCAGACAAAAAATGGGCAAGTTTACAGGATACCCCGCTGGAATTTACAATTACAAGAGAAAACTATGAAGATGAAATGACTGGAACAATAATGGAAAATCCTGAGCTGCAAAAATTATTAGAACAACACGGGATTACACCAATTCCAAAAGATTTCCTGGGTGGTCGTGTAGGGATTGTAAACAAACAGGGCACAGAAGCTTTAATGTCTATAAAAAAATATCTTCCTGAACTTGCTAAAAATATGCCATTCAATAATGAATATGAACAAAATATTTCTACAGAAAAAGATACAAAACAAACTATGGTAGATGTTGATATGGTACAAGCCGCTGGAGATGTCGGAGCCTATCGTGGTGGAATAACATTGGCTGAAAACTTACCGAACGATGACAAACCTTCTCTACAAATAGGAGGTGGCAGACGCAATGTTTATCATAGACAGATAAGATTTATCAGTGATAGGAAAAAGTTACAAAAACGATTAGATACGATACTAGATAAAGAACAACATCAATATTATTTAGATGAAGCTGATCACTGGTTTACTATAGGTCACGAAAATGCACATTCTTTAGGGCCTAAAAAAGCCTGCGAAAAACTCGGCAAATATAGAAATATTATTGAAGAAAATAAAGCTGATATGGCTTCTTTGGCTTTTGTAGATTTATTAACAGAACTTGGCATGTATACAGACGAACAAAGGAAACAAATATTAGTAACCGTTATAACCGACAACTTTTTGAAATCAAAACCAAACCTCAGCCAGGCACATAGAGTAAGAACCGTAATGCAGAATAAGTATTTGGCTGACAGAGGTGCATATGAGATAATTGACGGTAAAATCCATGTAAATATAGATAAAGTAGTTCCGGCAGCTCAAGAAATGCTGTCTGAAATAATTAGAATTCAGATAGACGAAGATTTTAATAAAGCTGATAAATATGTAAAAGATAATTTTATATGGACTGATAATATGGAAATTATAGCCAAAAAGCTGCAAAAAGTAAGCAAATCACTTAATGGCAGACTTGAAACAAAACTAGCAGATAAACTGGCTAAGAAATAACTTCCTCTTTTTGATATGCCCAAGCAGAATGATTGTGAATACTTTCAAAAGCCTCGCATTCAACTTCAAATTCTTTAACTACAGGATGTTTACGTAATTTTACTACAACATCTCTTAAAACATCCTCTACAAACTTGGGATTCTCCCAAGCTTTTTCCGTAACATATTTTTCATCCTTACGTTTTAATAACGGATAAACAGGACAAGAAGAACAGCTTTCAATAAGTTCAATTAAATCTTCAAGCCATATATGCTCATTTTCATCATAAGAAACTTTAACCGAAATATATGCCCTTTGATTATGTGCACCATTATCAGATATCTCTTTAGAACAAGGACAAAGTGTGGTTACGGGAACAACCGCACCTAAAATAAATTTGTAATCATCATCAATTATTTTTCCCTCAAATGAGCACTCATAACTCATCGGAGCAACAAATCCCGTGACCGGTGAGGATTTATCAATAAAATATTTAAACTTAAATTCTAGTTCACCACTTTTTGCATGTAATTTTTTAATAATTTTTTCAAGACATCCTTTTATATCAACGCCCAATAAATTTTTTGTTTTCCATTCGCTTAAAACTTCAACAAAACGTGACATGTGCGTTCCCTTGTATTTCTGCGGTAAAGAAACACTAACCCTGGCTTTTGCACAAACTATTTGATTTGAATTATTTTTTCTCTGAATAATTAAAGGTAATTCAAGATGCTTGATTCCAACTTTTTGTATATCAACATTTCTATTATCTTCTAAATTTTGGATATCTTTCATAAACTGATTATAACAAAAAAAAAATTACCGTGAATAAAGAATATTGTTGCTGATTAATATAAGTAAAAAAAAAGACCTTGTGATATTCAAGGCCTATCCGTTTAAATAAGAAGAGAGAGCTTTATATTATTATAAAGTCCCAGTTCTTATAAAAATTGCTATTTTTTACTAATAATTTTTACATAAATTAACAATTAATTTACAGGTACCAAATCAAGTAAGCCTCTAATACGTAAATATCTGTCTAATTCTATTCTTAACTTTTTCAAATCAGTATAAATAGCATTATTCAGCAAAACTCTATTATCATATTTAGGGTCTATTATATATAAAGTAGGAAATCCGGTTAATGCAACATCTTCTATTAACGTTTTATTCGCCGGATCTTCAGCATTCAACATAACTACATTATACTGGTCTTTATAAATATTGCTGATAGTTTTGTATTTTGGCATAAATTTTAAACAATATCCACACCAGTCTACATAAAATAAGGCCAACATAGGTTTTCTTGATTGAATTGCCTCTTCATATGTAATTCCAATCTTATAATCTGACGGTTTGTGTTTCTGTTCTAATGAATTGTTTGTCAAAGCATACGTTATTACAGATGTAAATCCTATCGCTAAAATTATTCCCAAAGTAATTATTATTTTCTTTTTCATTTTCCCTTCTCCCTATAAATATATTACAACAAAAAATACTGATTTAAAATCATTTTTCAAGATTTTATTGTTATGTGAATTTACATTTCTTAATATTCTTGTTATGAAAAGTATATATTGTGGTATATACTTTGTATATACTTATTTGTTAAAAAGTTATTGTATAAGATGGTTTAAAGCAGAAAAGGAGTTTAAGATGAAAAAAAATTCGCCTATTAAATTGAAGAGGACGACAAAATTTTCAAATCCGGCAAAAGATGCCGTATTGAAAGCGGAAAATGATAGTGTACTATCAAATTATTTAAGAGAAATAGCACAATATCCATCACTAAACAGTAAAGAAGAAAGAGAGATAGCAAAAAGAGCAAAAGAAGGCGATACTGAGGCCAAAAAGGAACTTATAAGAGCAAATTTAAAATTAGTAATAACCATTGCCAAAAAAGCAATACACGCTTCAAATTTACCGTTGGTAGATTTAATTCAGGAGGGTAATTTAGGATTAATGATAGCAGCGGAAAAATTTAACTATAAATTAGGGTATAAATTTGCAACATATGCAAGCTGGTGGATTAAACAATCTATGTTTAAAGCAATATCCGAACAATCACACTGCATGAAAATTCCGGTATATATTCAAGAAACATTATCAAAATTTTCAAAGATAAAATCTGAAATGGAGAAAAACACAAATACTCAGGTTAAAACAGAAGATGTTGCAAAAAAAATGAATATATCAGCTGACAAAATTGATACATTTTTATCAGCCTATACAAAAACCATATCAATAGAAAGCGGCCTTGAAAAGGCAGACGGAAAAGAGTTAAACGTAGCCGATATACTAGCTGATGAAAAAGGACAAGTTTCAGAAAATGCTGAATACGAAAATCTAAAATCAGATATAGCAATGGTAATATCAACTCTAAAAGACAGAGAAAGAGAAGTAGTAACAATGCGATTTGGGCTTGGAAATACAGCAAGGAGAACATTAGAAGAAATCGGCAATATTTATGGTGTAACAAAAGAGTGCATAAGACAAACTGAATTGAGAGCTTTAAAGAAAATGAAAATTACAGGACAAGAAATATTATCCGGATATATTGGATAAAACTTCTAAAATCGCCTTTAGGCGATTTTTTATTTACTTCAAATGATTGGTTTACATATTGAGAAAAAACATTATTATAAAGATATGAAACAAATTATTGTAATAATTTTTGCACTTATATTTTTTTGCGGCACAGCTTCTTTTGCTGAAGGCGACATATGGGATTACTTTGGAGATCAAAATGTATATGGACAAAAGGCCGTATCTGATGAAGAATTTGATAAGGCTCTTGAAAGCAAGCAAAAGAAAAAACGTAAGAATAAAAATATACCAAAAGGTGAAGAATTTCACCAAAGCAATGAAACACAATTTATTAACGAAACTGAAGAAGATTTACCGATATTATGTGTACCTGCGGGTTTAATAATTTCTGACTCAAAAATTCTACCACCCGGACACTATCAAGTAATAGGCGAAAAAAAAGATGGTAAACCTATACTAAAATTTTATCAGGCACACTATTTGATGGGAGAGATTCCTGCAATAGAAACAAAAGATGATTTTGCCCAGCCTGATGTTCATTTTGTAAAATTATTAAATAACGGTGACAAACAAGTAAAAATAATATTTGGCTCGCTTGATTTTAATGCATACAGAATAATTAATATCGCTGAATAATTTTATGATATAATAAAAAAGGGGTAAATATGAAAAGAGCGATAATAATAGTAATTGATTCAATGGGAATAGGAGCAATGCAGGATTGCAGTGAGTTTAACGACATTCCCGAATGTAACACATTAAAAAACGTTTGCAAATTTAATAATGGTCTAAACTTGCCAACTATGAGCAAAATGGGATTAGGGAATATCGATGACTATGAAGGTATAGAAAAGACCCAAACACCTATTGCTCAATATGGAACAATGGTAGAAAAATCAAAAGGGAAAGACACGACAACCGGGCATTGGGAAATAGCCGGTTATATTTCTGAGAAACCATTTGCAACATTTCCTGAAGGATTTCCTGATGAATTAGTTGAAAAATTTATAAAAGAAACCGGGTGTGGCGGAATTTTAGCAAATATTCCTGCAAGCGGAACAGTAATAATTGAACAACTAAACGAAGAACACCAAAAAACAAAATTTCCAATAGTATATACCTCCGCAGATAGTGTTTTTCAAATTGCAGTTGATACAGATATAATTCCTCTAGAGACCCTTTACAAATGGTGCACTATTGCCCGCAGACTACTTGATGAGGGTAATTATAACGTATCAAGAGTTATCGCAAGACCATACAAAGTTATTAACGGTAAACCAACAAGAATATCAAAAGATAGAAGAGATTACTCAATGGCTCCGCCTCATACTTTACTTGATGATATAAAAAATAAAGGCGGTAAAGTTATCGGCATTGGTAAAATTGAAGATATTTTTGCAAAAAAAGGTATTACCCATGCTGTTCATACCGGAACAAATAAAGAAGGTCTTGAACTTACAATTAAAGCTATAAAAAATGAACTTGATTTAAATAAAATAGCCTATGAAAATAAAAACTACGGTGAACCTACCCTAATTTTTACAAATCTTGTGGATACAGATATGCTTTTTGGACACAGAAATGATGCCGTAGGATACGGAAAAGCAATTGAAGAAATAGACAATTACTTAAGTATCATTTTAGGTGAATTAAGCGATGATGATTTATTGATAATCACTGCTGATCACGGATGTGATCCAACCGTTCCCGGAACTGACCATACTAGAGAGAAAGTTCCTGTTCTTATTTATAACAAAACAATCAATGGCAAAGATCTAGGGGTTTTAGATGGATTTGACCATGTGGCTAAATTTATAAAAGACTGGATATTTTAATTTTTTTGTTTTATAATAAATACGTGAAAGAAATTTCACAAGTGAAATATAAATAAGGAGAAAACAAAATGACAGTAAAAATTAATGATGGATGCATTGGATGCGGTGCTTGCGAATCAATTTGTGATGCAGTATTCAAAGTAGAAGACGTTGCAACAGTTAATCAATCTGCAGTTGCTGATAACATGGATTGTGTAAAAGAAGCTGCTGATTCTTGCCCTGTTGGCGTTATCGAAATCGAATAGTTTCAAAATAAAATAAGGGAAAGGCCCTTAAAAAAGGGTCTTTTTTTATTATAAAAATTTTATAATATTTGCTCCTGTTTCTTTTACTAAAACCCTGAAATCTTTTATGTCAAAATAATCAGTAAATTTACCTAATCCAATTAATAATCTACGTGTACCATCCTGGAAAATTCTAAATATTTCATTATGTTTTCCACATTGAAAAACTTCTGCAAGAAAAGTATTATTACCATAGTTTTTACTAAAAGTAACAGCCCCAAAAGGTTTATTATTTTTGTAAATAAGCCTTTGTACTCCGCTATAACCGTATTTTACATATTCATCTTCTGCAGTCTGATAATTTGCATACTTTCTAATATATTCTCCTGAAAATACGCCTTTTTTATTTATTACCGGTAAATCATCACGAGGCGAAACTTTAATAAAATTAGGTCGTTTCTGAATCAACTTTTGCTTGATTTCAGGGCTGACATCTAAATTATAGCCATATTTCGCAATTTCATATGCATCTTTTACTAAATTTATTTCCATGTGCATTTTTCCAATGGTAATATAAAATCTGAAAACAAAAAATTTAATATAAACCAACAAAAAATTTACAAAAAGTAATATAAAAGAGGCGTTTAAACGCCTCTTTATACAATAAATATATCAAATATTAGTTTGTAGCTTCTTTGACAACAGCTTGTAAAGCTTCAAGAGCATCATGCGGTAATTTATCCAAACCTGCTTTTTCAGTTTCTCTTGATTTTACGAACTCAATTCTATCATTCATACGAGCAACAAACTGAGCAGCATATTCTTTATTAGAGAAAGATGCGTCAAAACCATCAATATCCATAATTTGAATATCTGAGAAATTTTCCCATTTATGGAATTTAGCAGTACCTTCAACAATAGCTTCTATAATACCCAAAGTATGTTTTGGCTGAACTTTAGTACCCATAAATTCACCCGTATTCAAGATATAACAATCAACACCGTCAGCAATTAATTGTTTAAATCTTGTATAATCAACTTCCAACGGATAAACTCTAAACGGGTTAGCATAAGGTTCAACAACTAATGCATTCGGGTCAACACCTGCAGCAAGTCTTTCTGCTGATGAACGTTTAGTAGCAAGAGTTGCACCCATAGCAGAACCTAATGAAGCACCTGACAATTTTAAAACAGGAGGGATTGTCGGGTCTTTCATTAACCAAAAAATAGCGTTAATCGGCTGATCAATTCTATCTACCCTGTTTGGTGACCACAATTTAGATTTAACTGCACGTCCATTACCATTTCTGATATCTTCTGTAACAGAAACTACTTTACCGTCAGCAAGCTGAATTGCCCCTGCATTCTGCTGAGTTAAAATATATTTGTTATCATCACATCCGATAGGATAGTCAGCAGTTTTATCAAAATAAGCCGGTTCTAAAGCAATTGTATATTTATCATGGACATTTATAACAAATGCATCATCATGAAGGACTGTAATATTGTACTTATTATTATGTTTTGCATGTGTAATAGTTGATTTGCCTGAACCTGATAAACCAAATACCGCAACCTGGAATGATTTACCATTGTCGAGGTTATAACGTTTCATACCGCCGTGGCAAGATGCATAACCATTTCTTGCTGCACATCCCCAGGCAAGTGTAAGTGTACCTTTTTTATGTTCACCAAAATATCTCATACCCAAAATAGCGGCACAATTATGTTCAGGATCAAAGAATGTCAATCCATACGGGAAGTCCGGATGTGACCAATCAGGATCTGAAAATACATAAATATCGCCATCAGGTAACTCCCTTGATTTTGCATACATATCTGCATAAGTTTCATTGATATACTGGAAGTTTAACATCCAAGAATACATAATATTTTCAAAACCTTCCGGAATCATAAGGTGAGCTTTAACCATAAAGTCTTCTTCTAACCCAACGACAACTTCTGTTTTATACATAAGTTTATCACGAGTTTGATAAATAGCCTCACGAATAATAGGCAATAAGTATTTCAAGTCGCAGTTAGGTTCACCAACAATTTTTCTAGCGGCCGCACAACGTCCTACAACTGTTCCGTCATTAAATAACAACTGATTTGCACCTTGAGGCAAACCTATTTTTTCGGGTTTATAAACAGGCATGCCGGTAAGTTCAATAGTTCCCGGGCTTGATTTTGCCAATTTATAAGCTTCAGAAACAGATTTCACTTCTTCTACATTATTTCCGAAAAATGGTGCCGTAATTGTTGCACGTGCAGCTGACATCAGCTTCTTTAATTCTTCCGAATTAGTAAAAAATTCTTTTGTAGTCATGGAAATTCTCCTTTATATTAAGTGTTATTTATACAATTTTAGATACACATATCCATGATATCACAAACAAAAAAGACTACAAGTAAATAGGAAATAATCATTATTTTCAATCTGAAACAAACTCACATTTAATAACTTTGTTATATTTTTCTGCAAACAAATCTATTCGGGTAGTTACCAAAAAATAAATATTGTGATAGAATATAAAATAAAGGGGATTTTATGATAAAAAAAATATTACTAATCACTTTAACAGCATGTTTATTATTACAGGGTCAAGTTTTTGCAGAAACGGCTATAGAAAAGCCAAAAGTTCAGCAAACCACATCCATCACATATACACCGGTAAATGCACTTGATGTGGTTGCAGCTCCTGAAACTTTTTTAAACAAAAATATAACCGTAAAAGGGAAATTTGATAAATTTTCCACACTAGGTCTTGATTATCAACCTGCATATAAAAGTTCAGAAGAATACATAACTTTTCTTATTCAGCGTGATGATGTAAAAGACCATAATATACCGCTTTCTGAAATGAAAATATTTTTAAAAAGACCTGAAGCTGAAAAACATATAGATTTAAATGCCGGAGATGAAATAGAATTTAGCGGAAAAGTCTTTTCTACAGCATTGGGAGATGTATGGATTGAAGCCGACAAATTTACGGTTCTAACCCCTAAAAAAGAAAAATAAAATACACTGGAGTTAAGTATGACAGAAAAATTTTTAACAATACACGGGCACTTCTATCAGCCTCCAAGAGAAAATCCTTGGCTGGAAGCAATAGAACTTCAAGATAGTGCACTACCATATCATGATTGGAATGAGAGAATCACTAAAGAATGTTACAATCCTAATTCTGTATCCAAAATAGTAGACAACCGTAACAGAATATTAGATGTTGTGAATAACTATGAGCATATGAGTTTTAACTTTGGGCCTACACTTTTATCCTGGATGGAACAATACGCTCCTTTAACCTATGAAAGAATTATAAAAGCAGATATAGAGAGTATTGACGAACATAATGGTCATGGTAATGCTCTTGCACAAGTCTATAACCACATAATAATGCCATTAGCAAATGAAAAAGATAAGCAAACACAGGTAAAATGGGGTATAAAAGATTTTGAATACAGATTTGGCAGAAAACCTGAAGGTATATGGCTTGCTGAAACAGCTGTTGATGATGATACATTAAGGGTTTTGGAAGAAAACGGCATTAAATTTACAATTTTATCACCTTATCAAGCTCTAAAGATGAAAAAAAGCACAGATAAGGAATGGACAGATGTCAGCTGGGGAAATATTGACCCTGCAAGATCATATAAATATAATATAAAATCAGCTCCGGGCAAATCTATTGATTTATTCTTTTATGATGGTGCTATTTCAAAATCTGTTGCATTTGATGAGTTGCTAAAAGACGGTAATAAGTTCGTACGAAGACTTAAAGAAGGTGTTTCTGAGACAAGAGATTACCCTCAATTAATTAATATAGCAACAGATGGAGAAAGTTACGGACACCATACAAAATTCGGAGACATGGCATTAGCATATGTACTTAAAATACGTGCTGAAGACGAAGGATTTATAATAACTAATTATGCTGAATATTTAGAAAAATACAGAAGTGACTATGAAGTAGACATAAAACAAGCTTCTTCCTGGAGTTGTTTTCATGGAGTCGGAAGATGGTGCGAAGATTGCGGCTGTTCAACCGGCGGACATCCGGGCTGGAATCAAAAATGGAGAAAGCCTCTTCGTAACGCTCTTGATTATTTAAGAGATGAATTCATCAAAATATATGAAAAAGAAGGAGTAAAATATTTTAATACTGATGTTTGGGAAGTGCGTAACAATTACATCGACGTAATCTTAGACAGATCAGAGTCGAACGTCCGCAGATTCCAAAATAAATACTTTTTAGCCAACTTAAATGATGAACAAAGAGTTAAAGGCATAAAACTTTTAGAAATGCAGCGTCAAGCCTTATTAATGTACACTAGCTGCGGATGGTTTTTCTCTGAAATTTCAGGAATAGAAACTGTTCAAATAATGAAATATGCCGCACGTGCAATGCAATTAGCAAAAGTTTTTAATAAGCAAGATTATGAAAAAAGATTTTTAGAAATACTTTCTGAAGCAAAAAGTAACATCCAAGAATATGGTACCGGCAAAGATATTTACGAAAACTTTGTAAAACCATCTGTTGTTACTCCGAAACAGATTGCAAGTTTATGGGCAATATCTTCTCTATACCAAGATTTTGAAGATGAAGAAGATGTGTATTGCTATTCAATAAACAGATATGATTATCAAAAGGTTCAAAAGGGAACATCCACTTTAGTAGTAGGAAATATTGAAATCAAGTCAAAAATTACCCTAGAATCCGTAAACCAAATTTTTGCTCTGATACAATTTGCAGGTGGGGATTTTCAATGTGCGATAAAAGAATTTTCTGATGAAAATGAATATACTCAAGTGAAAACTAATCTAATCAAAACATTTATGCTAAATCCTTTAACCGAAATAATTCGTGCAATAGATGAAAGTTTTGGAAAAGAATACTTTACACTTAAAGACATATTTATTGAAGAACGCCGCAAAATTTTAACAATTATGCTAAAAGGCAAACTTCAAAAATTTGCACAAACTTACCAAGATATGTATGATGAGGGTAAAGGGTCAATTTATCATATGCAGAATTTAGGTTTAACAATACCTAATGAATTTAAAATTGCTGCTTCATATGCTTTAAGCCATAAATTCAACGATCTTGTAATACATTCAGGCGGTTTTGTGGAACCTTCAATTTTACAGCAGGCATTTGACATAAACTATGAAGCCAAAAAGATGGATATTAAGTTAGACAAAACATCTTCTAATAAGATTTTTGCTAAAAAAATTCTGCAAAATATAAATCGTCTTGCTCAAAGTTTTGAAAGCCAACAGGCAGAAGTTATCTTAGAAATATTTGATAATATTGAAAAATTAGAGTTAGAAATAGATATATCAGAAGCTCAAAATATCTATTTTAACCGAATTTTTGTCAAGATAAACGATATTATTGACGGATTACCTAAAAATAGTAAATCAAAAGACAAAGCATTTGTAAACATGCTTTTAGATATCGGTACAAATTTAAATATAAATACTGAATTTTATAGAAATAAATTAGCTGATAAAGTAAAAGTATAACTTACCAATTTTCAGATCCGTGTTTTTTATACAAATCAATTGAATGGTGCATTTTATTGATTACTGTATCAATCTTTGCTAAAAGTTCTTGAGATTTTGTTTTTTTCTTGAGTAATTCTAATTCAATTAATTCTTCTTTAATTTTACGAATTTTTTGTTTAGCTTCTTCACGTTTAATAAAAAGCCATCCTTCATAACCGCATCCAGGCGGTACTATTGCCCAAGGAGATGCAGGGAAATGTTTACATAACAGCACCCGTGTTTCATATCTGCTGCAAAGATTATCATCTTTCAAATAACGACATTTATAAAATGTCATCTCATTTTCATTATAGTTACCATCTTCTTTTAGTCCGTTTATAATATTATCAACAACAGCAGCAGAAACTTTTCTAGCATCTTCTATTGAAGGATATGGTTCAAATAATTCCAAAAAATCTTTTGCCCCTTCGTCATCCTGCTTTGCCAATTCTAAAATCTTATTATAAGGAATAGTAGTTGTTGCGACACGACAACATAATCCACACATATGGCATAAATTTTCAGGTCTTGAGCTTAAATAATTTTTCTCATAACTGTCCATAATGACATTATAGCCACAATAATAAATATAATAAAATCATGTTACATTTCTTAAAAAATAAAAAAAATAAGCAATAAATAAAATGTTTAATACTTTATTTAAATAGGTAGGTATAATTATGCAAAATAATTTAGGACAACAATATCCTTTACCGGCATCACAACAAATGCCGCAAATAACTGTACCAATGGCTGCACAACAACCGCAAACAGTTCAGGTACCAAACTATTCGGGAGTAAATATCCAAATATTTAACCCTTCTGTAGCAACACCGGGAGCGTCATCTGTTTACAATGTTAGTGCACCGCAATACCAAACCCCGGGATGTTATCCTCAGCAATATTATACTAATCAATGGGGTAACAATGGTAACAATGGCAACAATGGCACTAACGCTAATAATAATAGTAATCAAACCAATACAACGACAACAACTACGACAACAAATACAACACAAGAAAAGAAAAAGACTGAAAAACGTGATATAGTCCAATTAACTGATGATTATATAAGAAATCTTGAAAATTATTTAAACAGTCAAGATAAAGAAATAAGGTTAATGGGAGCAAAAGAAGTTGCAGCAAGACTTGAAGAAGATGATTCAAGAAAAGATGATAAAGCCTTGACAGCATTAATTAACAAAATGCTTCAAGATCCATATCAGCCGGTAAGATTTATAGCCCTGGCAGAACTTGATTCAAGAAAAGTAACAGGCGATGATTTTACAGTAAATGTTCTTCAACAAATGCAAAAATCTGATGCCGGATACGGCCAAGATGCATTATTGGCAAGTCAAATCTTATTAAAAATGTCCGGTCAAGTTGTTCAAAAAGAATTTGATGTTAAAGACAAACCAAAACAGGAAACTAAAAAACAATGAGTGTAATAACCGCTATAAAATCTAATTATGGAAAGTATATTGCAAAAGGTGTAGGGGCAGCAGCATTATATTTTATTGCACGTGATGCTCACACATACGGAAAAATCCAATCAGATATAGAAATGAAAAGTAAAGATGCAAAAGCTGCACAATATTATTTAACAAATACTTTAACATTAGATAAACCAAGTGTAACAAAAGATAAAATGCAGCAAAAAGTATTTCGTTTTGAATTAAATGAAAATTTCAGAGGTTTTTGCAATACAATAATAGGCTATGTTAAAGGATTTGGAGCAATGCTGGTTTCAGACGTGATTCCACTTGGTTTAGGATTAACGGCATTACTTGCAAAAAGAAAAGGTATAGCAAAAGCTTCCGCATTTGGTCTTGTCGGAATAGGTTTAATATCATTTTTAAAAGACGGTTTAGGAATAGGAAAATCACATGATCTTATTAAGCCAGTAAATCCGGACGTCTCAATTTAGTTCGTTTTATCCTTTCGGACATTCGAAACTCTTCTATTTCTTTATGATTACCATTTAGAAGTACATCCGGAACTTTCAATCCTCTAAAATCTCTCGGCTTTGTATATTGCGGATATTCCAATAATCCATCCGAAAAACTATCATTTTGTGCCGATTCAATTTTACCTAAAGTTCCTTCAAGCTTTCTGCTTACGGCATCAATAATACATAACGCCGGTAACTCGCCGCCGGTTAAGACAAAATCGCCTAAAGAAATTTCTTTTGGCTTAATTATTTCTCTAATTCTTTCGTCAAAACCTTCATAATGACCGCAAAGTAATATTATTTGATTATATTGAGCCAAATCATTAACTATTTTTTCGTTCATTGGTTCGCCTTGCGGCGAAAGCATAATAGTTATTGATTTATCCGATTTTGGAATACTTTCATAAGCATCAACATATGGTTGAGGCATTAAAACCATTCCGGCTCCGCCGCCATATGGGGTATCATCGACTTTTTTGTGTTTATTTAATGTAAAATCTCTGGGATTAATTGTATTGAGCTCAATAATTTTAGAATTTAATGCTCTTTTCAGAATACTATATTTAAAATAATCTTCCACCATTTCCGGGAATAGAGTCAATACATCGAACTTCATTGCAAAAGTCCTTCCAAATTTTTTATAGTTACCTTTTTTGTTTTCAAATTCACATCTGTAACTATTGCTTTAACAAAAGGGACGAGCGAAATTTGTTTAGAATTAGTTTTAACCGATAAAAGGTCATTTGCTCCGTTGTTAGATACACCAATAATAAACCCTAATTTTTTATCATTTTCATCAACTACATCAAGCCCAACCAACTCGTCTATTAAAAATTCATCGTCATCTAAATTTTCTCGAATGGTTTCTTCTTCTACAAATAATAAAGTACCTTTTAACGGCAATAAATCATTTATTGAGTCAATACCTTCAAATTTAACAATAGCAAAATTCTTATTAATTCTTGAACGTTGAATACTTAATTCTACAAATTCATTATTTTTTTTTATTAAAACTTTATCTAAAGAGAGGAAAAAATCTTTTTGATTTTTTGAAAACCCAACTTTTGCTTCACCTTGAATGCCATGAAAATTCAAAATTTTACCAACAGAAATGTGTTTAGACATTATTCAGCAACTTCTTCTTTTTTTGGTTTTCTGCCACGTTTAGGTTTTTCCTCAACAACCGGTTGTTTTTTAAATTCAGGCGGAGCGTCTTCTCTATCTTGATTCCAACGTTCTAATCCCATTTGAGAACGTATTAGACCAATTCCGACGTGTACACGCCATTCATCCATTTTTAATTGAGCTGCAATAATTTTATGACAGCCAATCGGAGGTAATGGTAATAAAGGTTCATATAAATTTTTAATTGCAAATAATTGATCCGGAGAGATAGCAAGTTTACGTTTCGGATAAGGTAATTTCGGAAGCATAAGTTTCTGTCTTATTAAATTAATTCCAAAGAATACCTTTCTTGGTTCCAAACCAATTTTTTCACCTATAACTTCATGTGCATCCGGATTTGGAAGAGGCAGCATGGTTTTATAAAGCTTTTCAATTTGTTCTAATTGCTCCTTACTTACTAAAAGCTGTCTAGGTGTTTTTGGACGATTAGGTTTGCGGAAATTATTTTGCATACGAGGACGTTTATTTTGCGGACGATTGTTTCTGTTAAATCTGTTATTATTATCACGTCTTTGATTATTATAACGATTATAATTATTATTTTGACGATTGTCACGACTATAAGCACGTGGTCTGTTTGTCCTTTGAGGTGTTTGTTTTACATCACCGCCGGCACTATAGCTGCTGTAAAATTTAGGTTGTTCCTCAGTACTGTAACTCGCCAATGGTTTAGTTTCCTGCGGCTGTTCATCAGAAGTCTTTTCATCTGATACAGATATTATCATTTTTTTATCAGGATACAAACAATCAGGACATATAACTCTTTTGGGGTTTTTAGTTTCAAACTCACGACCGCACTTAATGCACTTGTTTACATACATAATTTAAAAGCCTCTTAATTGAATAATAATTAACTCCTCGACAAAATCGATTTATATACAAATTTGCAATATTATTTTAACATGAAAAATAAATCTTGACAAGGGGGGACATTTATTTTTCAATCCAAAACGTAACAGGACCATCGTTGATAAGGTTTACATCCATCATTGCTCTAAATTTACCTGTTTTAGTTTTAATCCCATGTTCTTTTACTTTTATAATAAAATATTCATATAAGTCAACGGCTTTATCTAGAGGTGCAGATTTATCGAAACTTGGACGAGTACCTTTTTTACAGTCACCGCACAATGTAAACTGTGAAACTATCATCATTTCACCATTAACATCTTTTAATGATAAATTCATTTTATTGTTTTCATCTTCAAATATTCTTAAATTAACAATTTTATCGGCAAGTTTTTCAGCATTTATTTTTTCATCTGTTTTTTCTACACCGACAAATACAAGCAAACCTTTTCCGATTTGTGAATAAAGCTCATCTTCTATAGTTACAGATGCACTTTTTACTCTTTGAACTAATGCTTTCATAAATTAATTATACCACAATTAAAGCCACGGATAATCATCTTTTATTTTCCATCCGTCACGACGGATTTTTTCAAAACAACAAAGTCCGTCACCCGTTGCAGAACAATTTGTGTTAATTTGATCATTTGTATAATCTGAGCAGCGTGCATTTATGATACCTTTACTAAAGTCTGCACTAAAACGATAAACATCTTTTCCATAAGTATTAGGAGGTTTAATGCCGTTCAAATCGACATAAATATTCGGATTAGCATCATATATCAAAACATATTGAGTATTCCCATCTTCATCCGTTTCTAGAACCCATCTAAAAATAGCCATGAAATAAGATATACCGTCGGCTGTGGTAAAAAATACTCGTCCTGCAGAATAGTCTGTGTAGACAGACACATCAGTAAGATCATTATTAATACCCTTATACACAAAGCAAGAATTAGCTACCCCTTTAAACGGGCAAACTCTATTAGGAGATATCACAGGTGATTTAAAATATTTTAAGACATATTCATCGAAAAATTGTTTTGTTTTTTCTACACTTATTGTTCCTGATAAAGAACTAGCTCCACCATCTGCATATAACATCTTTGTCATGTTGCTTAACGTCGCATATACCTTTTGAAGTTTTGATACTGTCTGCTTCTTTTCATAATTTGCTATTAACGTAGGAATAGTTAATGCTGCCACTACCCCTATTATTCCTAACGTTATTAATACTTCCGCTAACGTAAATGCTCTTTTTCTCTTATTATAATTCTTTGTTCCGGAATTATAGTTTATCTTATATTTGCAATCAACTCCCCTTAATCCCAAATCTATTGCAGTATTTAAACTCTGTGCAGTCCCAAAAACCTTGCTAATTAAGCTTTGAAGAGTCGCCCCCCCCCGACATCGCTTATCGTTAAAATGCCTGCTATATCTACTTTTCCAACCATTTTTCACTCTCCTTTTATTTTTTATTATATCAAAGTTTAATATTTTTGCAAACTTTTCCTTTTAGCTGGCCGCAGGCGGCATCAATATCAACGCCACGTTCAAGCCGCACGGTAACCTTTTTACCGGAATGTTCCAACAAACATTTAAATTTCATAATCGAATTATTTGATGGTCTTTTATAATCATTATATTCAACAGGGTTATATGGAATAAGATTTATATTACATTTTAAATCTTTAAGATAATTTGCAAGCTGTTTTGCACATTCTACCGTATCATTTAAATCTTCAATCAAAAGATATTCAATCGTAATTCTACGGCCTGTTTTGTCAACATAATTTTTCAAAGCAATTTTTAAATCATTAAGGTTATATTTTCCTTCAATCGGCATTAATTTTTTACGTAAATCATGATTAGGGGCATGTAAAGAAAGTGCAAGGGTAGATTGCATATTTAATTCAGCAAGTCTGTTGATTCCGGGAATAATCCCGCTTGTAGAGACAGTTAAACGTCTTTGGCCAATTTGAAAACTTTCATTAAATATTTCCATAGCTCTTACAACGTTATCAAGATTTAAAAGCGGCTCTCCCTGCCCCATAAAAACAACATTTGTCACTTTAAGTCCGGTGTCTCTTTGTATAGTTAAAACTTGTTCTATAATTTCTTTATAATTAAGATTTCTAATAAACCCTCTTTTAGCAGTAGCACAAAACGAACAATTAACCGCACAACCGACCTGAGAACTAACACAAGCTGTCAAATTAGCACGATTATCAAACCTCATCAAAACAGTTTCAACGCATTCTCCATCAGGATATTCCAATAAATATTTTAAAGTCCCGTCAGAGCTTTCTTGCTTTACCTTAATTTTTACCTCAGAAACTTTAGCAACTTTCTTTAATTCTTCACGGAAATCTTTAGACAAATCAGTCATATCATCAATAGATTTAGCAGATTTTAAGTAAATCCAGTTGTGAATTTGACGTGCTCGAAATTTTGACTGATGAAGTCTATCCGTTATACTTTCAATTTCTTTAAGATTCATTCCTGTTAAAATATGCATTATAAAGTCCTTACCGGTATATGATTTTTGTAATACTCAATAATTTCAAGCATAGAATGCAGCATTAACGCAACAGGTTCTATTTCTTGTTTCCACTGTTCAAATCCGCATGATTTTGGAAGGAAAGCAAGAGGATTATCAGGGAAATCACGACATATTTGCGGTCTGTTATCATAATCTGTACATCTATTGCAATCATTTAACTTGGGACAGTGGTAAAAATAAACTTTATCCTCTTTATTCTTTTCAAGCATTTCAATATATTCAGGATAAACTTGCTTAGCCTGTTCTTTAGATTCATACGGAATAAAAACACTCAAAAATTGGTTAGCAAAATTGTCACCATGCTCAGCTTTAATTTTTAATTCTTCGGGAGAAAACTCACTACAAGCCAAACGACAACACGTGCCGCAACCATTGCAAGAAAATTCTTTTCTATATGCAAGAATTTCGTTCCACTTCCTAAAAATTTCACGACAAATATCTTCATCAAACATTTTTAAAACAGAATCTTGCCAAAGTCTGCCAGGAGAACCTATCGGGTATGCATCGAATATATCACCAACACCTTCAGGTTTAATATCATTAACACGTTTTTCAAGTTCTTCCGCAGAAGTCTTAAATATCTCACGATATTTTTGCCGTAAATTTTTTATCGATACTGTTAAATCTTCCATAACAATAGTTTAACACAAAATTATTCTTCATCATTTATAATAAACTCAATATCCAGTATATAAATAACAATAAATTAAAGAATATTACATAAATAAATTTTTATATGCATGACGTAATTTTAAAGAAAATAAATTATCGACATCTTCCTTTAATTCTCTATATGCTACAGCGTAATTCATCGGAGTAATTTTACCGTTAAGAATAAAGCCCGTAAAATTATTATTTTCATCATGTTCGCTTTTCATGTCCAAAGCATAAATATAAGCAGCCATATCCTTATTATCGATAAGATTATCGCCTGATTCTTCACCGTGATTAGCAATTTTTTTAAACTGGATTTCTATTTTTTTATTATATTGTTCAAGTTCAATTTTATCATTAGGTATTGCAACTTTATTTGTAGCTGTTTGAGCTAAAAAGGCTTTGTATTCTTCCAAAGAAATTTTATATGTCTTGTTACCAGTTTTGGCCGCCATATAAATCATGCAAGAATCAGCAAGATCACGAATTTCTATTTTATAATCATTATCTATCTGCTTAATTTCATCAGGAGTTTTATCGGGCTTATTGGCTAATTTACGCCAGCTAGGTGAAACAATTTCGAAATCACCAATTTTATTAAAAGGAATTCCGTCAGCAATAACCATTTTTGATACTATTTCAAAAAAAGCTTCACCTAATTCATAATTTGCATAATCAGATAATCCTTCAGCCATTCAAACTCCTATGCAATATCCCAACGACCGCAGGTGCCTCCCCAGCGTGCAATAATATTACCTTTAATATCTTTTATTTTTTCAACATGCTGAACTTCATCAACACCTTCGACAATAGTAATTACTTCACAATTATTAGAGCAACCGTTACATTCGCAGGTAATTGATGAAAAATGCATATCGCCAACTTCCCAACCTTTAAACTTAGTTGCAGCTTCAGTATATTGATGATTTTCCATAGCTAATAAAGCAGCTCCGATAGCACCCATAGTTTGATGATTTTCAGGAACCACAACCTTATGGCCCAAGGCTTCTTCAAAAGCTTTTACCATACCGGTATTAGTAGCTACACCACCTTGAAAAGAAAATACCGGTAATAATTCCTTACCCAATGCAAGGTTTGACAAATAATTTCTGACAAGAGCCTGACAAAGCCCATATAACAAATCTTCAACAGGATAACCTAATTGCTGTTTATGAATAAGGTCGCTTTCAGCAAAAACTCCGCAACGGCCGGCAATTCTTGCAGGATTTTCAGATTTTAATGCGGTAGGTCCGAATTGTTCTATAGGAACATTAAGCCTATTGGCCTGTTGATCTAAAAAGCTTCCAGTACCAGCAGCACAAACAGTATTCATTGCAAAATCAGTTACAATTCCATCACGTAATAAAATAATTTTACTATCCTGACCGCCGATTTCAAGAATTGTTTGAACACCCGGAACATTTGTACTGGCGGCGACTGCGTGTGCAGTAATCTCATTTTTTATAATATCTGCTCCAACGAGTGCTCCGGCAAGATTCCTTCCTGATCCGGTTGTACCTACACCCATGACATTATAGTCGGTTATTTTTTTCGAATATAATTCTTTTAAACCTTTTTGAACAGCCATAACAGGTTTTCCGGCTGTTCTAAGCATATAACTGTCTACATATTTTCCTTTTTCGTCTACAAGTGCTAATTTTGTAGTTACCGATCCTACGTCTATCCCTAAATATACTGTTAAACTCATGTTATACTTCCTTTTCCTAAAAAATTATAACACAAAAAAAAGAAACCATAATATGGTTTCCCCAATTTTTGTTAACAGACCCGTAATCTAACTTCTTAAATCAAGTCTTTGCAATTCCCCATGCAGATCTACAAATCCGTCATCCGAATTATTTTTAGAAAAATATTCACGGAACATATCATCAATATTTTCCTTTCTCGGGAACATTGACTCAAATCCAAAATGTTTAGATTTTATATCAGGTCTTGTCACATTTCCAACAGTGAACTCGCCCATAGCAAACCCCGCAGCTTGTACCCCACATTTATTATACCCAAAAATCCTAAACCGTTATCCGACTATTTCTTTTTATTAAAAACAAAGACCTTTTCTCAATTTTTAAAAATATTTTAATTATTAAAATTTACAAAAAAAAAGGCGTCCCATTTGGGGACGCCGCATATTATTCCCTTATTACTTTTTTGTAGTTGGTATTCTCATTCCGTAGAATGAACGAATTACGAAAATCAAAGCAATTACCAACAAAATCCAGCCCGCAATAGGTGCAATAGCTTTGAAAGATTCGCTGATAGCGATTTCCATAGCCAAAAGACCGAACAATGTTGTGAATTTGATAATAGGGTTCATTGCAACTGAAGAAGTATCTTTGAATGGGTCACCTACAGTGTCGCCGACAACTGTTGCTTCGTGAAGCGGAGTGCCTTTTTCTTTCATATCAACTTCAACAATTTTCTTTGCGTTATCCCAGCATCCGCCGGCATTTGCCATAAATACTGCCTGGAACAAGCCAAATACTGCAATTGCAATCAAGTAGCTTACAAAAAATGCTACAGGATGTGAATTTTCACCAGCTGGAGCTGATAAACATGCAAGTGCTAACGCAAATGCAAACAATGATATGAAGATATTTACCATACCTTTTTGAGCATATTGTGTACAAATTTTTACAACTTCTTTAGAGTTTTGAACATTTGCACTTTTGCAATTTGCATCATCAAGCTTGATATTGTCTTTGATGTATTCAGTTGCACGGTAAGCACCTGTTGTAACGGCCTGCATAGAAGCACCGCTAAACCAGTAAATTACCGCACCGCCTGTCAAAAGACCAAGCAATGTGTATGGATTTAACATATTCAGAATCATTTCAGGCTGAATGCCGAGTGTGTTTTGGATTACCAAAATCAATGAGAAAATCATTGTTGTGGCACCAACTACAGCAGTACCAATCAAAACAGGTTTTGAAGTTGCTTTGAAAGTATTACCAGCACCATCGTTTTCTTCCAAATATTGTTTTGCGTTTTCAAAATCAGGTTTAAAACCATAATCACGTTCGATTTCTTCTGCAACGCCTTCTCTTTCTTCTATCAATGAAAGTTCATAAACAGATTGAGCGTTGTCAGTTACAGGGCCATAGCTGTCAACA
>CALUSG010000025.1 GCA_944323365.1 Candidatus Gastranaerophilales bacterium
GTTTCTCTTTCTTTTGCAAGCGTTTTCTTTCTCTTTGCTTCGCAACAAAGAGAAAGAAAATGCTGAAATATGGCAATAATAGTTTTTATGTAAAAATAAATTACATAATGTTGTGCCCTGCCTCAAGCAGATAATTATTTATTATGTAAATTCTTGCAAAACGCAAAAACTTTTGCTAAAATCTTTATTATGAAAAAATTATTTTTATTAATAGCTTTGTTGATTTTTGGATTAGCGGTTAACGCTGAAGGCATTACTTTGACCGGTGAAGCTCGTTTCGATTGGGTGGATATGTCCCAAATCCAAAGAGATTCTACTATTGAATACTATCACGATATACTGTTCGGGGATAGTGCGGTTAAGGAATTGTCCAAAGATGAATTTAAACAAAAGTTTCAGAGCTTTAAAAAAGATGAAAACTATAAAGAACATTATATGCTTGCTAAAGATGATGTAAAAGAAACAAAAGATGCTAATATTTGTTCTTTTTATTATAAAAATAATATTTTGATTATATATGCTTTGCAATATAAAAATAACCCGAACAATGTGTTTTATTATGACCCGTATGGCCGCTTAAGATATGTTGATATTATTTCTGAGAATTATCCCAATTTTCCATATAATTCCAAACAATTTAAATCAAATGGCAAACTTGTAAGTGCTATTTACTTTAAATCTAAGGATCTTCAATATATGTATGAGCCTGATGGAAAATTCAGAGGGGTTTGGTATAAAGAAAAAATGTATGACCGCAAAGGTAAACAAACCGTTATCAGAACTAACTGGTAAAAAAGCAGGCATTAAGCCTGCTTTGCAAATGATTCTGAAGAACGTGAATGTATTTCTTGCTCTATTTTAGAAATAAAGTCATCTACATTCATTGTTCCAACCTGTCCAATGCCTCTTGCACGAACGGCAACGGAATTGGATTCTATTTCTTTATCGCCTATTACAACTACATATGGAATTTTTTTATCTTGAAGACTTTCTCTTATTTTGTAGTTCATACTTTCGGATCTGTCATCAAGTTTTACTCTAATTCCTGCGTCACGCATTTTTTTGTATACTTTTTCGGCGAAATCTACGTGTTTTTCGTTAGAAATCGGTACAATTGCTACCTGTGTAGGAGCCAACCAGGTCGGGAATGCTCCTGCAAAGTGTTCTATCAAGATACCATGGAATCTTTCCATTGAACCAAATACAACCCTATGCAACATTACAGGTGTTTTCATTGCTCCGTCTTTGTCTTGATATTTTATTCCGAAACGTTCAGGTAAGTTGAAGTCAAGCTGGATTGTACCGCATTGCCATGTTCTTCCTATTGCATCTTTAATTTTGAAATCAATTTTTGGACCATAAAATGCTCCATCTCCTTCATTAATTTCGTATTTCATGCCACGTCTGTCCATTGCCTCTTTTAATCCGGCTTCTGCTCTGTCCCAGTTTTCAATCTCTCCAACAAAACTTTCCGGACGGGTTGATAATTCAACTTCAAACTCCATGTTGAATAAGCCCATTGTGTCTGCTACAAAATCAATTATTGCATTGATTTCATCTACCAGCTGTTCAGGGGTACAAAATACGTGTGCATCATCCTGAGTAAAACCTTGAACTCTTGTTAAACCTGATAGAGCTCCGGATTTTTCTTTTCTGTAAACTGTTCCTAACTCAGCCATTCTTAACGGTAAAGATCTGTATGAATGTCTGTTCGCTTGATATATTAATATATGGAAAGGACAGTTCATCGGTTTTAATATAAATTGATCTTCGCTGTCTTCGTCTTTTTGAATAAAAAACATGTTATCTTTATAGTGAGCAGCGTGTCCTGAAATTTCCCACAATTTTGATTTTGCTATATGAGGTGTATTAACTATAACATAGCCGCGTTTTCTGTGTTCTGTACGCCAGTAGTTTTCTATTTCTTCTCTTACTACTGCCAAATTAGGATGCCATAAGACTAAGCCGCCGCCAAGTTCATCTCTTGTTGAAAATAAATCAAGTTTTGTTCCTAATTTTCTGTGATCACGCTTTTCAGCTTCTTCTAGGAAATTTAGATATCCTGCTAAATCTTCTTTTGTCCAAAATGCTGTTGCGTAAATCCTTTGCAGCATCTTGTTGTTTTCATTTCCTCTCCAATATGCTCCAGCTACTTTTAATAACTTTATTGCATTTGGTTTTATATAACTTGTGTTTGGAAGGTGTGGACCTGCACAAAGATCATTAAACAATACATTGCCGTCTTTGTCCTTTGTTAGATATAAGGTCGGATTGTCATTCCGGTGTTCTTCCAATAATTCAGCCTTGTAAATTTCACCTTCTTTTTTGAATTCTTCAATTTGTTTGTCTACATCAGGTATAACATATTTTTCAAAAGTTAGATTTTGTTTAACTATGTTTTTTATTTCTTCTTCAATTTTTACAAGGTCATCTTCTGTAAAAGCATGACCGTCTGTTAAATCAAAATCATAATAAAACCCGGTTTCTGTTGCCGGCCCGATAGCTAACTTTGCTGACGGGAACAGTTTTTGAACCGCCTGTGCCATGATGTGTGATGTGGAGTGTCTTAATACTCCGAGTGTTGATTCGTTTTTTTCCATTTTTTTCCTTTCGTCCTTCGGGTTTCCTGGTAAATTTTGTTTAAATAATAACATTTATATAAACTTTTACCACCCGGGGCGGACCCCCCTAACTATATCTTCCTCCATTGTATCATAAATATTGGCATGGACTTAAAATTCTATAATAATGGGTAATTGATTTTTAAATCATGTCGTAATAATTATAAATCATTAGCATATGATAAAAAATAAGGTAACATAATAAATATGGATAGAGAAAAAATTATTAAAATTTTTGCGGAAAATTTGAGAGCAGAAAGAGCGAGAAAGAAATATTCACAGGAATTTTTAGCGGAGAAAGCCGATATTACACCGGAATATTTGGCAAGAGTAGAACACGAAAAATATAGTCCATCATTGGTTGTTATTGCAAGATTAGCTTTGGCATTAGGAATAACCGTTGATAAATTAATTCCTTTAGATGTTTAACATTTCTTAACTACAATCAGGTTTTCACCTCAATATTTTCGTGTTTATAGTAGAATATTAATACGAAAGAGGTAACACATGAATACAGTAGTAATAGTAGGCAGAGTCGGAAGAGATGCTGAGGTAAGATATTTTGAATCAGGAAAAGTAAAGGCAAATTTTTCTGTTGCTGTCAATCGTTGGGATTCAAAAACAAAATCTGAAGTTGCCGACTGGTTTAATGTTGATGTTTGGGATAAGCAGGCAGAATTTGCCGGAGAATATGTAAAAAAAGGTATTCAGGTTGCAGTAGACGGACGTATAGCTCAAAATAAATGGGTTGATAAAGCTACAGGCAGCGATCGTGAAAACTTTTTAATTGTAGCTAACAGTATAAGATTATTGGGATCTAAAAAAGACGCAGAAGTTTTATGATAGTTAATTCAAGTGTTGTCGGTATTATAGCTGACGATTTAACCGGAGCTAATGATACTGCTTTACAATTTCATTTAAAAGGTGCTAACACCCAAATATTATTAAGCGATGAAATCGATCCTTTAAATATTGCAGGGACTCAAACTTGGGCAATATCTACGGAATCACGTAATGTAACGCCTCATGAGGCTTACCTGAAAGTTAAAAAAACTGCTCAGATGTTTGAGAATGTTTTGAAACCTGATTATTTTTATAAAAAAATTGATTCAACTTTGAGAGGTCATATTGCGGTTGAAACATTAGCTATGTTAGAAGTTTTGGGTTGGGATGCCGTTGTTGTAATTCCTGCATTTCCTTCTGAAGGCAGAGTTACTGTAGGAGGATACCATCTTTTAAAAGGCATACCGATTGAAAGAACAGAGATGGCACGTGACCCACATTCACCTATATTTGAATCTTATTTGCCTACACTATTAAAATCTCAAATACCTGAAGAATTTCATAATTTAGTAGGATTAATTGAACTTTCTACTGTTATGAAAGGGGCAGGACCGGTATTAAAAAAACTTAATGAGATGATTAAGTCAGGTAAAAAATTAATAGTTGCGGATTCTGTGTCAACAACAGATATAGAACAGCTTGTTTTGGCTATTGATAAGTCTGAATATAAAATATTACCTGCCGGTACGGCTGCTGCGGCAAGAGCTTTTAGTAATATATGGTTTGGCGATATTGAAATTTCTCATATAAAACAAAGTATTCCTGTTTTGCCTAAATTTATCGTATCAGGCAGTGCAACTCAAATTACGGCTAATCAGCTTGAAAGATTGGAGCAGAGCGATGAATTTAATACGCTTGTGATAAGTTTAGATTTAGACACGGTTTTGGGCGGAGTTAAAGAGGATTTAGTCCAACGAATAGTGTCAAATTTAGGTGAAAAGAATATTGTCGCAGTTCATACATCTAATTTAATAAAGAATTTTGACGGATTTTCTGATGAATCTTTGCGTGCAGAACTTACAAAAGCTGAGCTTGCAAGCGTCATAACGGACTTTTTATCGGAACTTGTAAGACAGGTCGCTGAGAAAAAAGAATTTATATTAATTTCATTAGGCGGAGAAACTTCATATAAGTGCTGTGCGGAATTAGGAGCTTTACAGCTGCAATTGATAGATGAAGTAGCTCCTGCAATTGCACTGTGTTTGGATCATGAAGCTCACTGGATTGTTACTAAGTCCGGAAATCTAGGCGGTACTAATACTTTAATCGATATTTTAAAATATTTTGAAAATCATGAATAAAATTATAATAACAACAGGCGACCCTAACGGTATTGGAGCTGAAATTACAATCAAGGCTTTAAACAAACTTGATTTGCCGGTCAATGATGTCGTTTTGGTTTCTAATAAAAAAGTACTTGATTATTATGGAAGATTAAAAAAAGAATATGAATTGGCAGAAATTCCGTATGGTGAAATTTTGCCGGGTAAAGTTAGCAAAGAAGCAGGAGAATTTTGCTTCCAATCTTTAAAAAAGGCTTGCGAACTTAAAGGTAAAGCTATAGTTACTGCTCCTGTGTCTAAAAACGCACTTCATCTCGCCGGTCATAATTTTAACGGTCAAACTGAAATTTTGCAAAAATTTTTAGCTGATAATAGTCAGCATGCTGAAATGCTTTTTGTTGCCGGAAATTTCAGGGTATTGCTTTTAACAAGACACTGTGCATTAAAAGATGTTATCCTTACAAAAAATATTGTTGTTGAAAAAGTGACAGATCTTTATGAGTTTTTTGTGCAAAAATTAGGTATAAAATCTCCAAAATTCGCACTCTGCGGGTTTAATCCCCATGCCGGCGAAGACGGAATACTCGGTCGTGAAGAAATTGAAGTATTGCAGCCTGCTGTTGACGATTTACGCAGAAAAGGAATTAATATTACTAACCCGCTGCCGGCTGATACGCTTTTTATTAAAGCTTTAAACTACGATTGTATTATTGCAAATTACCATGATCAAGGACTAATACCTATAAAAACTGTCGCCGGAATTAAAACGGTTAATATGACTATAGGATTGGATATTATTAGGACTTCTCCCGGACACGGTACTGCTTTTGATATCGCAGGTAAAAATATTGCCGATGAAACCGGCATGGTTGAAGCTATTAAAAGCATTTTGTAAATATTTAAAAAATTAATTAGACTATCGATATATTTTGTTGTACGCTAAGTGTATGAATGCAAAACACGCAATGTACGGAATGGCTTTACTTACCCTTGGAATGCTTGGATATGGACGTATTCAGCAGGTTAAATTACAACAAAAATATAGTAATGAAATTAAAGCCGTTGACCCAAATAGATACAATCAAATATTAAATACAACTAAAAATTTACCTTCCGATGACCATTTTAAAATTTGGAAAGAACAGTATTCTAAAATGGTTGACTCGTTGGATTCTGCAAAAATTCATGAAATACTTAAAAAAGACAGTGCAGCTAAAAAAGCTTATTTTGAAGCATCACTAAAACTTCAAGATTCATTAAAATCTGTTGTAAAAAATATATAAAAAAAGAGCTCGAAAGCTCTTTTTTTATACTGCTAAAGTTTCTTTTGCAGGGGATTTCGGACTGTTCTTTTTGTCATTCCAAAAATCAATCAGCATACTGCAGAAGAATATACTTGAATAAGTTCCAATTGCAATACCTAAAATCATTGCTAATACAAAGTCTTTTGTAGTAACTCCGCCGAAGAAATACAATGCACCTAATGTAATTAAAGTTGTCAATGATGTATTAATACTTCTAGCCAAAGTTTGGTTAACTGACGCATCTACAATTTCGCCGAAAGACATTTTTTTAGCATAATAGCGTAAATTTTCTCTTATTCTGTCAAATACAACGATAGTATCGTGAACAGAAAATCCGATAACGGTTAAAATAGCTGTTATAAAAAGTCCGTCTATTTGAACATTATATACAAGTCCTAGAATAGAAAATATACCGCATACAAATAATACATCGTGTAAAATGCCCAGTATAGCGGCAATAGCATAATCAAATCGGAAACGTATTGAAAGATATATACATATTCCTAAAAATGCTAAGCCTACGGCTATAAAAGAATTTTTAAACAATTCTTTTCCCATTGTAGGTCCGACAGAACTTACTTGAATAAGTTCAGGGTTTTCAAATTGTTCTTGCAGTGCAGATGTAATTTTTTCTGCATCATTAGAATGTTCATCAATAAATTTTGTTCTGATTGAAATTATTGAAGTTATAACCTGTTTTGTATGTTCTTGCTGGTCATTATTTACGTTTAAAATTTGAAGATAAGGGTTTTCAATACCTATTTCTTCGAGGTTTTTACGTGTAACGGCCAAATCGTCATTGGTTACTTTATGTGTAAGTCCGTATTGTAAAATAGTTCCGCCGGTATAATCAATACCCACTTTCATAGGAGCATGGTTTGGATAAGTTACTGATGAATATACCATTGCAACAATTCCCGGGATAAGTAATACTGCCGACAAAACCATCCATAATATTCTATATTTAACTATATGTACTAAGTGTCTTTTTAAAGCAAACATTTTATTTTCATCCTTTCCTAGTCTAAAATACCAAATCGTGCTTTTTCACGTTTTGTTTCAACAGCTTCATAACTTTTGCCTATTTCGTCTTTAGAAAGTCCGAATAGCTGCGGGTATTTTAATTCGCCTGTACCAAAAATTAAGTGCATAAAGTTTTTAGTAATAGTAATAGCACTGAACATTGATACAATAACACCCAAAGCAAGAGTTAAAGCAAATCCTTTAACAACGCTTGTTCCTAATAAATACAGGATGGTACAGGTTATGATTGTTGTCATATTAGAGTCAAATATACTTGTAAATGCTCTGTCGAATCCGGAATTTATTGCCGTAAATAGATTTCTTCCCGCACGAAGTTCTTCTTTTGTACGTTCAAAAATCAAGATATTTGCGTCAACAGCCATTCCTATTGACAAAATGAAGCCTGCAATTCCGGCAAGAGTTAACGTAACCGGTATTGTTTCAAACAAAGCAAATAAAATTAAACTATATATAATAAGAGCCAAATCGGCAATCAAGCCGGGTAATCTGTAATACAAAAGCATAAACAGCATAACTGCTCCAAGTCCGATAATTCCTGCAAGTTTTGATTTTTCAATACTGTCAGCTCCAAGAGTAGGTCCTACGGTATTTTCTTCAACAATTTTAGCAGGTACAGGCAGAGCACCGGCATTTAACAGATTTACAACTCTTTCTGTATATTCATATGTAAAATCGCCGGTTATTTGGGCATTACCGCCGTAAATAGCTTCATTAACTCTCGGGTCAGAAAGCATATCCTCGTCAAAGAATATTGCCATACGTTTTCCGACAAGTTGTTCTGTTAATTCGTAGAATTTTTGGGCTCCTTCACTGTTAAATTCCAATGATATAGTCCATTTTCCGACATTATCCGTACTAACGGAAGCTTTTGAAAGGTCTTTTCCGGTAAGGCCTGTCGGAACCCAAATTGTTTCACCGTTTGGGCCTTTTTCTTCTTTTTTAAATTCAAGTTTTGCTGTTTCACCGATAAAAGCTTTTGCCTGTTTTAAGTCCTGTTGACCTGGAATTTCAACAAGCAGTTTGTCATCTCCGACAAGCTGAACAACGGTTTCTGAAACACCTAATTTGTTAACACGGTTTTCTATGGCGAATTTTAATCTTTCCATAATTTCCGGTGTAACTTTTGAAATGGAAGTCCCTTCTGTTTGTGCTTGTAAAACAAGTCTTGAACCCCCTACCAAATCAAGTCCGAGTTTTGGTTGATGAGTAAGAATTACAGCTGCTGATACAATTGTAATTAATACGATTACCCAAAACATAATAATTTTGTTTTTCACTGTTTTTACCTCATTTATACTTATATTATTTTATCAAAAATAAATTTTTATAGCCGATTCGGGCTAATTAAAGCTGTCAATAGCTGAAAACAGAATAATTTTTTCATCTTCTGTTAATTCAACAAGCGGCCGTCTAACGTATTCTTCAATTAAATTTTTATGAGCCAAAGCCGCTTTAATAGGAACAGGATTTGGAGCCATAAAAAGTTTTTTGAAAATATTAAACAATTTTTGGTGCATATTTTTTGCCGCTGCCGGATTCCCTGTTTTGAAATTTCTTATCATAGATTTAATTTCAGAACCGAACAAATGTGAGGCAACTGAAATTACTCCGTGTGCTCCTATTGAAAGCATAGGTAATGTCAGGCTGTCATCTCCTGAGTATATAACAAAATCTTCAGGACAGTACATTTTTAGTTCACTAACCATATCCAAATCAGGACAACTTTGTTTTACAGCCACTATATTATCATATTTGCCGGCAAGGTATGCTACTGTCTTAGGCTGCATTGTAACGCCTGTTCTTGACGGTATATTATACAGGATAATCGGCAGATCTACTGATTCTGCAATAGCTGAAAAATGTTCAATCATACCTTTTTGTGATGGCTTATTATAGTAAGGCACTACAGATAAAATAGCGTCTACTTCTTCTTTTTGTGCATTTTCAGCGGACTTCACGGCTGTTTCCGTAGAATTTGACCCTGAATTGGCTATTATTTTAACTTTATTTGCTGCAGCACGTTTTACTGTGCTAATTAATTCAACTTCTTCTTCATGTGTCAAAGTTGGTGATTCGCCGGTTGTGCCTGCTACAAGGATTGAATCACTTCCGTTATTTATCAAATATTTTACTAAAGATTCAGCCTTATCATAGTCTATTTCTTTTTTTTCGTTCATCGGAGTAACCATTGCGGTTATAACTTCTCCTGCATCATATCTCATTGGCATATCATATCCCCTTTTTTTAAATTATATAACAAAAGTTCAATTTTGAATATAAATATTAAGATAGTTTATTAATAAGTTTTCTCTAAATATGTCAGATTGACAATAGAGAATATTTTTTTGTATAATTTTTTTATGGGGATATTGCAAAAATATTACAGACAATCTGCCACATACAAGCTCTATAAAGGGTTATCCGAAATATTTTATGATTTTGTGGATACTTTAGGAAAAATAACTGAAAACGGGTTGCATGTTTTAAGATGCATATACAAAATTGATTATAAAGAGTTAATAGAGCAGTGTTCAAGATTTGGAGTAAGTTCTTTGCCGATAACCCTGACAATAGTCGGCATGACATCTGTAATTGTAGCTTCACAGGTAGCATTAGAGATGGTAAAGCAAGGCGGGGGGCATTTTATCGGGATGATGATGACCATACTTATAGTAAGAGAAGTGGCTGTTATCATGTCGGGTTTTGCAATAATTTCAATGATAGGTTCTTCTCTTGCCTCCGAAATTGCTACAATGCGTGTGACAGAGCAAATTGATGCAATAAAAGTTTTGAAAGTAGATCCAATATGTCATTTGTTTGTTCCAAGAGTACTGTCAGGAATAATAATGATGCCGTTTGTAACAATTATAGCAGCGGCAGTCGGTGTAATTGCAGGAGCTGTTACATCCGATTTATTTGCGGGGTTAAGTTATAGAGCATATTTTGATTCTGCCTGGCTGGGGTTATATATGAAAGATTTATGGGTGAGCCTTTTGAAAGCAGTGTTTTTCGGAGGAACTATAGCATTAATAAGCTGTTCATGCGGCTACTATGCCTCAGGAGGGGCAAAAGGCGTCGGACTCGCCACGACTAAAGCGGTTGTTTGGTCTTTTGTTGCTATTGTTATATGGGATATGATTTTTGCAATAGCTTTTTTCTTTTAAGCGTTGTAAAATAAAAGGTACAATCATGAGTATAGAAGTTAAAAATTTAGTAAAAAAATTTGGAGATAACACAGTTATTGATAATGTTTCATTCAAAGTCAATGACAAGGAAACTTTAGCCATAGTAGGGTTTAGCGGTTCAGGTAAAAGTACAATTTTAAAACTTATTTGCGGGCTTATTCCAAAAGACAGCGGTGAAATTATTACATCAAAAGGTGATATAGCAATGGTTTTTCAATATTCGGCATTGTTTGATTCTTTGGATGTAGCCGATAACATATCATTTGCATTACGGGAACGCAAAGATTTAAAGAAAAAATATACGGAAAAGCAGATAAAAGATATTGTGGCTCAAAAACTTGAACTTGTAGGTTTAAAAGGAATTGAGCGGCTTTATCCGTCAGAATTGTCAGGCGGGATGCAAAAGCGAGTCAGTTTTGCAAGGGCAATAGTTACAGAGCCGAATTCTATACTTTATGATGAGCCGACTTCAGGACTGGATCCTATATCTTCTACTTTGATAGAAAATTATATTGTAAGACTAAAAGAAGAAACCAATGCTGCCTCTATTGTAGTAACGCACCAAATGTCAACTATTCAAAGAACAGCGGATAGAGTTGTTATGCTGTATAACGGTAAAATTGTTTTTGAAGGTACTCCTGAGGACATGCTCAAACAGGATAATCCTTATACAAAACAATTTGTCACAGCCTCATTAGAAGGGCCTATGAAAATGACGGAAAGGGAAAAATGATGAGTAACTTTAAGGAAAATTTGTTTAATAAAGACGTTATGTCACTTGATACATATATTATGTTTAAGTTAAAAGAACAGACTGCAAAGCTTAAACCTGAATTAACAGCTAAAAACAGAGCCCCCATATCACTTTCGATGGGTGCTCCTACCGCTAATCCGCCAAAAGCTCTTATTGACAGACTTAAAGAAATTCTTGACGAAGACGGGATACATACATATTCAACTCCAAAGGGCGAAGATTATTTTAGAAAAGCAATAAGCCAAAGAATGAAAAACAGATTTGGTGTTGATATGGATCCGGATAAAGAAATTTTTTCTTTGGTAGGTTCAAAAGAAGGTATCTCAAATCTTATTAGATTTTTAATCACTGAAAAAGATACGGACAAAGACATCATAATGGTTCCGGATCCTTGCTATGCGTCTTATTTACAGTTTATTCAATGTGCAGGCGGTTTGGCTTATCATATCCCGCTTACCAAAGAAAATAATTATATGCCTGATTTGAATCAAGTTTATGAAAATTTTGTCAAAGAAGGATACAACCCCGATAACCTCAAGGCTCTGATTATAAATTATCCGAATAACCCGCTGGGTGTCAGTGCTACACGTGAATATGTCAAGTCCGCAATTGATTTTTGTAAAAAACATAAAATTCTTTTGATTTCGGATTTAGCATACGCAGATTTATATTTCAGCGACGACGAAAAACCGTTTAGTGTATTTGAACTTGAAGGTGCAAAAGATATAGCCGTTGAATTCCATAGCCTTTCAAAACCATATGCCGTTACAGGCTGGCGTTTAGGCTGGGTATGCGGTAATGAATTCGTTGTTCAGCGTTTGGGTAAAGGTAAATCTACTATTGATAACGGTATTTTTAAGGCTTTGCAAAAGGCTTGTGCTGAAATTCTTAATTCAAAAGAAGGCGACGAGTACATTAACGAAGGCAATTTAGGCTATAAACGCAAACAGGCTATTATGGTGGAAGGTTTTAAAGAACTCGGATGGGACATGTCAAAAGTTCCTCATACAACTTTTTATCTTTGGCTCCCTATTCCTAAAAAATATAACTCTTCTTTTGAGTTTTGTGAAGATTTATTAAGAAAATCAGGAATAGTTGTAGTTCCTGGTAATGCGTTCGGAAACTGTGGGGAAGGCTTTTTCCGGCTTTCGTATGTTTGTTCGGACGAACAACTTAGAGAAGTTATTGAAAGAATGAAGCAAGACGGATTTACTTTTGAATAGTTTTGTATTAAAATAATGATAGAGTAAATATTCATCATAAAAAAATGACCTCACATAATTGTGAGGTCTTTCCATATATATTTTTACCCAACTATTAACTTAATGCCATCAGAGCCTTAACTGAACGGGCATTTTCTCTAACTTCTTCATCAGAGTGCATTTCAACCGTATCAGAAAGAATTTTTAGAGCTTCTTCTTTATTGTCAAGAGCAAGGAGCTCATTAATAGTACTCATTGCAACAACAGTTGACATATCGTTAATACCTTTTCCTTTGTTAGTAATGGCAACAGCTAAAGAATCGTGTTGATTTTTTCTTATTAGAGCACGAGCTGTCAATTCTCTAACTTCGTCATCGCTGGAGTTTGTTCCCATTTCTTCCAAAACTCTTATAGAATCAGGATCTTCATGTAAACATAGAGCTTCAATAATATTTCTTACTTTTCTAATATCTTTCATTCAAAATCCTCCTTATGCTGCAATATTTAATCCTGATATCTCTTTCCACATTGATTCCAGGGTTTGAACGTCGTTTTTCTTAAGCTTGGAAACACTGTAGTTATCAATTAGTGATGTAAATCCTGATTTAATAGATTTACCCATGCCTGCAAAGTCTATAGCAATTTCTGTACTGCCGATTTCATTAATTTTATGTACAGCAGAAGAAAATCCTTCTTTCATTCTTTTGCCAAAAGCGGCAACAGACTCAATACCTTTTCTGAAAGTAGGGAATGCATCGCCAATTGAGCCTACAAATGCACTTAATTTTAATTTGTTTTTAGCTTTAGATGATTCATAAACATCAGCTGTTAAAACATTGCCTTTAAATGTAGATGGGGCAAAAGGGTTTGATGAATGATTTACTGTTTTTTTAATTTTAATCGGGGTGTTTAGAACCTGACCAATCTTTGCAATTATTGCCATATATATACCTCTCACTAACTATTCACATTTTATAGAATATCATACTATTGAAATAAAAAATCCACCTTTTGATGTATTATTTATAATATATATACAGAATTTAGATGAGATTTGTGATAAAATAATAATTATGAATAACATAGAAGAATTAATATCAGTAGTAAAAAGATTAAGATTACCCGGCGGTTGTGAATGGGACAGGAAGCAGACACATCAAACATTACGGCCGAATATGCTTGAAGAGGCATATGAAGCATGTGATGCAATGGATGATAATGATTTAAAGCATTTGAAAGAAGAGTTAGGCGACGTACTTTTACAGGTAGTTTTGCATTCACAAATAGCGGAAGAGGAAGGGGCATTTAATATAGATGATGTTGCAAAAGGGATAAAAGATAAATTAATACATCGTCATCCGCATGTTTTTGGTGATGTAAAAGTTAATTCAACGGAAGAAATACTGGAAAATTGGGAGAAGTTAAAAGCTGAAGAAAAGCCGCACAGAAAATCAGCAATGGATGGTATTTCAAAGTCGCAGTCCGCACTTATGACGGCACAAAAAATCAGTAAAAAGGCTGTAAAGACCGGTTTTGAATGGCCGGATGAAAAGTCTTTGTATGAATGTATATATTCTGAAATTGAGGAATTTAAGGAAGCGGAAAAAGAATTTAAGGAAGAGGAGCTTGGCGATATACTTTTTGCGGTGGTAAATCTTGCGAGATGGAACAAAATTGATGCAGAGCAGGCACTTTTAAGAGCAAATAAGAAATTTGAAAAACGTTTCCGAAAAATGGAGGAGCTTTCAGAAAAACCGCTTCAACAATGTAGTTTAGAAGAGTTTGACAGGTTATGGAAGCTTGCAAAAAAATCTGTTGGTTAAAAAAATATTAATTAAATATTAAAAATACCTGATTTTTTAAAATTTACAGTTAAAATGTGAATAAGTGAATAAAAAAGGAGTTGATATATATGGTTGATATTAATCGTTTTACGAATTATTCACAAGAACTACTGTCAAGTGCAAATACCCTTGTGAATTCAAATAAAAATACGGAAATGCAGCCTGAGCATATAATGCTTGCGATGATAAAAGATAACGGAATAATCAAGGATTATTTGACCGAACTTAAAATACTTACCCAATCATTTATAGATAGAATTGTCGGGACAGTGAAGTCATTTCCGACGATATCGGGATTGCAAAATTCACAGCAATTGTTTTTATCGCAGGAAACTAACAGGCTTTTGGATTTGTCAGATGAGATTGCAAATGAGCTTAAGGATGAGTTTATAAGTGTTGAAGATATTTTGCTGGCAATGACAAGGCTGGATAATTCAAATATTCAAAAGGTTTTAGCTGATTTTAGGGTAAATCAAAACACAGTTTTGAACGCAATGAAAAAGATTAGAGGTAATAAAAAAGTGGATAACAAAAATGCAGAAGAAAATATGAAAGCACTGGAAAAATATTCAACAGATTTAACGGCACTGGCAAGGAAAGGCAAGTTAGATCCAGTAATAGGTCGTGACGAAGAAGTTCGGCGGATTATTCAGGTATTGAACAGACGTACCAAAAATAACCCCGTGCTTATAGGTGAACCCGGAGTGGGAAAAACCGCAATAGTAGAAGGACTTGCACAGCGTATTGTGCGTGGGGATGTTCCGGAAAGCTTAAAAGAGGTTAAATTAATTTCGCTTGATATGGGAGCACTTGTTGCCGGAGCAAAGTTCAGAGGTGAATTTGAAGAACGTTTGAAAGCTGTTTTAAAAGAAGTTGAAGATTCAAACGGTGATATAGTAATGTTTATAGATGAACTTCATACAGTTGTCGGAGCCGGAGCAACAGAAGGTTCAATGGATGCGGGAAATCTTTTAAAACCGATGCTTGCAAGAGGAGTTTTAAGAACAATCGGTGCAACTACAATTAACGAATATAGAAAATACATAGAAAAAGACCCTGCATTAGAACGTCGTTTTCAGCCGGTAATGGTTGACGAGCCAAGTGTTGAAGATACTATAAGTATTTTAAGAGGTTTGAAAGAAAAATACGAAGTTCACCATGGTGTCCGTATTTTAGACAGTGCGTTAATAGCGGCCGCAAAACTTTCAGACAGATACATAACAGACAGGTTTCTTCCGGATAAAGCTATTGACCTGATTGATGAGGCAGCTTCATCTTTGCGTATTGAAATTGATTCAATGCCTGAAGAAATCGATTCTATGATGCGTCAAAAAATTCAGTTTGAAATTGAACGTGAAGCGTTAAAAAAAGAGGACAGTGATGAGGCAAAAGCTAAAGTTGAAGATTTAACCAGGCAGATTAATGAACTTGAAGGAAAAATTAATAAAATGAAAGTTCAATGGGAACAGGAAAAATCCTCAATAATAGGAGAAGCCGCAATTAAAGACGAAATAGATAAGGTTAAAAAACAAATAGAAGAAGCAGAAAGAAATACTGATTTGCAATTAGCAGCAGAACTCAAATACGGCAGACTTCTTGAATTGGAAAAGCAGTTAAAAGCTTGCGAAAATCGTGATAAAAAAGATAATCAATTGTTGAAAGAACAGATTGACGAAGGTGATATCGCAGAAGTTGTAAGCAAATGGACGGGAATTCCCGTTACAAAACTTGTTGAAAGTGAAATGCAGAAACTTATTAACATGGAAGAAATTCTTCATAAACGTCTAATCGGACAGGATGAGGCCGTAACAACGGTTTCAGATGCAATTCGCCGTGCCCGCTCAGGTTTGAAAGACCCGAAAAGACCTATCGGAACATTTTTATTCTTAGGTCCGACCGGTGTAGGTAAAACTGAATTGGCCAAAGCACTTGCTGAGTTTATGTTTAATGACGAAGATGCTCTGATACGTATTGATATGTCAGAATATATGGAAAAACACAACGTTGCAAGACTTGTCGGAGCTCCTCCGGGATATGTCGGCTATGAAGAAGGCGGACAATTGACGGAAGCTGTCAGAAGAAAACCATATTCCGTCGTGCTTTTCGATGAAATTGAAAAAGCACATCCGGATGTGTTTAATATAATGCTCCAAATCTTTGATGACGGCCGTTTGACCGATTCAAAAGGCAGAGTTGTCGATTTCAAAAATACTTTGATAATTATGACAAGCAACCTCGGAAGTGACATAATTCTTGAAAAGACGCTTGATTCAATGCTTAACCAAACTGACTTTGATAAAACAAAAGAAGAAGTCCTGGCTCTTTTGAGAACAAAATTTAAACCTGAATTCTTAAACAGAATTGATGAAATAATTTTCTTCAAAGCCTTGACTTTACAGCAATTAAGTTCCATTGTCGATATACAAACGGATTATTTGAGAAAACTTCTTGCAGATCAAGAAATTGAACTTGATATTTCAGAAGAAGCCAAAGAATTCTTGGCAACAAAGGGCTTTAATCCGGTATATGGAGCAAGACCGCTGAAAAGAGTTATTAGACAACTTGTTGAAAATCCGCTTTCAAAACAAATTTTGGAACAAAAATTTAAACGAGGCGACAAGCTCATTATTGATGTTGATAATGACGAAATTCAGTTTGTGAAAGAATAAATATTTAGAGTTCTGCTAAAATGCAGAACTCTTTTTTAAATAAATTGATAAAAACATTCATTCGTGTTAATATTTATTTATGAATTGGTGGATAAATCTTAGTAAAAAACAGAAAGCATATTTGGCCGGATTCATAACAATAGCCTCAATCATGTTATGGGCATTTATTTCAGCCGGAGTAATAACGCATGATTTTAACAGAAGCCAGCTTTCTACGAGTAAAGACCGTCAAGAAGCTCTGATTAACGGCGTTATACTTACGGAAACTAAAGATGAAAAAAAATACTGGGAAATTTACGGCGAAACCGGTATATATGACAGTGATAATCAAGTGGCTATGATGGATAATGTTATAGGGAATTTCTATAAAGATAATGAAGTGGCTATGAGTTTTCAATCATCAAAAGGTGCCTATAATTCAGTGAAAAAAACAATAATACTATATAACGATACATTTATTGTATTGCAGGACGGAACCACGTTAAAAGCTGATAGATTGCGTTATGCCGGCAATGATCAGCCGATTGTTGCAACAGGGAATGTTGAAATAACCCGTGACAATAATTTTTTAGCCACGGCTGATAATGTCGAAATAAGTCCTAATTTTGAAAGCTTTAAGATAACCGGAAATACTACCTCAAAAATATTCGAAACTAAGGAGATGAAATGAAAAAGATACTCACAGGTTTTTTAATAACTTTAGTCATATGCACAGCGGCAGTTAATGCATCGGATCTTGTTATAGAGTCAAAAAATCAAAGTTTTAATGAATCAGAAAACAAGATTAAATTTAACGGTGATGTTAAAGTTTCTATAGACGATTTAAAAGTAGAAGGTCAAACGGCTGATGTTAATTTAACAAAAGACCAGCAGCTTGACACGGCAACTTTTTATGATAAACCGTATGCGTACGAAGTGAAAAAAAATAAAAAACGTGAGGTAAAAGCCAATATATTAAAAGTATCATTAATTACAAAGATTGTAAAAGCCGAAGGCGACACTCAGTCAATAGTATTTGACGGAAAAACTCCTATTGTTGTAATAAATGCAGATACTCAAGAGTATGATACGCAAACAGGAATAATGAATGCAGACGGAACAGTTACGATAAGATATAAGGAAATAGAAACTTATTCAAATCACGCAACAATCAAAACAGATAAAAACGGTGACTTGAAAAATATAACATTAATAGGTAATGCAAGGGTTAAAGAGCAAAATAACGAGTCATTTGCCGATAAATTCGTGTATGATCCGTCAACAGAAATTTTGACAGCAATCGGCAATACCACCTCAAAAGCTACAATGGAAGACGGAGATAAACTTATTTTAAAATCCGCATATCAAGAATATAACAAGGTAAAGAACATATATAATGCAAGCGGAAATGTAAATGTATGGTATCAGGATTACTATGCTGTAGGGCCTAAAATAACGTTTTATCCTGATAAAAAGACTAATAAGCCGAATGAGATTTATTTTACCGGACGTTCAAGTATAACACAGGGTGTCAGAACAATTTATGCGGATAAAATAAGAATGACAATAAAACCAAAAGATTTTCAGGCAACCGGAAATACAAGAACAGTAATCAAAAACATAGGTTCAGAACAAGATCAAGATATGTCACTGGGGTTATAATTATGCAGGAAAAGTTAGAAAAAGCAGTTAAAGCATTTAAAGAAGGTAATTGGGATAACGCAATAGATATTTTTTCTTCAATATTGGAAAAAGATCCGGATAATGCCGAGGTATATAATAACGTAGCCTTATGTTATGCCAATAAAGGCGATTACGAAAAAGCGGAAAAAAATTATCTGAAAGCTCTTACATTAAATCCGAAAATTGCACAGGCATATATAAATTTGGCGGATATATATTATCGTCAACGGGATTTTGAACACGGAATAGGGCTTTTAAATACCGGAATATATGAATTACCTGATGAATTAATTTTATCACATTATTTGGCACGTTTTTATATGGAAGATGCAAGATTGGATCTTGCAATAGATGAATTAGAAAAAATATTAGAAAAACAGCCGGATAATTACGATGCATATTATGATTTAGGACGGGTTCATTTCGAGCTGGGTAATTACGAGCTTGCTGCCGAAAATTTCGAAAATGTACTTGAATATAAAGAAAATAATGAATTTATATATTACTATTTAGCTCAAGCATATGAAGCAAATGATGAACTTGATAAAGCTATATCTAATTATTTAAAAGCTATAACAGTAAATGATAAATTTCCGCCTGCATATAAAAAAGCAGCAGTTTTGTTTATGGCACGAGGTGATTACAGTGACGCACTGGAATATTTTGAAGACTATTTAAAATTAGATATTCCTGCTGAAGAAGTTCAAAGTATTAAAAAGATTATGGAAAAGATAAAAAATGAAAAGTAAATACTGGGTTGCATTATCATCAATAGAGCAGCTTGACAGTCGTTTTATAATACGGTTGTATAATTATTTTGGGGATATTGAAACTGCATTCAATGCAGAGCTAAAGGATTTACAGAATATAGACGGGCTAAATATAAAAAAGTCCGAACAATTTCTCGGACTTCGAGATAAAGTCAATCCCGATAAAGCACTGGAAGAAGTTTTGAACAGGAATATTTTTTATTTGACATACGAAGATAAAAATTACCCTGAAATGTTGAAAAATATAGATAATCCCCCTGCCGTAATATACTACAAAGGAAATTTATCAGACTGTAACTTAAATAAAACGCTGGCCGTTGTTGGGTCAAGAAAAGCAAGCTACCATGCAAAAGAAGAACTAAATAAAATACTATCGGAATTTGCGGGGACTGATATTTGTATAGTATCAGGTCTTGCAGCGGGTATTGATTCGCAAGCACATTTAACGGCATTGGAAAATAATATTAAAACGATAGGTGTAATAGCCAGCGGCCTGGATTTTTATTATCCGGCTTCAAACAAACACCTTTACCAGCGTATTGAAAGCGGTAACGGAGCTGTAATAAGCGAATATTATCCTACATTTGAACCTTTAAAATTCAGATTTCCGCAGCGGAATAGAATTGTTTCGGGGCTTTCATACGGAACACTGGTTGCAGAAGCCTCATTAAAAAGCGGAGCACTTATTACCGCTAATTTAACACTGGAACAGGGACGGGAATTAATGTGTATGCCCGGCTTAATATCTAATCCTAATACACAGGGGATTTATAAACTGCTCAAAAATGGTGCAACACTCGTAACATGTGCGGACGATATTCTAAATGCTTTGGGTTGGGAAATTAAGAAAGAAAACACTCAGATTGAAATTCCAAATTTGAATGAGCATGAACTAAGAATTCTGCAAGCCCTTGAAATAGAAGAAAAAGGCATTGATGAATTGATTTTGTTAACTAAGCTGGATGTAGAAAGTTTGTTGAGCGACTTGACAACCATGGAGCTTAAGGGCATAATAAAACAAGTTAATGGAGACAGATATAAAAAAGTATAATGGCAAAAAAGGAAAAATCATTAGTAATAGTAGAGTCGCCGGCAAAATCTAAGACGATTAAAAAGATTTTGGGTGATAGTTATCAAATAGAGGCAAGTTACGGGCATATAAGGAATTTAGCGACAAAAGACCCTAAAACTGATAATTTGGGTTTTGATGCTAATAATAATTTTGAACCTAAATTTGAGATTATCCCCGGTAAAAAAGCTGTTGTAAAAAAGCTCAATGATTTGGCACAAAAATTTGATAATATATACATAGCCTCCGACCCTGACCGTGAAGGAGAAGCAATAGCTTGGCATGTCCGGGAAGTTTTAAAAGTTCCTGATGAAAAAATAAAACGAATAGAATTTAATGAAATTACTCCAAAAGCAGTAAAATATTCGGTAGAACACCCGAGAATGATTAATATGGATATGGTACAAGCCCAGCAGACAAGGCAAATACTGGATAAGCTTGTAGGATATAAACTTAGTCCTGTTTTATGGAAGCAGATGGGGAATTATAATCTTTCAGCAGGGCGTGTACAATCTGTTGCACTTAGAATGATTTGTGAGCGGGAAGATGAAATAGAAGCTTTTATCCCGCAGGAATACTGGTCAATACACGCAGATTTGTCAAAAGACGGTAAAATCTTTGAAGCAGAAGTTTCAAAATATAAAAATACCCCGCTTGAAAAAAACGTAAAAAATCAGGAAGAAGCTCAAAAAATTGTAGATTATTTGAACAAATCTGATTTTACAGTGTCAAAAGTAACGAACAAAACCCTAAAAAGAAAACCGACCGCTCCATTTATAACATCAACACTACAGCGTGCAGCGAGTTCAAAATTGGGTTTTGGTGTTCAAAAGACAATGCAGGTTGCACAAAAGCTTTATGAAGGTATAGAGCTTGATACAGGTGCGGTAGGTCTTATTACATATATGAGAACAGACAGCGTAAGGGTTTCAGATGATGCAATTAATATGGCAAAAGATTTTATCTTAAACAACTACGGTGAAAAATATTACCCTGAAACTCCAAATATCTACCACAAAGGCAAACAAAATGTTCAGGATGCACACGAAGCTATAAGACCGTCATATCCTGAAAGAACTCCTGAAAGTATTAAGCAATATTTGGATAATGACCAATACCGTTTGTATAAGTTAATTTGGGATAAGTTTATGTCTTCTCAAATGTCTAACGCTGAAATTGCAAATAAATCAATAGAGATTACAGCAGGTGATTATACGTTAAAAGCCGGCACAAGTAAGGTTACATTTGATGGATTTTTAAAACTTTATAATGATTCTGATGAAGAAAAAGCTGACGACGCTAAAATACCTGATTTAGAAAAAGGTGATAAAGTTGAGTGTAAAAAAATTACACCAAAACAACACTTTACACAGCCTCCTCCGAGATACAACGAGGCCTCACTGGTTAAAGCTCTTGAAGAATACGGAATTGGGCGACCATCTACTTATGCAACAATTATAACAGTTATCCAAACTCGTAAGTATGTTGAGAAAAAAGATAAGGCTCTTCATCCTACAATTTTAGGGCGTACTGTTTCAAAACAGCTTGTAACCCAATTTTCAGACATTATGGATTATAAATTTACAGCAGGCATGGAAGAAAAGCTTGATAAAATCGCAGAAAAAAAAGCTGTATGGAATAAGGTTTTAAAAGATTTTTACGATCCTTTTATTCAGGAAGTAGACAGTGTAATGAAAACAGCCCAACGAGTTAAATTGGAAACCGACATAAAATGTCCGAATTGCGGAAAACCAATGCTTGTCCGAACAAGTAAATTCGGAACACAGTTTTTAGGTTGTTCGGGCTATCCTGAATGTAAAACAGTAATGTCAATGAATGCATTATCAGAACAAATTGAGGAAGAACAGGAAGTTTGTGCGGAAAAATGTGAAAAATGCGGCTCTGATATGGTATTTAAAGACGGGCCGTATGGCCGGTATATGGAATGCTTGTCGTGTCATTTCAGGAAACCTTATCATAAAACAACCGGAGTAACCTGTCCAAAATGTCAAAACGGTGAAATAGTCCAGCGAAAATCCAAACGGGGAACCGTATTTTACGGCTGTAATAAATATCCTGAATGCGATTTTGTATTGTGGAATGAGCCGACAGGTGAAATTTGTCCGGATTGCGGGTCACTTTTGGTTAAAAAAGTTTTGAAAAACGGTACAACTATTTGCTGTTCAAAATGTAAATACAAAAAAGAGGCAGATGAAAATGCTGAATAAAGAATTATATGAAAAATATTTACAAAAAAAAGCAAAAAAATTGGGTGCAGAAGAGTTAATACATAGCCAATCACCGGAAAATGTTGCAGACAGACGTGAAAATAAGTTTTGTGTAATCGGTTATCCTCTAGGTCATTCGCTTTCTTCTGTTATCCATCAAGCAGGATTTAAAAGTTTGGGAATAGAGGCGGTCTATGAAACTTTAGAAACTCCGCCTGAAAATTTAGTGGAAAGAATTAAGTATTTAAAAAATAATAACTATAAAGGCTTCAATGTTACAATTCCGCTAAAATTGCCGGTTGCGTTATTTATAGAAGAAGTAGATAAATCTGCGGATATAGCAAGTGCTATTAATACAGTAGTGATTAACCCTGACAGGACATTAAAGGGTTATAATACTGACGTTATAGGTTTTAAAAAGGCAATACCGTCTGATTTTAACGTATTTGGTAAAACCGTCGGGATTTTAGGTACGGGAGGTGCCGGACATGCAGCTTCAGTTGCCCTGGCTGAATCAGGTGCCGGGGAAATAAGATTCTATACAAGAAGTATTCCGAATTCAATTGAATTATTGAATTATATGCGAAAAGTTTTTCCGCAGGTGAAATTTGAGGCTTATCAAATCGAATACATAAGAGATTTATCAATGGTTGATATTTTAGTTAATACAACGCCAATAGGTATGCTCGGCCGTTCTGCAGATATGACACCTGTCGAAAAAGAACAGCTTAAAACCTTGCCTGAGGGGGCTTTGGTTTATGATGTTATTTATAACCCCAGAAAAACTGTCTTGCTAAAATTAGCTGAAGATTTGGGGTATCGGACAGTCAACGGTGTGGATATGTTTATAGCACAGGCTGCGGCTGCAGAAGAAATTTGGACAGGACAAAAACCTAATTTTGAGCTTATGAAAATAGCTTTACTTGAAGTGCTTTAGCTAAAATCTATATAAATTCTGTCACGTTCAATAGAGTATTCTGAATAATCTTGATTTTTAGTACGTTTTATTGCACTTCTTTTTTCGAGATATTTTTTGAACCCTAAGGCTTTCATATTTGATTTATATATGCCTTTTATTTGTTTTTCACCAACAAACGGGTCATATTTGTATAATATAAATACTTCTTCTTTTGATACGTCCATAGCAATAATATGACCCATTTTTTCAAAAAATCAAATATTTATATGCTATAATGTGTATATGATAAAATCACAGATAGTAAAGCTTAAAAACATTCGAGATAATATATTAATTGAAAACCGGCTAAAGGAATTGTTGGGTTCGGACCCGATAAGATGGGCTATAGTAAAAGTAGAGGGCGAAGATTTATACATAAGCGTGTCTTGTTGATTTTAAAATTTCACGGGATATAATTTAAATAGTAGTTGCCGGGTCGGAAAACTTACCGGCGTAAAAAGAATTAAGGAGAATTAAAATGGCACCAAAGAATTTTTTATTTACTTCCGAATCAGTAACGGAAGGACACCCCGACAAAGTATGCGATCAGATATCTGATGCAATTTTGGATGAATTTTTGACAAAAGATCCGCAAGCACGTGTTGCAGCGGAAACAACAGTTACAACAGGAATGGCATTGGTTTGCGGAGAAATAACATCGGATTGTTATGTTGATATTCCGTCTGTTGTAAGAAATACTATTAAAAATATTGGTTATACTGAAAAAGACGGCGGCGGATTTGATTTTAACACCTGTGCCGTATTAACAAGTATTGACGAACAATCATCAGATATAGCCGGCGGCGTAAATAAAGCATTAGAAAGCCGCAGCGAAAATTCTGATACTTCAATATCCGAAACAGAAGATATAGGAGCAGGCGATCAGGGTATAATGTTTGGTTTTGCTTGTAATGAAACACCTGAATTAATGCCGCTTCCGATAAGTTTGGCACATAAATTGTCATATAGACTCTCTCAGGTGCGTAAACAGGGTATTTTAACATACTTAAGACCGGATGGAAAATCTCAGGTTACAGTTGAATATAAAGATGGAAAACCATTTAGAATACATACGATTTTAATATCAACACAACACGATTCTGAAATAGACGGAGTTTCAAGTAATTCAAAAGTTCAGGAGCGAATTTCAGCTGATATAAAAAAATATGTAATAGAAGCAGTTTTTGCAAATGAACCAATAAAACCGGATTCAAATACGGTTATTTTGGTTAATCCGTCAGGAAGATTTGTAGTAGGCGGCCCGCAAGGTGATGCAGGTTTAACTGGCCGTAAAATCATTGTAGATACTTATGGCGGATATTCACGTCACGGAGGCGGAGCTTTTTCAGGAAAAGATCCGACAAAAGTTGACAGATCAGCAGCTTATGCGGCTAGATATGTCGCTAAAAACATTGTTGCGGCCGGTTTGGCTGAAAAATGTGAAATCGAGCTGGCTTATGCAATCGGTGTTGCAGAACCTGTATCTATTATGGTTGATACATTTAATACAGGTAAAATCTCTGATGATGAAATAGCAGGTTTAGTATATAAAAACTTTGATTTAAGGCCTGCAGGAATTATCAAACAGTTTGATTTACGTGGATTACCTGCAAAAAATAACGGAAAATTCTATCAGTTATTAGCTGCATACGGACATATGGGCAGAGTTGATATCGATGTTCCATGGGAAAGAGTTGATAAGGCAGATGTCTTGAACTCTCAGGCTTGTTTGCAGATGTCGAGGTAAAAATGGATATAAAATCAATTGTACTTGCAGCCGGAAAAGGCACAAGAATGAAGTCTGAAACACCAAAAGTTTTACATAAAATTATGGATAAAACTTTATTGGGCTATGTTTTGGATAGTGTAAAAGAAATCTCCAACGAAGATTTTGTAATTGTTGGTCATCATGCAAATGAAGTTGAGGAGTTTGTTAAAACTAATTATCAAAATGCCAAAACTGTTTTACAAACTCCACAATTAGGAACCGGACACGCTGTTTCGATGGTGTGTCCGTTTTTAGAAAATTACGGCGGGCTTGTAATTATTCTTTGCGGTGATACCCCTTTAATTACAAAACAAACACTCAGAAATTTCGTGGATTTCCATATTAATTCAAATTCAGATGTTACGGTTATGAGTGCAATGTTTGAAAATCCGACAAATTACGGAAGAATTGTCAGGGATTTAAATGGCAGCGTAAAACGTATTGTGGAAGAAAAAGATGCAACCCCTGAACAAAAAGCAATAAAAGAGGTTAATGCAGGGATTTACTGCTTGTGCTGGGATAAAATTAAACCGGCTTTTAATAATTTAAAAACAAATAACGCACAGGGAGAATACTATTTGACGGATATTATTGAATGGAGTAAAACCCAAAATCTAAATGTTAATGCGTTTGTATTAGCAAATAATGATGAAATATTCGGCATAAATTCCCGTCAAAACCTTGCTCAAGCCACTAAATTGATTAATGAACGAAAATTGAATGAACTTATGGAAAATGGTGTCACAATTGTTGATCCGTCTTGTACCTGGATTAGCGATGATACTGAAATAGGTGCGGATACGGTAATTTATCCATCTACATATATCGAAGGTAAAAATAAAATAGGTAAAAATTGTAAAATCGGACCTTTTGCACATTTAAGAGGCGGTGTGGAGCTGGAAGATAACGTTAAAATCGGTAATTTTGTTGAAGTTAAAAAATCTAAAATAGGCTCTCATACCAATGCCGGACACTTGTCTTATATAGGTGACAGCGAGCTCGGTTCAAATATAAATATAGGTGCTGGCACAATTACAGCTAATTTTAATCCGATTACAAATGTAAAAAGTAAAACTGTTTTACAAAATAACGTAAAAATAGGCTCAAATACGGTTTTAGTAGCTCCTGTTACGATTGAAGAAGGAGCCAATATCGGGGCAGGCTCGGTTATTACCAAAGATATTAAATCCTGGGCTCTTGCTATTACCCGTGCTCCGCTGAAAGTACTTGAAAATTGGGTAAAAAAATAAAGGACCTTTCGGTCCTTTTTTTCATATTTGGTAATTTTGGTCTGTAAGATTTTATATATTATCGCTTTTCTTTTTTACTGATTCCAGGTTCTTTTTTACTGATTCATTTCCTTTTGTAGTTTTTGTAATTCCTGGATTTCCTTTTGTAATTCCTGTTTATTTGGTATTTTATTTATGCCTTTGTTTGTGTGAACGTCAGGAGTTATGATGCCTTTAAAAACCTTGTTTATTTCTGCTGTGATGTAATTTAAGCGACCTAATAACTTTGCCTTCTGTTTTGCAGGTAATAAATTTTGTGCTTCTTTTAAGTCTCCGCTTACATGTGCTCTTACAGCATCTCCGTCTATAAACGCTTTTTTCAACTTCCCGCCCTTATAAGATACATCAACTGCATTATCTAGTACCGCAGGTATTTTTTTATTAAAATCAGCGAATGCTGTAATTTGAACAGGTTCAGTTCCTCGTGGTGGTAAAATTTTACCTCGTAATTGGACTATTGGCTTCGTTTTATTTACATCCAGGCCTAGTGCAACATACCCAACCGGATCGTTTTTTGAAAACATTTGAAGAAGTCCTGTACACATATTTTTGTCACCTTTTATTCCGCCTTTGAATGTTAAATCTTTATAGCCTAATTTCTTTAATTCTTTTACAATTTCTTTACCTTCAGGTGAAGCTTTTAATGATTCGTGAGGTAGTACTTTACGATAACCTTTAACCATTGCTTCTTTTAAAGTATTATACATTTTTGGTGATATTAATTTTGAAACTGATGCTATTGACATATTTTTTCCCCTTTTTTAGTTTGTAACTCTTTTTGAAAATCGATTTCCCTTACTCCTTTATTAAAAATTTTTTGTTGTATAAATTGCTTTTATTTATGCAGTTATATTGCATAATTTTTAAAAATCACGAAATATCAATACTTTCCAGTTTTACAATTCTTAATAAAACTAGAGATGTAAATTCATTATTTTAAAAATACATGAAATTTTATCTCATTTTTCTTTTTTGAAAAAGGGGGTATTATTTTAATATGGATATAAAGAAGCAGCTGGGATATAAAATAAAACGATTACGGCAGAAAAAAGGCTTGACGCAAGAGCAGCTAGCGGAAAAAGCGGATTTATCTGTACGCTCATTATCGGGGATTGAATCAGGTGAAAATTTTATGTCTGCACAAACAATGGAAAAAATTCTTAATTGTCTTAATATTAGTCCTAATGAATTGTTTTCAGCTGAGCATTTAAGGCCTACAGATGAATTGGTAGAGGAAATTTTGGAGATTATTGAAGAAGTTAAAGATGATCGTGACAAAATAGAAAATATCTATAAAGTTGTTAAAGCCATTAATTTGATTTAAAAATGCATATCAAAACTTGGAGGCATACCGTTCATCTTTTCATCTTCCATTCTCATAGCAGAACCTATTGTAAAGCTTTGAGCTGAAATTCTATTAATTTGAAAAGCTAAATCTCCGTTAAATACCTGCTCATTTTCCTCTAAAAATTTAAATAAAGGATCAGCAGGTGCTTTTGCAATATTCCCTAGAGTTTCTCCGGCTTGTTTCAATGTTCTTTCCGGAACTTTTACGTTCAAGCCGAAAGGTTTATATGGTCTGTTAAATGTAAATCCTGTATCTGCCATCTTGCACCTCATTTATATATTCGGTAACCTTCCGGCTAAAATTTAATGATTTACTCTAAAAAGTAAAAAAAATTTACATTAATTAATATTCTTGTTTGAATAATTTTGTGATATTAAGCTTAATATGTCCTTCTTGTTCAATAGTTCTGATTTGTGACAGGGCATCTTCTGCTCGCATTTTCCCTGCATTTACAAGCTTGATTAAATTATTTGCGTATTTTTGCTGATTTTTCAGAGGGAAATTAAGTAATGTCTGCCATAATGGCTGGCTTTGTCTTGCTGAATTCAGACCTCTCTTAGCCAAAGCACAGTTAGCAATTGAATCTACACCGCCTTCTGATGACGGCTTTAGATGCTCTATTGAAACTAAGGACGGGTCAAATAGTCTATCCCCTATTATATTTGGATCTACATCATTTAATTTTAATATTAATGCTTCCGGGCTTTTTCTTGATGTCGGCAAATGTTGTGCCAAATCCAGCATTTGTGACTTTAATTCTTTATCAGGCATACCTTCCAGCACTTTATTTAAATCATAAATAAATGCTTTATTACTAAACGGAACTTTTATTGGAATTCCTTTTAGCATATTAATGTTGTTTTCGCAAAGATGTTCTATTTTTTTGTAACCTTTTAATCTTGCGGTATTCAGCATATCCTCTATTAGTCTTATTTTTACTGCGTCTTTATCTGTTTCAAGTTTTTTCAGGTGCTTTTTATAAAAATCTGATTTCTTACCTGCGACTTTTAAATTCATAAATCCAAAAATCCGTTTTATTATTTTTTCGGGAATAGGTTTTTCATTATGGAACATTTCTGCTGATAAAATTTCCAAAAGTTTATCTATACGGTTTTTAAAGTTCCAATCTTCCATTTTTTCAGTGGCTTTTTTAATTTTGTATTCAAAGTCGTAAAAACTGAACTTTTGTAAAACAGGCTGGTCATATAGTTTTTTATCTGTTTGTGCCATAAAATTAAAGAAAGGTTCTATATATTCTTGTGGAAGTTTGGCTCCCAGAGTTTTTATGGTATCAAAATTAGGTTTTTGTTGTTTCCTTACTTTTGAACGTGTTTCTGAATACCAATTTTTTAGTAATTGTGAGGTTGTTATATCAGGATTTTTTTTAGCTGCTTGTTCAATTCGGTTGAAGACTTCGAGCTCAACTGATTTAAGATATCTGTTTTTGTATGGCTGAAGCTTACGGACAAATTCTGATACTGTACCTTGAAAAAGTCCTCTTGTTTTCATCTTTTTTAATTGAGAATGGGAAAGCATTTTATCACCGCTATAAAGACATGTCATATAACGGTTTAATTTCTTTAAATCCTTACCTGTCATAAGATGATTTTTGGCAGTAAAACATACTGTGTCATATGTATTATAGTAAGAATATTTTATATTAGATGTTCTGTTTTGGCTGCTATATGGGTATAAAAAATTTACCGGTAAAATTCTCATGATAAAAATATAAAATATGTAATATTAAAATTTGCTAGTAAACCGGAGGCGGTTGAATATATAAAGGCTTTAACTCAGCCCAGTTGCCGCTTTCAGTTTGTAATTTTTCTTTTACAATACTTAATAGAATTTCACCTAGGGGGTAGTTTTCTTGTTGGTAGGATTTCCCGCCTAAAATTTTTTGGAGTCTGTCATCGGTAATTACGTTATAATTTAATTCTTTTACTTTTTCCAGTTCTACAGCACCTTTTATTTCTCCATCATACCAAAGGTATGCCATGTTTTTCCTTGCATCCAGTGCTACTAAATTATTGCCCTTTTCGGCTTTTGAGAGTATTTCTAATGAGGAAACGCCTATTGCTTTTATGTTTAATTGTTGGGCCATTACTCTTGCTACAGTTGTACACGCCCTTATACCCGTAAAGCTTCCCGGACCTATGTTTATGCCTATTGCGTCTAAATCTTTCGGGCTTAAATTATTATTAAATAACACATCTCTTATCGTTGAAATTAAAAATGCTGAATGGTATTTGCTTTCGGTATTTTCAACTATTTTTGAGCTTAAAATTTTATCATTATCGCTCAATACCACGTACATTTTATCCAAACAAGTATCAAAAACTAATATTTTCACTTTTCCAAACCTTCCACAATCTCTTTATTTTCTTTGCCAAAACCTTCAAAAGAATATTTGCGGGCATCGTCTTCGTATGTTACATTGATTTTTATATGGTTAAAAGGAATCTCGTCCTGCGAAAATTCCGCCCATTCCACAAATGTTGCCTGTCTGCCTTCTGAATATTCTTTTAATTCATCCAGTATTGTTTTTACGCCTTCGTTTTCCAGTCTGTACAAATCAAAATGATATACCGGAATTTGTGCTGTATGATATTCATTTAAAATTACAAAGCTCGGACTTGTAACTTTTTCTTTTACGCCCAAGGCATTTGCAACAAGTTTTACAAAAGCTGTTTTTCCCGCACCAATTTCTCCGTACAGGGTTACAAAACAGCCCATATCTTTTATCAGACGGGCAAATTTCTCGGCTAATTCCCTTGTGTCATCTAACGTTCTACATATTTTTTCCATAAGCTACTACCTTGTTTCTTCCGTTATTTTTGGCTTCATATAATGCTTTGTCCACATTATTTATCAAATCTTCGCCATCACCTTGTAATTCATATATTCCCATACTTATTGTAACACTTATTTTGTTATAGTCAGGGTTGATTTCTGAGATATCAATTTGTGTTTTTTCAACATTTTTTCTTAAACGTTCTGCAACCATTTCCGCTTCTTTTAACTTTGTAAACGGCAGCAGTATTACAAATTCCTCTCCGCCGTAGCGTCCTGCTGTGTCATATTCTCTCAACTGTGAACGCATTACTCTTGATACTGTTTTTAATACTAAATCTCCGGCTGTGTGACCATAGGTATCATTTACTTTTTTGAAATAATCTATATCTGTCATTATTACACAAAGCGGTGTCTTTTGACGTTTTGAACTTGCTATTTCTTGTTTTATTCTTTCTTCAAGCTGGCCTCTGTTGTAAAATCCTGTTAATGCATCTAATGTCGCATTTTTTAAAATTTCAGCATATACATTCGCCCGGTTTATTGTTGTGGCGGACTGATTTGTTAATTCTTCCAAATATTCTATTTCTCTATAGGTTAATTTTTTATCCAAATTCTTTGTTACTATGTAGCCTAAAATCTTTTCTTCAAACATTAATGGAAATACACCAAGCTCTTCGGTTGTAACTCTTTTCCGGGGCTCTGCATTTATTATGTCAAAGATTTTTTTATCTTTGCAGGTATTCGGCCACATTAATTTGAATTCATCATCTATTTTTATAAATACGTAAACTAAATGATCCTGTATGAATTTGTCTATCATTTCTCCCAAAAGCGGGATTATATATCTTAATTCATATTGAGTTTCAATAATTTTGGCGATATTTTTCATGACATTTTGAAACTCAAGACTCTTTTGCATTCGTGTTGTCAAAATCAGGTTTTGGAATTTTAAAGATATCATGGGCAATGCAATTTCCAAAAATTCTTGCAAATAATCATCCGTACGGTCAAACTCCGCAAATCCGATTATATTGTTTTGTTTGTATAGAGGATAATGTGGTTTGTCTGTTATGTAATCATTTTTTAAGATAATGTTAAAATGTGAAACATTAAAATTTTGGGCAAAAAAATCCTCCAAATTTGTCACAACTGTTTTTTCGCTGTAACTTTCATTTAAAATTTTTGAAAGTTGTTTTATCTTTTCTATCATCTAGCCTTCAAGTTTTTGTAAAATGTCGTCTGAAATGTCAAAATTAGCATAGACATTTTGAACGTCATCGTGTTCTTCAATTCTTTCCAAAAGTTTCATAATCTGTGAGGCAGTATTCTCGTCAGTAATCTCGATTGTGTTTTGCGGAATTCTTGTAAGTTCTGCGGTTTTACTTTTAAAACCTTGTGCCTCCAAACCTTCTGTTACTTTTTGAAAATTTTCAACAGAAGTTATAACCTTGTATTCATCTTCTTCATCTGTAATATCTTCAGCATCAAGGTTTATTGCAGCTTCAAAAAGCTTATCATAGTCAACTGATTTATCAAAAGAGATACAGCCTTTTTGGTCAAACATCCAGCCTACGCAGCCTGTTGCACCTAAACTTCCGCCGAATTTAGTGAAATAACTTCTTATATCTCCGGCAGTTCTGTTTCTGTTATCGGTCATTGCTTCAATTACAACTGCTACTCCGCCGGGGGCATAGCCTTCATATATTAATTCTTCATAATTCTCTGCTCCGGAAGTTCCGGCTCCTTTTTCTATTGCTCTTTTTATATTATCGTTAGGCAAGCCGGCGGCTTTTGCTTTTTCTATCGCCGTTCTTAGCCTAAAATTCCCTGCCGGATCTGCTCCGCCTAAACGGGAGGCTACTATTAATTCCCTTGAATATTTCTGAAACACTACTGCTCGTTGTGAATCTACTTTTGCTTTTTTATGTTTTATCGTTGACCATTTTGAGTGTCCTGACATATATTTTTCCCCTTATGCTTCACAAAATTCCTGAATTGATACTGATTCTATTCCTTTAAAATCATGAAACTCTTTGTATAGGTCTTTCATTGATTTTTTTAGCTTAACATCAGTTATTACAGTAATTTTAGTTATATTTTCTTTTCCGTCTTTTTTGCTTATTTCTTTTAAATCCGGGTATTTATCCACAAAATAATCATAAATACCTACGGCATATTCTGTTGAACAATTAATTGTGATTTTAAGTCTTTTAATATTTTTAGTGCTGGAAACGAGCACATTTTTTTCAAAAAATCTTACAGAAACAAGTGTGATTATGGAAACAATAGTAGCAACAAGTGCCAAATCATACATGCCTGCTCCGCAAGCCATTCCTATTGCAGCAGACATAAACAATGTCGCAGCTGTTGTTAATCCAAAAACAGTTGCTCCGTGTCTTAATACAGTACCGCCGCCTATAAATCCTATACCGGTTACAACTTGTGCTGCTACACGGGCTGTATCACGTGTGCCATATTCCGCATCTGTTACCGTTATTGCAGGAAATCCGTATATTGATATTATTGTAAATACGCATGCTCCCAAACATACTAGTATATTTGTTCTTAATCCGGCATATTTGTTCGTCATTTCACGTTCCAAGCCTACTGCAAAACCTAACAGTAATGCTGAAACAACTCTGATAACTATAGTTAAATCAAATATTCCCAGTAATTCCATTTTACCTCATCTGACTTTTCGGATCGAGTACATCCCTTATTGTATCACCGATAAGGTTAAATGCCAATACCGCAACAAAAATTAAAAATCCCGGTGTCAAAAGCCACGGTCTGTATATTATATTGGTAAATTCCTGTGCTTCTTTAAGCATGTTCCCCCAGCTTGCATCAGGCTGCTGTATTCCCAGCCCCAAAAAGCTTAAACCTGATTCCGACAGGATATATGACGGTACCGATAATGTCATCGCTACTATTACAAAGCTCGTTGTCTGAGGTAATATATGTTTTACAATTATGCCTAAATCAGATTGGCCTATTGATTTAGCCGCCTGTACAAATTCTCGTGTCTTTATAGATAAAACCATACCTCTTACTACTCTTGCAAATCCTGCCCAGCCTATTAATGCAAGTATTACTACTATCAATATAAATCTTTGTATGCTTGTCATTCCCGATGGCAGTATTGAGGCTAAGATTATTAACAAATAAAAGCTCGGTATTGACATTACAGCTTCTGCAAAACGCATCATTAACGTATCTGCTTTTCCTCCAAAATAGCCTGATATACCGCCGTATAAAAGTCCTATAGGAAATAATACAAATAATGCTAAAAATCCTATCGTCATTGATATTCTTCCGCCAAAAAGCAGTCTTGAGAATACGTCACGGCCGTTTATATCCGTTCCCAACAGAAAAAGTCTTCCCGAATCTTCTACTGTTACCAAATGACGTTTCATCGGAATTATTCCTAAAAATTTATACGGCATTCCCTTTGCAAAAAACTTTAAATAATATTTTTGGGATCTATCCAGTTTGTATTGCATTTGTAAGGTTTCGTTGTCAAATTCTCTTATGTAATTATAGGTATACGGCTTTGACAGTCTTCCGTTTTCATCTATTGTGAAAATTTTTGAAGGCGGAACATAAGCCATTGATCTGTCTGAAAAATCTTTTGTATAAGGAGCCAGAAAATCCGCTAAAAACAATGCTGCATAAATTAAACCGAGAACTATTATTGCGGCCTTTGCAAATTTATCTTTTAATAATTGTTCTATTACTTCTTTCATGTTTTAACCCTCGGATCTGTAATGATTAATAAAATATCAGCAAGCAAATTACCCGCAATAAGCATAGCAGCTCCCATCATCAGCGATGCCATAACAAGATTTATATCGGATTTTAAAACCGCTTCCAAAATTAATCTTCCGAGTCCGGGATATTGAAAAACATATTCTGTTAAGGCTGCTCCGCTTAATAATCCTGCAAATTCAAATCCTAACAGGGTTATCAGCGGGTTAACAGCATTTCTCAATGCGTGTTTGTATATTACTTTAAATTCGCTTAGACCTTTTGCTCTTGCAAATTTGACATAATCACTATCCAATACGTCCAGCATATTGGCTCTCATCTGACGTTGCAGCCCTGCAAGAGATATTGTAAACAAAACAGTTACAGGTAAAAATAAATGATGGGCTATGTCTTTTATCTGCGAAATAAGCCCCATATCCGCAAAATTCGGGCTCGTTAAGCCGCCGACAGGAAACCAGCCTGTCCTTACCGCAAATATTAATAATAAAACCGCAAAGAAAAACGATGGTATTGCCATTCCGATACTCGTTAAAACTGTTAATATCCTGTCAAAAGGACTTTTCCACTTTAACGCAGCTAAAATCCCTAACGGAATACCGACTATCCACGTTAAAAATATTACGACTACTGTCAGTAATAATGTATTCGGTATTCTTTCTTTTAGTTTGACGCTAACTTTTTCGCCGTTTGAAGTTATACCCAAATCTCCCTTTAAAAAGGATTTTGCCCAAAGTCCGTATTGTACTATTACAGGCTTATCTAAGCCGAGTCGTTCGGCTTCTTTTTGAAGAGTTTCCTGTGATACTGACGGATTTAGTCTTAATTCTGCAAGCGGGTCTACAGGTGACAGTCTTATTATAAAAAAGCTTATTATTGATACTATTATCAATAACGGTATTGTCTGTAAAATTCTTTTAAATATATACTTTAAGATTTTCATAATGTTGTTTACCTCTCACCTGATGGGTTATCAGATTTTATTTCAGAGTTTTCAGGGCCTTCGCAAACGTAGATTTCTTCTATGTTGTAAATTACCCCGCCGAGTGAAGTCGGAAATATATTTTTGAATTTGTCACGTATTGCAACTATTATTGTTGGTGAATAAATGTAGATAAAAGGTTTTTCTTCATAGATGATTTTTTGGTATTCGTCGTAATATTTTTTTCTGTCTTCGAATTTTGTTGCTAATGCTCCATTAATAAACAATTCATCAATGCGTTTTTCAAAATCATAGCGTGGAGAATTTTTGTCCTTTTCAAGCCTCATATTATAAACGTGTAAAGTGCCGTCTGACATCATAACATTTTTTCCGCCGTTAGGTTCTAAAGGTGAGCCTGTAAAGCCCATAATTACCATGTCCCAATCCAGTGTGTTTACAAGTTTATTGACAAGTGAATTGAATTCAATAGGTTTGAAATTTACTTTCATCCCCAAATCCTCCAAATCCTGCTTTATCATAACACCAATGGCTTCCCGCTCTGTATTGCCGGCATTTGTTAATAAATCAAATTCCACCCTGTTTTTATTTTTATCAAAAAGTCTTCCCTGTTTATCCCAGTAAAATCCTGATTCCTTTAACAATTCTTTTGACTTGTTTAAATCTCTTTCATAGGGTTTCAGGTCTTTGTTTAAAAAAATTGAATTGAGGCTTTCTGCTGTAAAAAGCGGTTCGCCAATGCCATTTGCAATGTTCAAGACAATATTTGTTCTGTCTACAGCATAATCAGCGGCTTTTCTGAAGTTAATATCATTGAACCAGCTTTGTTTTACCGGATTTACGTAATATTTTCCCTCATTATTTTTCCTGTTGTTTAAATTCATTGCCAAATACATTGTTCCGGTATTCGGACCTAAATTATATATAACAAAATCAGAATGTGGCTCCATTGCTTTATAACGTGCAACCTTTGAGCCCTGTAAATTGATAATATCCAGTTCTTTTGCTTCAAATTTTAAAACTTCATTGTTTAAATCACCTACTATTAAATAAACTAATCTGTCCAAATAAGGTAATTTTTCATTATTTTTATTTATAAAATAATAATTAGGGTTACGTTCATATACTACCCGTTGAGCGGGTACGTATTCTTTAATTTTAAACGCTCCTGATACAACAAAATCTTCGGGTTTTGTATTTGTGGAAAGAAAGGTATCAAAATATTTGGCTCCTTTTTTCGCTGCAGGGCCAAAAATATGTTTTGGGGCTATTGGAGAAGAAAGCATTCTTATGAACGGGGCAAAAGGTTCGGGTGTTATAAATTTTACTGTATAATCATCAATTTTGTATACTTCAGGAAGCTTTCCGTCTATTATAATTGAATCTCTTGTTGAAGTATTGCCGAGCCCTGCTAATATTATGTCTTTCCAGGTAAACACTACATCATCGGCTGTTATAGGCTTTCCGTCTGACCATTTTATACCGTGTCTTAGTTTTATTGTGTATTCTTTGCCGTTATCTGATATTGTAAAAGATTTCGCCAGCTTTGGTATGGGCTGACCTGTTACGGGGTGTGTTGTTAAAAGTCCGTCGTACATGATTTCGGATAACGTTGAGGATATGTTATCTTTTGAATTAAAAGGGTTAAAGGTCTTTGGTCCTTCTCCTATTGTTGAGGACGTTAGTGTACCGCCAAATTTTCCGATAGGTGCTTGCGACTGGATATAATCAATGCCGTTTATTGTTATATTTTTATGGTCTTCAGGGTAAATAATTTCTTTTCGGGTTTCTGATAAAGGTTTATATGTGTCTTCCAATGGCTTATCCTGTCTTATGCAGGCTTTCAATAACCCTAAAATTATTATTATTGCTAAGATAACATACATAACCCGTTTCATACATTTTAGAATAACATAAACATGAGTTTTGTTTATAGCGGGTCGGGCAATTTAAATATAAAAAAAGAGCGGTTTCCCGCTCTTAATCTCTGTCATATTTTTGATGTTTTTTAAATTCTTTTCCCGGCATTTTATGGAAATCAGCATGATGATCTCTGCAATGACATTCGTGATGATACATCGGCATTCCATAAGTAGGACACGGCGGCATTGGAGGTGTATGTATTGCTCCGAATAAGCATAATGCAAAAAATACTCCGATAAATGAACCGCAGGTGATTGTTAAAAATTTCTTAAAACCTTTTGAGATGCATACATATTCACATTGCTCTCTGTGTTGTTCTTCTGTCATAAATTTTTCTCCTTTTTGTTTAATAAACTAACCTTTTTTTATTTAACTTTTTATATTATTATAACGATTTTTGAAAAAAAAAGTTCATTTATTTAGTTGAAAAATTTATTATTAATTAGTTACTACAGACAGCGTGTAGTTATTGTTAAAATATTTGTTAGCGACTTCTATAATATCGTTTGCGGTAATACTGTTAATCAGATTTATGTAATCAAAGTCGTAGCCTCTGTTTGAAGTTTCAAACCAGCCGATGGTAGAGGCTTTTTCAAGATTTGTTTCCTGAGATATTACAAATTGTCCTAAAAGTTTGTCTTTTGCTTCTTGAAGCTCCTTTGTGCCTACAAATTCTGTTTTTAATTTATTTATTTCTTCAAAAAGTTTTGTTTTTACACGTTCTAAGTTTTTGGGGTTTGTGCCTATATAAAGTGCAAGATTGCCTCTTTTCATACTCGGACTGTAGTTTGTGCCTAATTGATATGCCAAACCTTCTTGTTCTCTTAGATTTTTAAATAATCTTGAGCTCATACCGACTCCGAGCATTGTATCTATTATCTGCAGTGCGGCATAGTCTTTAGGGTTTTGTATGCCGGCTGTTTGCCAGCCTAAAAATATCCAGGCTGTTTGGGTATTCGGGTCTTTTATATTGGATATTTTTGGCACGGTTGCGGTTGGAATTGTGTAATTCGCATAGTTAAAAGGTTCTTTCGCCTGTTCTTTAAACATTTTTGTGAAAAGTGGAATTATCTCATTTTTTTGTACATTTCCGTTTACCGAAATTACTATATTTTGAGGGTTAAAGATTGTATTGTAGTATTCTGTTATATCCGTACGTTTAATTTGCGGGTATGTTTTTTCTAAAATTTTTGTTGAATTAGAATATACACTGTCTTTATAAATAAGGGTATTATATTCTTCTATTGCTTTTTGCAGCGGCAGGTCACGATTTTTTTTGATAGAGTTTAGTTTTTCGTTTATTGTTTTATTAATTTCATAATCATCAAAAACAGCGTTGTTTACTATATCGTCCAGTAGCGTTAATGTTTTATCCAGCTCGGGTTTTGTTGTGAGAATGTTTATTGAAAATGCATCGGCTTTTGATACAGGTGAAATTTTTATCCCGTTATCTTCCATTATTTTAGATATTTCGGAAAAAGAATGGTTTTTAGTGCCTTTAAGCATTAAAGACGCCGTAAGTTTGCCTGTTCCGGGAATGCTTTCTATAAATTCTCCGCCTTTTGCAAAGATATTTATTGCAACTATGTCATTGGTTTTATTAGGGGTTAACAAAAGAGTTGCACCGTTTGAAAGTTTATATTTTTGGGTTTGGGGTGTTTGGCTTATCAGTGCTGCTTCTAATGGTTTTTTGTGTGATATTTTTACTTCTTTAGCTGTTTTAGCTGTTTCGGGAAGCAGAATTGATACGGCACTGTTATTTATATTTAAATATTTATTTGCAACCCGTTTCACGTCTTGAGGAGTTACTTTTTTTATGTTCGTTAAATAGTTTTCATAAAATTTAATATCGCCGGCAATTGTCATTGTATAGCCTATTTCTTGTGCTATATTTGAAATTGATTCCCTTGCATAATAGGTGTCTTTTTCTATTAAATTTTGTGCAAGACGAACCTGCTCAAGGGTTACGCCGTTGAGCTGAATGGCTTGAAGTTCATCAAATATCGTTTTTTCAAGTTTTTGACTGTTATCAGGGGTAAAATTCGCTGATATATAAAATATTCCGTCATCTCTCATTGATGAGTTTGAGGCAGAAATGTTAAATGCCAGCTGTTTTTTATCTTTTATGTTTTGATATAAAATACTTGAGCGTCCTTCACCTAAAATTGCCGCCAAAACATCCAGTGCGTATGAATCTTTATCGGTTATTTTTACTGTTCTGAATCCTATGAACATGTATCCCGAATCGGTTTTTGTATATTCTGTTTTCCTTAACTGTTTTGTTAGTTGTTTTTCTTGATAATATTTGTTCTGCGGAATTTTTTTGTATTCACTGTTAAAATATTTCTTTGCTGCATTTAATGCCGTTTGCGTATCTATGTCACCAGCTATTATTGTTATCATATTGGACGGGGCATAGTATTTATTAAAATAGTTAAGTATTTCTTCCCGGCTTATGTTTTCTATAATATTGCTTTCTCCTATAACCTTTCTTTTATAAGGGTGATTGGTATATAGCATGCTTATTAAATTGTTATAAACCTTTGTGGTCGGCGAATTTATATCCTTTGAAATTTCTTCAAGTACAACTTTTCTTTCCTTTTCCATTTCTTTGCTCGGGATTAATGGATTTTGAAGCATGTCTGCGTGCATATCCAACGCTAAATCAAAGTACTTTGACGGTATTGTTATATAATAATGCGTAAAATCTTTACTCGTCGCTGCATTGTTTATTGCCCCTTTTGATTCTAATATTTTGTCAAATTCTCCCGGAGCATGGTTTGTTGTACCTTTGAAAAATAAATGCTCCAAAAAATGCGATACCCCGTTGTTTTTCTCATCTTCGTTGATTGAACCTGTTTTTACCCAGGTATCTATCGTTACTATTGGGTTCGTGTGAACTTCTTTTATTATTAACGTCTGTCCGTTATCCAGCTTGTATATATCCTGTGCAAATACATTTATACCTATTAAAAATACACTTAGCAGTATTACTATTTTTTTCATATTAGCTCCCTTTTCTCACATCCTACTATAAATTCTTGTTTATGAAAAGTAGATAGTTTACTTAAAACGTCTTTTTATAATTTTATATAATGTAAACAGTATTGCTCCGCCTGCAGCTATTAAAACAGGTTTTGGAGTCTTTTTTCTGTCTATGGATTTGGCTTTCTGCTTTTGTTCAAAGATGTCTTGATTTATCTTGTTAAACTCCTTTGTAGCCTCATAATGCGAAAATAATACAGGCGTTATATGACTGTCCGGAACAGGTAATACTCCTGCTACGTACGGGCCATAATGCATAGGGGCATTCGCCGGATTACTTTTTACTACTACTTCCATATTTCTATTAAAACAAAAACACTTTAAAAATTGCCTGTTAATTTATATTAATTTGTTAACTTTTGTATTGACTTTATATTAAGAATGATTTAAAATGAGAATAGTTATCAAGTTCGAGGCAAAAAGATGAATTATTCAAGACAAAGAGAAGTAGTACTAGATACATTAAAGCAAAATGTCATTCATCCGACAGCTGAAAAATTGTATTCAATAATACAAATAGAGTATCCGGAAGTAAGTAAGGCAACGTTATATCGTAACTTAAGCCAGCTGGCGGAAGCCGGAATAATAAAAAAGATAGACGGGTTGGAAAATTCTGCACATTTTGACCATAATACATGTTTGCATTATCATTTTATATGTGAGAAATGCGGAAAAGTTTTTGATATAAGCGAAGGTGTAGCACATGATGTTGTTCAAAAAGCAGAACAGGAAACAGGTTTTAAAATAAATAGTCATGAAATAGTGTTTCATGGATTGTGTAGAGATTGTAAGTAAAGGAGAAATGATTATGGAAAAATATGTATGCACAGTATGCGGTTATGTATATGACCCTGCAGAAAATGATAACGTGGCATTTGAAGATTTGGCCGAAGATTGGGTATGTCCTCTTTGTGCTGTTGGTAAAGATATGTTTGAAAAGGAATAAGTTATGGAATTAAAAGGGACAAAGACAGAAAAGAATTTAATGACAGCCTTTGCAGGCGAATCAGAAGCAAGAAATAAATATACATATTATGCTTCACAAGCAAAAAAAGAAGGTTTTGTTCAAATAAGCCGAATTTTTGAAGAAACTGCAAATAATGAAAAAGAACACGCTAAAATATGGTTTAAATATTTGCATGACGGAAGTGTTCCAAATACATTAAAAGCCCTGGAAGACGCAGCAAACGGTGAAAACTACGAGTGGACACAAATGTATGCTCAATTTGCTAAAGAGGCGAGGGAAGAAGGTTTTGAGCAACTGGCAATACTTTTTGAAATGGTTGCAAAAATTGAAAGGGAGCATGAAGAAAGATATAAAAAATTATTGGAAAATATTAAAGCAGACAAAGTTTTCCAAAAGCCTGCTCCTGTAATTTGGGAATGCGGAAACTGCGGACACGTTTTTGAGGGCGAAAATGCACCTGAACTTTGTCCTGTTTGTAAACACCCAAAAGCTTATTTCTTTGTTAAAGCTCAAAATTATTAGATTTTTGGACGATGAAAAGATTTTTTTAAGATTTACAATGAGGAACAGCTATGAAATTTAAAGAAATAAAAAATAACGTATACTATTGCGGTTTAAATGACTGCGAACGCAAAATATTTGACGAGCTTATTCCTTTGGAACAAGGCACGAGCTATAACTCTTATTTAGTTAAAGGGTCTTTGAAAACGGCTTTGATAGATACTATGTATCTGCCAAAATCAGATGAGTATATAAAAAATTTAGACGAAAATAATATAGCAAAAGTAGATTATATTATCGCTAACCACGGTGAGCAAGATCATACCGGAGCATTGCCAAAGCTATTGAAAAAATACCCTGAGGCCGTTGTTGTTACAAATCAGTTTTGTAAAAATAACATTATGGAAATGCTTTTGATACCTGAAGATAGAATACAGGTTATAAAAAACAATGATGAGCTTTCACTGGGCGATAAAACATTAAAATTCTATATGGCTCCTGGGGTTCACTGGCCTGATACTATGTTTACGCATATTGTTGAAGATAATTTATTGTGCAGCTGTGACTTTTTAGGAGCTCATTATACCTTTGACGATATATTTGCAAATGACTCAAAAGAACTTGAACATTGTGCAAAACGTTATTATGCGGAAATTATGATGCCGTTTAGAAAAATGTGCCAAAAATATACAAAACAAGTTCAAGAAATTAATCCTGAAATGATTTTACCGAGCCACGGACCTATTTATAAAAATCCGAAATTTATACTGGATTTATACGCAGACTGGTCAGGTGATGAATCTAAAAATCTTGTTGTTCTGCCTTATGTGTCTATGTATGGCAGTGTAGAAGAAATGATAGATTATTTGGCTGATAAACTTAATAAAGCAGGCATTCAAACTATTAAACACGATATAGTGTCTGATGATTTAGGTGATTTGGCAATGGCGATTGTAGATGCTAAAACTCTTGTTTTGGGAGCGTCAATGGTGTTGGCTTCACCTCATCCTGCAGCTGCTAATGCTGCTTACCTCGTTAATCTTTTAAATCCTAAGCTTAAATATGCAACTATTATAGGTTCTTATGGCTGGGGCGGAGATTTGACGGGTAAATTAACCAATATGCTCTCCAATCTCAAGGTCGAATTAATTGAACCTGTTTTGATTAAAGGTAAAGCTAAAGCAGATACTTTCCAAAAACTTGACGCTATGGCTGATACTATTATTCAAAAACATAATCAGTAAAAAAATTCAGTGGTTTTATCCACTGAATTTTTTAGCACTATTGAAAAAAATTTTTGCCTGTAATATTATAAAAATATACATTTACTGGAATTACATATATGGCAGTTAACGAAAATATAAGAAATATAGCAATTATTGCTCACGTAGACCATGGTAAAACAACGCTTGTGGATTGTTTACTGAAACAGGCCGGTGTTTTTCGTGAAAATCAACATGTTGAGGAACGTGTTTTAGACAGCAATGATTTAGAACGTGAACGAGGTATTACAATTCTTTCAAAAAATATCTCGATTAATTACAAAGGTTGTAAAATTAATGTTGTTGATACCCCCGGACACGCTGATTTCGGCGGAGAAGTGGAACGTGTATTGGGTATGGTTGACGGTGCGTTATTAATCGTTGATGCTGCTGAAGGCCCTATGCCCCAAACTAGATTTGTTTTATCTAAAGCTCTTGAGTTGGGTTTAAAAATTATTGTTGTTATTAATAAAATAGATAAGCCCGCTGCTGAACCTCTAACGGCTTTGGATAAGGTTTTTGATTTGTTTACCGAATTGACGGACAGAGAAGATTTAATAGATTTTCCGTTTATTTTTTCGAGCAGTTTGCAGGGGTTTGCAATAAAAGATTTGGAAGATGACAGAAAAGACATGATTCCGCTTTTGGATTGTATTCTGGAAAATATAAAACCGCCTGAAGGCGATGAAAATCTTCCACTACAGTTTAGAGCGGCCTCGCTTGATTACAATGAATACGTTGGAAGAATTGTTATAGGACGTATTGCAAACGGTAAAATTAAATCACAAGAACAAGTCTGCGTTGTTCATGCAAACGGCTCTCAGGAACGTGGAAAAATTACTAAACTCTTCGGATTTAAAGATTTAGGCAGAGTGGAAATCCAAGAGGCTTCTGCCGGAGATATCGTTGGTGTTGCAGGATTTTCCGATATTCAAATCGGAGAAAGTATCTGCGATTTAAATAATCCTAACCCGCTTCCGCTTATCCATGTTGATGAACCGACTCTGCAAATGAATTTTTCTGTTAATGACAGCCCGTTCGCAGGTACTGAAGGAAAATTCGTTACTTCCCGTCAGTTAAGAAAAAGACTTTATAACGAACTCGAAAAAAATGTTAGTCTGCGTGTTGAAGATACTGACTCTACCGATGTTTTTAAAGTATCCGGCAGAGGTGAATTACATTTAGGTATTTTAATTGAAACAATGCGTAGAGAAGGTTATGAGTTTGCTGTTTCTAAGCCCGAGGTTATTTATAAGGAAATTAACGGTGAAAAATGTGAGCCTTACGAAAATTTAATCGTGGATGTCCCCGAAAATTATGCGGGAAGCTGTATTGAAAGACTATCTAACCGCAAAGGCGAAATGAAAGAAATGAATAATGCAAAGGGACGTACATCTATGGTGTTCCATATACCTGCCCGTGGACTTATCGGATTTAGAAGCGAGTTTATTAGAATGACACGTGGCGAAGGCATTATGTATCATACGTTTTTACATTACAGACCTTATGCCGGTGATATTCCACGCCAAAGAAACGGCTCTATTATTGCTCACGAATTGGGTGAAGCTATTCCGTATGCTTTGGCTCAATATGAAGACAGAGGCGTTTTCTTTATTACTCCTAAAACTAAAGTTTACAGAGGTATGATTATCGGTGAATGTAACAAGCCTCAAGATATTGTTGTTAATATTTGCAAAACAAAAAAATTAACCAATATGCGTAGTGCAACTGCTGATGTCATGGTTACTTTACAAGCCCCTAGAAAAATGGCTCTTGAAGAATGCCTTGAATATATTTCTGATGATGAACTGGTCGAAGTTACACCCGAAAATATCCGCATTAGAAAAGCTGATTTAAATAGAAAAATTTATAACTAAACTTTCTTAAATTTTGAAATATAAACCGATTGCAAAATTACTGAAATTATAATTAATGCCATTCCTATATAGAAAGCAGGACTCAGGTCTTTGTTCTCCTGAAAAATTATTATTGCAAGTATTACTGTATAAACAGGCTCCAAATTGTAACTTAAATTTACTGTAAACGGTGGGATATATTTTAGTGATTGAATTTGAAGAGCATATAGTCCTATTGTTGATAGCGTTACCAGTAAAAATAAATAAAACATGTCATGTGCTGTCGGAACTATTGTTGCTACAGGAAAAATATGCAGGTAAAACGGCATTATAAGACTTACAATTATTAGTCCGCCTAAAAATTCGTGAAATAATATTGTTGATGATGACTCATAATGCTTTGCAATAATTCTGTTTGTTATCGTGTATAATGCGGCTACTGCTGAAGATATTACACCTAAAATTATACCAATTCGGTATTGTGAGTCAAAATGAAATATCAACGATATCCCTATTATTGTTATCAGGCTAAATAATATTTCGTGCTTAAATATCCTGTGTTTTTCTAAAATAGGGTCTATTAGTGCCGTGAAAAAACTTACCAGCGAAAAACATACTATTCCGATTGATACGTTCGCATATTTTATGCTCCCGTAAAAAAACAGCCAGTGTATCCCTAATAGCATTCCTACCCCGGCTATCTTTAAAAAACTTTTAAAATCGGTTTTCGGGGCTTTCTTTACAAGCTCTAATACCGGTAATAGTATTATTAGCGACATTAATAACCTGTAAAATACAAGCAAGCCCTCATTTAACGTGATTATCCGCCCAAAAATACTCGTAAAACATGATAAAATTATTGATATGTGGAGTTTTACATAAGGATTTTGTAAATTCATGATATTATTTTGACAGATTATATTTGCTGTTGTCAAGTTCTATATTTTATGAATTTTATTAACAAAAAGAATGCCCGAAGGCATTCTTCTTGATTATATTTATTATTTATAAATCTACGTTGTCTTTTAATAACGCTAAATCTTCAACATTTTCAGGTTTTTGTAATAATAAATCATTTTCTAAAGTCAATTCCTGAATTCTTTTTTTACTTAATTCATCTTGAAGATTTTTATAATAATCGTAATGTTTATTGAATTCACGATTTTTAACATTAGTATGGTTTATAGAGTGGCAAATAGCTCCAAAAGCAACTAAAAATGGTGCATATTTTACTAATGATTTACCGAAGTTTTTCAGAGCGGATGGAGTTTTTTGGGCTAATTTAGAAATACCTTTAGAAGCCCAATTTAACACTCTGTTTTTATCAAGTTTATCTGCGGTTTTTAAAATAGCATTAGATATTTTAGCGTCATGCTTGTCTATAAGTTTAGTGATATATTTGTCAGAGAATTTACCTAAAAGTTTGTTAGCTCCGGCAAGAATTCCAAAGCTTGCTCCTGCAGTTGCAATGAAAGAAACTAACGGATTCTTTTGTGAAAATCCTCTTAATTTATCAAATTTTTCATCAAGTTTTTGTTTGCCTTTGAATACTAAGTCAATAATACCAAAACTTGCAAACCAGCCTGCTGTTGTAGTAAGAAAACCTGCTAATTTTTCATATCGTCCTGTTTTAGACAAAAGTTTTGGCGTAAATGCTGCTGTTGTAATACCTGCAGCAACAGGAACAAGGTTGATTAAAAGGTTATCAAGTTTCTTGTGTTTTTTGTCATTAACACTTTTTGCCGTTTCTTCGTAAGCGGCCATTTGTAAAACACTGTCATCAAGGTTAATAAACGCATCTATATTATCACGTTTGCCTTCAAAATTTTGACGAAGTTGAGAATTCCTTTGGGGATTAGCCCCTATTGCGGTAATTTGCATGCTACACACACCTTTCGCATTTTTATTATACTACTATAAAAACAAAAAGTAAATTATTTTGTTAGCTAATTAATTCTTTTTAATAAATATTTACATATTATTTTATTTCAACTAATATAAAAAAATGGAAAAATTTTTTATACATACGATGGGCTGCAAGGCAAACCAGTTTGAAGAAATTATTATTGAAGAAAATTTAACCAAGCACGGTTTAAAAAAAGTTTCAAAAATTAATGAGGCAGATTTATATATATTAAATTCCTGTTCTGTAACCCACAAAAGTGATAACGAAGCATTTTATCTGTTACGTAATGCAAAACACAAAAATCCTTTGATAAAGACGGTTTTAACCGGTTGTGTTGCACAGACGGAAAAGGATAGTCTTTTACAGTATGATTTTATTGATTATATAGCAGGGAATGATGAGAAATTAAATTTATATGATGTAATAAGCCGCACGAGTTATGCTGTTTCGGACATAATGAGCAAAGAAAAATTCAGCAAGGTTTCCATTATGGACAGCGGAAAGACACGTGCAAGTCTAAAAATTCAAGACGGATGCGATAACAGATGCAGTTATTGTATAATACCGTTTGCCAGAGGTAAAAGCCGCAGTGCTGATATTGATTTTATAATAAACGAAATTCATAATCTTGAAGAGCACGGATTTAAAGAAGTAGTTTTAACCGGAATACATATAGGACTTTGGGGAAAAGATTTAGGTTTGAGTTTGTTGGATTTATTAAAGGTGATAGAAAAAAGGACTAAAATTAAAAGATACAGACTGGGGTCTTTAAATCCTTTGGAAATAACAGATGAAATGCTTGATTTTTTGGCGGTATCGGATAAATTTTGTCCGCATTTTCATCTTTCGCTTCAATCCGCCTGTGACAAAACATTACGTTCAATGAACAGATTTTACAAGGTAGATGAATATTTAAGGTTAATAGATAGGATAAATTCAAAATTTAATTTGCCATTTTTGGGAAGTGATATAATCACCGGATTTGCAGGGGAAACTGAGGAAGATTTTGAAGTGACCCGAAAGAATTTGGAAAAATCAGGTTTGTCGCAAATCCATACATTTCCGTATTCAATAAGAAAAGGAACAGTCGGAGCCGAAATGCCAAATCAGGTGGATGACAGGGAAAAAGAACGCAGGGCTAATATTATAAAATCAATTTCACAAAAAAAATACAAAGAATTTGCAGGCAAAAATTTGGGAAGAGTTTGTGAGGTTTTGGTGGAAAAGCATCCTGATAAATTTGATGGTATGTTAAAAGGGGTTACATCAAACTTTCTGACGGTACATTTAGATACGGATGATTTGACGAAAACAAATACTATTTGTAGTGTTGAATTATCGCAATTTAAAGATGGTAAAATTTATGGGAAAAAATTGTTCAGCTGAACAAGCTGAACAATTTGAACAATTAATTTCTGTCGTTTACTTTTGCTAAAAGTCTTAAGATTTCCAAATACAGCCAAATAAGGCTTATCATAAGACCAAAAGCACCATACCATTCGTATTTTTTCTCTAGAAGACCTTGAGAACCTCTTTCAATAAAATCGAAATCAATAATAAGGTTAAGAGCAGCAATGGCCACAACAATTATACTAAAACCTATGCCGATAGGGCTTGAGGTGAAAATTTGAGGTATACCACGACCAAAAAAGTCAGCAACTATTTGGATTAAATAAACAACAGCAACCGATAAAGTTGCGGTAAGGATAACGCCTCTGAATTTTTCAGTACATCTGATAACATTCAATCTATATAGGATTAACATAGAGGCGAGAGCCGCAAAAGTTGCCAGTATAGCCTGCATAACAATCCCGGCATATTGAGCCGCATAAACAGCAGAAATACCGCCTAAAAAGAATCCTTCACAAACTGAATACAGAGGAGCTAAAACATTCATAGCTTTTCTAGTAAAAATAATAACCATAGCTAGGATAAAACCTACAATAGAACCGCCGACGGTTAATATTTGGGCTTTATCAGTGTACCCGTTGAAGGCTAGATACCAGGTATAGCATGCTGCTATAAATAAACATGCCAATAAAACAAAAGTTTTATTAATTGCACCATTTATAGTCATAGGCTCGCCTTCAAGAATCCGTGTTTGTTCAATAACATTTTCATTAAAAACAGGATTTGACATAAAAAATACCCCCTATAAAATTAAATATTACATAAATAATAATAGCATACAATCCGTAAAATTACCAATAAAAAATTAGTAATCCATAAAGCCAGTCACGGTTTAGTATGAGTTGAAAGTTTTGACTGATGAGGTTTAGGGCCTTGGCGGTATTTGTTAGGAGCATAATATATTATAAAAAATTATATATAATTAAAATTAGTACTTTACAATAAAAATTTTTGTAATATAATAAAGATATAATCCTCAGTAGCTCAATGGCGGAGCAACCGGCTGTTAACCGGTAGGCTGCTGGTTCGAGTCCAGCCTGGGGAGTTTTTTAGTAAATTAGGGCTTAAATCAGTTTCAAGCCCTTTTTTAGTGCCGTTTTCCAAAGTTCGATTGTTGCAGTTTCTATCTCTTAAATTATATTGATTTTCTGCTATTGTTTGGAATACAGGCTTCAATATCAGATTAAAAGTTTTATCTTTGTAAGTGATTTTTTCGCTGATTATCTCTAAAATTTTTCTGCGTTGAGCAATAGTACCTTTTAAATAATAATAGTATGCATTGTCTGTAAATCTTAGCAGGGTGTCAGCCTGTTCGTAAAACTGCTTATCTAGTTTGTTGATTTCTTCAAGCTGAATATACATTTTATCTTTTTCGGCTTGCCACTTGTCATTTTGCTTTTTCCAAAATTCATGAGTTATAGTTCCGTTATCATTGAACAGACATTGCAGGAATTTGATTTTTTTGAACTAATAGGGGTGTGTTTCAAATATATCTTGATTTTTTTAGTCGGAAATCGCTAAAAATGAAATTCCTGAATTGGGTGTTCTTTTAAAATAATCAAACCATGTGACTCTTTACAATCATATTTTTTTATAGATATTCAAACAAAATTTTAGATAATTTAGATTCCTTAAATTCGTCTTTTATCTCATTTACTACTTTATTGTACAAGTCAACAAGACTATGTTCTTTTGTGTTTTCTAATGTATATGGAGCAGAACCCAAATTTTCCATTATTTTATTTTTATCTTTTTTGTATACCTTTAAATATATACTATCTCCACTTTCATTTCGGTCTAATAATACCAAGTCCTTATTTCCATTATTTTCAAGCATTTTAATTTGATTTTTTATTCTATTGCTAGCACCTTCAGTATATAATCTAGCAAATCTAAAAGAAACTCTAACTCTTGATGTAAAATTAGGTTGATTTGCATTATATGCTTGTACTTTAGAAATCATTTTTACTCCTATAATTCTTTATTATATCCTACTACTTTATAACTACAAAAATCCTGAATATTTTTTTTGCTATTTTTATTAAAAATTTTTACAATACGCTCTAAAAAAATTTATTCCTTTTTAATCTTAAATTTATAACATTATTTAGGGTTTCTAAATTTACCTGTCCAAAAATTCCCGAACTGGTTGTCAAATATTCCTGAACTGGTTGTTCTTTTACAGTTGGTAAACAATTTTAAATAAATTTAGGGTTTCAGAAAAGTCCAGGATGTCCGATTTTAGGGACTATCATACTCATAAATTGTATTTGTTTGAGTAGCGTGAGTAGCTCAACTGGTGTGATTATTTTAGGCAATCGGCATTTGGTATGGGTTTGAGGGGGAGGAAGCAAGCCATTTGATTCAGTAACAGATAAAATTCTCTTTTTGCTGTCAGGGCAGATGTATAAAAATAATTTCTGTTAGTTTAAAAACAACTTATTAAACTAATTAATTGTTGGACTTTAAGTCTAACTTACAAATTTTCAATTGAAACGCCGAGAACATAACATTCTCGGCTTTTCAAAATTTAAAATGTTTTCTAAATTTTAATTAAACAATTTTATCAAGTTTATCTTTAGCAATGTTTTTAGCAACTTGATGTGGCAAAACATTAGCTACATAATCTAATAATACTACATTATTTTTAGCAACGTTTTTAGCAGCTTGATGTGGTAAAACATTAGCTACATAATCTAATAATACTGCATTTTTAACATTGGTCATTTGATACATACTGGTTCCCAATATATCAACAACCTTTGATGCTTCTTTATTAACTACTTTTGTCGGATTGCCTGTGAAGGCAATAGGATTAATTGATACCATGTCACACTACCTTTCCTTTATATGTTTGTACTGAAATAATAACATGAATATGAAAACTGTTAGTATAATAATTTTGACATTTTATAAATGAAAAATTTACAAAAGTTTACAATGTAAGCCTATTGGTATAACTTCACTTTCTAGGTCAGATTTGCTAATCCAACAGTATTATACGGTAGCTTAAATATTTAAAGAAAATTTTTTTTAAATTTGATTATTATTTAAGATTTTTCCTTTTACTTTTACATCTTTAAAATCTTTTTCACAAAGGTTTGAATTAGAAATATGAACATTTCCTTCGATGAATTGTAGCATATTTAGATTTTTTATTTGTGGTTTTTCAAAATATACGTCATTTCCTATATGTTTTAAATTACCTAAATTTGTTATTTGGGAATTTACGAAGAATGCATCTTTTTTAATTGTTTGTAGATTTTTTAAATCAGTAATTTGGGAATTTGAAAATTACATAATTTTGTATAAACTCACCCTGTATAAATACTACAAGAGTGAGTTTAATAAAAATAATATTCTGTCATTTTTTTAATGCTTCTGCAATGGATTTTTTATAATCAGGTCTTAAAATACCAACTTCTGTAATTATTCCTGTAATTAGTTCATTCGGAATGACATCAAACCCAGGATTTATTATATCTACATCCAGCGCACAAATAATTTTACCGTTGATATGAATCATCTCTTCGTGTGATCTTTCTTCAATTACAATTTCATCTCCAGTTGCAATAGATGTATGGATTTGATTTTTATGATGATGATAAATTATTTTCTCTAAATCATAAAAATTTTTGTATTTCTTAATACTCGTTTTTACTGTTACAAATAATCATTTAAGGTGTTTCATTACACCCAACCGACAGAACCGGTTTACAATTCATATACAATCCCCTTTAATTTTATTCATTTTTAAAATAGCGTAAATAAATATATTTAGCAAATACCTTTCAGTGACATGAATTGGAATTAAGGCTTTAATTACAAATATACTTG
>CALUSG010000026.1 GCA_944323365.1 Candidatus Gastranaerophilales bacterium
ATTACTTTTATTATAATGAAAAATGTTATATCCGACAAATAGTTTACAAAATTTTGCTAGGCTCTTAAGGCTTGAATATGTTTCTTCAAAAAAAAAAAGGAAGTTTACCCCCTGTTAAGATTTACACTAGCCGAAATATAAATAGCATGATTATTATACAATTTTTTTTTACAAAATACAAATTGTTACAGTTTTTGTTAAAATTTGTTACAAATGAGGTCGATATTTTTAAAGTTTTAGGTTAAAAATACCGGCAAACTACATGAATAATAAGAAAGGAATTTATGGGACTGGCAGCATCACAAGCAAGATTTTTGGCGATAACGGCAAGAAAAGCCGATTGTGAGTTCCGTTCTATGCAGATAGCACAGGACAAACTTTCAGTTACCCGTAAATTGTCAGACGTAACTCAGCAGTATCAAAATGCTCTTAATCAGAAGAAATTAGTTTGGGATTATGATGGTACAGGACAAAATGCTTATAATTTGTCTTATGGAGTTTTGATGAATCCAACTGCTTTAAATGGTTATACCCCTTATTTAATAACTGATAGAGCAGGGGCTGTAGTATTGAACGGTCCATTAGCAAGTGCTGCGGCAGTAATTAGTCCGGATGGCACACCTACAAGTTCAACAGAAAGTGGCTATAATAGCTTTATTCAAAAGTTGGCTTCAGTGGGTGTTATTACATCTGCTACATCTAATAATATATTAGCCGGTAATGGTACAATTGAATATAATCCAAATGCAGGTTATGGTGCAACACCTATGTCTAAAGATCCATCTATTGCTAATAATTTAGCCGCATTTATTTATAAAACATCTCGGGCGGATTATAAATTAAATCAACCTACTACCACCTTTACTTCCTCTAGACAGGATAACAATGCATGTATGACTTCAAATGGATCGGATATGTCAACTGATGAAATAAGTAAGTTGACCATAGGTGATATTTTGAGTAATAATGTTATTCTTTCGTTCCAATGCGGTGATCATAACAACCCGGATCAAATGATAACCGACTTTATTAATAAATATTTGACTGCAGAGGGAGGTTATTGGACACAAATATATAATGAGCTTGAAGCTATGTTGGGAGTTGATGTTTATGCAAAAAATGCTCTCTCAACGGCTAAAACTATGATCGAAAGTACGTTTATAAATAAAGACATGGTAAGACAAACTGAGGCTGGAGCTAAAACAGCTACAGCAGTAACTAAATCACGCGAGGAAGCCAATACTTATAATCAAATTTGTTATTCAAATGGTACGCATAAGGATGCTGGTTCTTTTATTTCTATAAACTTAACAAATTTAGTATCAAGTTTTTTGACTTATTTTGAAATGTGTTATAATGGTTTTAATACAAATTATACAGTACAAACGAATGTAGCTGATTCTTATTATGTTACTGATGATCCGAATTATCATTTTGTTACGTCAAATGATGATTGTCCGAGTGATGATTTAATTTTGGCAGATTATTATATGCAATTGTATAACAACATTTGTCATAACGGATGGACTACAAATTCTGATATTGATGATGAAAACTATCTTGAAAATGCCTTGAAAAATGGTACTTATTTCATAACTTCGTTGAATGACGACGGCTATTTCTATCAAGGCCGTTACAATGAAGTCGATTGTGTTGTCGAAGTTGAAGATTCAGATGCTATAGCAGCTGCCGAAGCTGAATTTAATGCAGAAAAGACTAAATTAACATATAAAGAAGAAAAACTTGATTTAGAAATGAAAAATCTTGATACTGAAATATCTTCTCTTACTACAGAGTACGATGCTGTTAAAAGTCTTATCAGTAAAAATGTTGAAAAAGTATTTGCAATGTTTCAATAGTTAAGCCTGTGTGATGCTCTTTTGTAATATTAGCTAATATTGTTGTTGTGTTGAGAACAATTTATTGTACGGTTCTCTTATTTATAAATATTTTAATTTTAATTATATTTATTATATGTTTATGTTAATATATAAAAAGAAATTTGGAGAGGAAAAATGTTAAATTGGCTTATTAAGCTGTTAGGTGATCCTAACGATAAAAAAATCAAACATATGATGGGTATTGTAGAGCACATAAACGCTCTAGAACCACAATTTGAAGAAATGACGGATGAAGAATTGCGTGCTAAAACCGATGAATTTAAAGCAATATTAGCTAAACGCCCTACATCTGAAGATTTTAAAACCGATAGAAAATTAGAAAAGGAAGCCTTAGATAAAATTCTTCCTGAGGCTTTTGCTACAGTTAGAGAAGCCGGTAAAAGAGTTCTAAATATGCGTCATTTTGATGTCCAATTGATTGGCGGATATTTTCTTCATAATGGTCATATAGCTGAAATGAGAACAGGTGAAGGTAAAACACTTGTCGCTACACTGCCTGCATATTTGAACGCTTTAACAGGAAAGGGTGTTCATATTATTACTGTTAATGATTACCTTGCCAAGCGTGACAGTGAATGGATGGGGAAAATTTATAAATTTTTAGGACTTTCAGTAGGGGTTATTTTATCAGGCGGTCGTAATGCCGAAGATTTTGAAGCTAAAAAAGCAGCTTATAATTGTGATATTACTTATGGTACTAATAACGAGTTCGGATTTGATTATCTCCGTGATAATATGGCCGGAAGCCTTGAAATGCTTGTCCAAAGACCTTATAATTATGCTATTATTGATGAAGTCGACAGTATTTTAATTGATGAGGCTAGAACTCCGTTAATTATTAGCGGACGACTCGAAAAATCCGCCGAAACTTATAAGTTAATGGCTAAAATTGCTCCTCAAATGCAAAAAGTTGTTGATTATGAAGTCGATGAAAAAAATAAGAATATTATCCTTACAGAAGAAGGTATCGATCATGCTCAAGAACTTATTGGTATAAGTGATTTATTTGATATAAATACTCAATATGCTCACCATCTTTTACAGGCTTTAAAAGCAAAAGAACTTTTTGTTAAAGATACTGATTATGTCGTAAAAAATGGCGAAGTTATGATTGTCGACGAATTTACAGGTCGTATTATGGAGGGCAGACGTTGGTCTGACGGCTTACATCAGGCAATTGAAGCCAAAGAAGGTGTGCAAATTCAAGATGAAACGCAAACTTTAGCCAGTATTACTTTCCAAAATCTTTTTAGGCTTTATCCGAAACTTTCAGGTATGACCGGTACTGCTATGACTGAAGAAGCTGAATTTGGCAAAATTTATAATTTGGAAGTTACAACCATTCCGACTAATAAACCTGATATAAGAATTAACTATCCGGATGTTATTTATAAAACAGAAAAACAAAAATATCTTTCTGTGGTTGATGATATTATTCAAATGCATGAGTTAGGAAGACCTGTATTGGTCGGTACTATAAGTATTGAAAAATCTGAGTATGTTTCTGCGTTATTGAAAAAAAGAGGCATAAAACATAATGTTTTAAATGCAAAACATCACGAAAGAGAAGCTTATATTATAGCTCAAGCCGGAAGAGTCGGTGCTGTTACTATCGCAACAAATATGGCCGGACGTGGTACTGATATTTTGCTTGGTGGTAATGCTGAATTTTTAGCTAAAGAATCACTTGATAATAAAGGAATTACACCTGATAGCAATGATTATGAACAAGAAAAAGATAAAGCTCTTGCTGAAGCTCGTGCTCTGACAGAAGAAGAACATAAGAAAGTTGTAGAAGCCGGCGGACTTCACGTAATTGGTACGGAACGTCATGAATCACGCCGTATTGATAATCAATTAAGAGGTCGTGCTGCCCGTCAGGGTGATCCCGGATCTACAAGGTTTTTCTTGTCTTTAGAAGATAATTTGATGCGAATTTTTGGCGGCGATAAGATTACTTCATTGATGAATATGCTTAATGTTGATGAAACTATGGCTATTGAATCTCCTTTGATTACTCGTCAAATCCAATCTGCACAAAAGAAAGTTGAAACATATCACTTTGATATTAGAAAAAGTGTACTTGAATATGATGATGTTATGAATATACAACGTGAAAAATTTTATGCTCAGCGTCGTAAAGTTCTTGCAGGTAAAAATTTGAGTGAAGATATTCAATTTATGATTGAACGTGAAGTCGATAGAATTCTTAGAAGCTATATTTCACCGGAACAGCATGTTGAAGATTATATTTATGAAGATTTGCAGACTATGATTAAAGAATTGCATTCTTATATCCCGCAATTATCTCATTTCGAAGTCGCAGATATTCAAAATATGAGGTTTGATCCTATGTATGAAAAAATGAAGGATTTTGCTCTTCAAGCATATAGGGATCATGAAATTGAAATTGTTGAATTCTATAATGGTGTAATAGCACAATATAACCCTGAGTTTGTTCCCCAAGAACCTTTTGCGGAAGAAAATGTAGTAAGAGATCTTGAAAAGGATATACTTTTGAGGGTTGTTGATAATAAATGGATTGATCATTTACATAATATTGATATGTTGCGAGATGGTATAGGTTTACGAGCTTACGGGCAAAAAGATCCGTTAATTGAATACAAACGTGAAGCTTATGATTTATTTAATAAAATGATGTTTGAAATTCAAGGTGATACTGTTCGACACTTATTTAGAACAAAATTCGGTGTCCAAATTGTAAATAGAGAACAGGCTTAAGAAAGGAATATAAATGCTTAGAACAGGAATAGTAGGATTACCAAATGTAGGAAAATCAACCTTATTTAATGCTTTAACAAGTTCAAAAAATGCCCAAAGTGCAAATTATCCGTTTTGTACAATTGAGCCGAATGTTGGAGTTGTTAATGTTCCGGATGAAAGACTGCCTATTCTAGCAAAACTTTGTAAAACCGATGTAATAATTCCAACAGCAATTGAATTCGTTGATATTGCTGGACTTGTAAAAGGTGCAAGTAAGGGCGAAGGCCTTGGTAATCAATTTTTACATAATATTCGTGAAGTAGATGCAATAATTCAAGTTGTGCGTTGTTTCGATGATCCGAATACTATTCATGTTGCAGGAAAAGTCAGTCCTCTTGATGATATTGAAGTTATCAATACTGAACTCGCTCTTGCGGATTTAGCATCTGTAGAAAAACGTCAGGCAAGAATTTCAAAGCAGGCTAAAGGCGGAGATAAAGAGGCTGTTCTAGAAGACAAAGTGCTTTCTAAGCTTTCTGAATTATTATCAGAGGGTACTTTTATAAATGTTAAAGAGCATTTTAACGAAGATGAAATTCCTGTTGTAAAAATGCTTAATCTTATGTCAACAAAGCCGGTAATATATGCTGCAAATGTTTCAGAATATGATTTAAAAGACGGAAATAATTACACTAAACAAGTTCAGGAATATGCTTCAAAACATAATGCGGAAGTAGTTCTTATCTCTGCTAAAATTGAAGAAGAGCTTGCGGAACTCGGAGAAGAAGAGGCAAAAGAATATTTATCAGAACTCGGAGTAGAAGATAGCGGTATTAATCGTATGATTAAATCAGTTTATAGATTATTGAATTTAAGGACATTTATTACTGCCGGAGAAAAAGAGGTTCATGCATGGACTATACCGGCAGGTGCTAAAGCTCCTCAAGCTGCCGGTGTTATACATACTGATTTCGAAAAAGGTTTTATTAGAGCTGAAATTACACCTTATAAAGATTTTGTTGAGTTAGGATCTTATGTCGCTTGTAAAGAAAAAGGTGTTACACGACTTGAAGGTAAAGATTATGTCGTTCAAGACGGCGACTTAGTCCATTTTAGATTCAGTGTTTAATCCATAAGCTTTTGAAATAAATTTTGCGTTAGGTATATATGAAATTTTGCCTGTAAATGTGATTTGGGATTTTTCAGGTACGTGATAAAGTATCATTGTACTGTCGTTTATACAAATCTTACTTCCGTCAGGATGTTTTAATATATAATGTTCACCTTCGCTATCGGAATATTTATGAACATAGTAAACATCGTTTTTATCATTTGCGTTAATAAATTTGGTTCCTTCTTTAAGTCCGCCTTTTAAACCTATATTATTTGTATCCTTTATTTCCGTTAAATCTATTTTATCTAAATATATTTTTTCCGGCATATAATATTTATCGGGATCGTGGTTTATTCCGTAAGTATTAAATAAAGAAATTGCCATTTTTCCATCAGGATTTTGCCTTAGTAGTGCGGAAACAGGCATGCCTTCATCCGTATATTGTAGACGAAGTGTAAATGGTGCTCCGTTATTTAAAGCATCAAGTTCAGGTCTTGATCGTAATGCCATTATCTCTTTAAGTTCTTGATAGTATTTTGCTATAAATTCTTTACCTGGCTGTGTTAACCATTCATTGTGAATGTATGAACGGTTTTGGAGATATATGTTTTTCGTTTTTTCTTCATATCCGGTTGCTCCTAAATCATCCCCGGCATATAGTGTCGGTTTTCCGGGAAGTGCAACCAAATATTTCATTATTCCTAAAAATTTTGACATAGCAGGGGTAAGCATTGTTTCAAACACTTTGTCTGAATATTGCTTCATTTCTGTATCATTTAATGATAAATTATATTTATATCGTGCTTGTTTTAGTATTGTGTTAATTACAACGTCAAAAGGCTTTACGGCAAATGCATCCGCATCAAAATTTTTATCAAAATATCTGCCGTTTGCTAAATCTGATATTGCTTTACTGATTGCTATAAAAATTTCTTCATGTTTTTGTTTAAATGTTTTATTTTCTTTGCTTAAATCATCTAATGTTCTTATAAATGCGGTTCTATATGCCTCTCCTGCAGCTACAGCCTTTGCACTCGCATGAGTAAAATCATAATTTTTAATTTCTTCCGGTTTTATGTCGCCGAAAAATTTGTCATTTAACAATCTGTATGCACGTTCTTGATATTGTGTGTTTTTTGTTAAATCCGCATAAAACATCCCCATGTCAAATCCTAAGCAATGCAGAGCTCTTGGTTTATCATGGTTGTCTATAAATGTATATGATGATAATAATGCTTCTAAATTCGCAGATTGTAAATAATTTTCGTACCCTATCATTTTTTCATAAATAAAGTTCGGCAGATTTTTTATATCTAATTCGGATCCGTTTTCAAAACTTTTACCATATATTTTTGCTATATCCGTAAAGTATGATGAATAATTTGCAGTTGATGTCATCTTAGTTTCTCTAAGAAATTTTCTTATAATATCGTTTTTATTAAATCTCTTTGAGTATTGACCATTACCACGATAATGCAGGTCATGTTCATCTGTCACTTCTGCAACTAAATATGCGTTAGGATTAATCTCTAAAATATTTTCATTAAATCTTTGCCAAAAATTAATTATATTTTCCCAAGTATAATCAAAGTCGGTATTATCATTTCTTAATGCATCGACATCTGCTATATCTTTTGCTGCATCTATTCTCCAATCCAATCCTGATTGTGTACGATCTATTATCATATCCGTAAGCTTAAAGCTATTTACATCTGTTCCTGATAATGATTTATATATTGCATTTATTAATAATTTTTTATCGTTTTCTCCAATATTTTTTATACCTGTCCGGATTTTGTGAATTAGGCTTAATGCTTCATCTTCAGGTGATAAACCGTTTATACCTAATCCTTGAAGTGAAAAATCTTTTAGTTCTTTATAATTATAGCCTATTTCACCGGTTTCATTATCTATAAATACTTCAGCATCAGGTTTTAATGCTTTAATTACAGCAAACTTTGCTATTTCTCCGGTTATAATCGGTAATACGTATTGCCCGTATAGGGTTACTTGTGATCCGTCTGATAATTTTTCAGGAAGTTTATTCTGTACTCTTTTTAGAATGTCTTCTGCAAAATCAAGCATCTCTTTTTCATAAATTTTTTGGGTTTGCTCATAACCTTTTTTATATTTATCTATAACGTGCGGATTCCCCTTTTTGTATAACTCGTATTTAGACAGGCCTATTTCATCTTTATGTGTGGCTCTTTTTGTTATATAAGGCATTGCTAATGTACTTACTATATTATCTCCAAATTCTATTGCATCAAGAGGATAATCCATTAATCCTTTTTTAACTTGTTCTTCAAATGTTTCATTAGAAAAATTGTTAGTTAAAACATATTTATCATTCAATATATTTTCAACAATATCTTTGGTTAAGACAGATTTTAATTTTTGAGGTAATATTCCGCTATCAATTTTTTCTAGTATTTCTTTATACGTTTTTTCAGGGTTTTTTGAATCGATATTTTTTAAATTTTGTGCTGTATAAAGAGTCAGAATATCTTTTGTTTTTTGTGTCCAAAATTTACTTGATGTTATTATATAGTCTTGAACTTCGTTATAATTGCGTTCTAAAAGTTCAAGTCTTCGTTCTTTTTGTTTTGCAGTTAAGTTTTTTGTGTTTTCAGTAATAGCATGTGATGTAACATAGTGTAATTTTGCAATATCAGGGTTTGCATCCCATGTTTCAAAACCGTTTTCTATTTTATCTTCTAAATAAAAATATTTAAATTTATTTAGATATTTTGTACCTGACATATCATCAATCTTAATTTTATCTTTATGAGCTTTATTATATTCATTAAGATGTATCATATTTATGTTATATTCTTCAGGATTTATTTCAAAATGGTAACTTACAATGGTGTCATAATGTGTATTTATGTCATACGGGTTAGGGGTGTTTAAGTTATCATAAGAATCAATTAAATTCTCATTATCTAAACTTTGCTCTTTACTTGTAAGCCTTTTGTCAAAAATTTGTACAAATGTCGGCTTATGTTTATCATAATTGTGATTTTTGGATATTTTTACAGTGCCATTCGGAAGTTGAGTATATTTATACGGTGAATTTATTATTTTATGTGAAATAAAATCGGTATTTTTGCTGAATACGCCTAAATATATAGGTCCGCTTTTTAGTTCAGAAAAATTAAACCAGTTTAAAAAAGGAGAGTCTTCTCCCCATTTTAAGACATTGGCAAAATGTATACCCTCAAGGCCTTCATTTATAAATGCACCATCAGATACAAGGTTTATTCCTTTTTTAAATAGATTTCTTTGTAATGATGCATAGTTATTTATATTGCCTAATGATTGTGCAATCTGCATACAATTTTTATTCCAATATGCATGCGAGGTTAAGCTATCATCAGTAAAGAGCGGCAAAGATACTATATTACTGTATCCGTCAAACTCCCCGTCTTCGACAGACTTTTCTAAACCTGCTAATGTACCTCCTATTTTATTGGAAAAATTTTTATAAGAATTCACGGCTTTATTCAGTATAGTTGTGTCTTTTATAATATTTTCTTTTGAAAATAAATCTTTATTATATATATATCCAACATTAAAATTGTCTGCGGATACTAATTTCATTGCACCTCTACGGTTTAATGCTTCTCTCGTTATTAAATTATATTGTCTGTTTTTGTCATCTTGTGTTAATTCCCCGGAATCTAATGCATATGTAATTTCATCAGATTTTTTATTTACTAATTTGTATCTATATGCAAAAGGTTCATTGCTTGATAAAAAATAACTTGAAGTTAGATTTATTTTATTTTCACCATTTTTAAGCTTCAATAGTCCATCATCTGTGTCAGTATTGAATAATTTACCATTAATTATATAATTTCCATATTTATCTTTCTTTGCATTATATAATTCCAAGCAACAATCATACTTATCTTCATCAAATGGATAATTAAATACATAGTCTTTAAACCCGTTTGAATCTTTTATCGTCGAATAACCCTTAAATGGTAATGAGTTGTTATTTATAAATTTTATTGAATCTATTTTCATATACCATCTCCTATATTTTTAATATCCCTGAATTATTATTTTTGTTTATTTTATAAAGTTTATTAAGTTTTTTTTACATGTTCTTAAATTAATTTGTTATTTATTATTTATAGATTATAATTAAAACGTGTACTAAACACAATAATTAGGAGAAATATAAATGGTGATGACCGGTATAAAATTTGATATAAAAGATATAAGTTTAGCAGAACAAGGAAAAAATCAAATAGAGTGGGCTTTTAAAGATATGCCTGTTTTATCACAAATCCAAAAAAGGTTTATTGAAGAACAACCTTTTAAAGGCTTAAAATTATCAGCCTGTTCTCATGTTACAAAAGAAACAGCTGCTTTATGTATTGTTATGAAATCAGGCGGTGCGGATGCTGTTTTGGTTGCGTCTAATCCTTTATCAACGCAGGATGATGTTGCAGCTGCTTTGGTTAAATATTATGATATACCTGTTTTTGCAGTAGCAGGTGAAAGTACTGAAACTTATAAAAAACATATTCAAGAAGCAATTAATCATGAACCTGATTTAATTATTGAAGATGGCTGTGATCTTGTTTCTACAATTCATATCCAAAGACCCGATTTAGCAGCTAAGGTTATTGGCTCAACTGAGGAAACTACTACCGGTATTATAAGACTTCAAGCTATGGAACGTGAAAACAAATTGATGTTTCCGGCAGTAGGGGTTAATACAAGTCTTACAAAACATTTATATGATAATAGATATGGTACCGGTCAAAGTTCAATGGATGGAATTATTAGAGCAACTAATATTCTTCTTGCCGGTAAAACAGTTGTTATATCAGGTTACGGTTGGTGCGGAAAAGGATGTGCACTTAGAGCAAAAGCTTTAGGGGCTAATGTAATTGTATGCGAGGTTGATCCTTTAAAAGCTCTTGAAGCGGCCATGGAAGGCTATAGAGTTATGCCTATTGCAAAAGCTGCATTAGAAGGTGATCTTTTCCTTACAGTTACAGGTGATAAGCATGTAATCGATGTTCATCATATTATGACTATGAAAAATGGTGCATTTCTTGCTAATGCAGGCCATTTTGACTGGGAAGTTAATGTCCCTGCTTTGAAAGAATATGCAGTTGAAATTAAGAAAATCAGACCTAGTCTTGAGGAATATAAATTAAATAATGGCAAATCTGTTTATGTCTTATCAGAAGGTAGATTGGTCAATTTGGCTGCAGCTGAAGGCCATCCGTCAAGTGTTATGGACATGAGTTTTGCCAACCAAGCTTTAGGTATGGAATTTATTGTAAAAAATAAAGGTAAGTTGGAAAATAAATTATATACATTACCTCATGAGGTTGATGTTAAAATTGCTGAATTGAAACTTAAAGCTATGGGTATTGAAATTGATACTTTAACTCCTTAGCAAGAAGAATACTTGCATAGCTGGAAGTTATAGTTTATAACGTATTACAGCATTAGACCCTTGAGATGAAACATACAATATTCCATTTTTTATAAACACGCAGTATGGTTTTTGAATGTTTTCGATTAATGTACTGACAAATCCTGTTGTATCAACTTTTAATACATTATTTGCGTTGTAATTCGCAATATACATGTTCCCAAAATCGTCAGTCGCTATTCCTATTGGGCCATTTAATTTTTTATCTTTTAAAAATACAACTTTACTTCCTGTCGGTGTGATTTTGAAAACTATATTATCTGAAAATCCTGCAATATATAAATTCCCTGCACTATCTGCAGTTATACCTGTCGGACTTGGCAGATTTTCATAAACACCGTTATCTTGTATTGTCGTTTGTGTATTAGGTTTAGTTGTATTAATTTCATTTGAAAGTTTTAGCAAATCCGGGTTGACATATGCCCCTGTAGGAATAAGTGCTAAAAAAGATCTAGCCTTATCTGTTTGTCCGAGTTTATGGCTTAATTTGGCTGCTTTATATACAGAGGCGTAATCTGTAGGTTTTCTAACTATAATCTGTTTGAAAACTGTTAGTGCTGCTTCATCTTGTCCTAAATATTCTAGTATTGAACCTAAATTGTAATAAGCGTCTATGTATTCAGGATCAAGAGAGATAGCTTTTCTAAAAGCTTCCATTGATTTATCATATTGACCAATTTTATAAAAATCTATGCCCTTGTTATATTCAAGCTTTGCCTCAGTTATATCACCAGCTATAACAGGACTTATACTTAACAATAAGCTTATTATTAATGTAGACAAGACTTTTTTATTATATAGCACTAAGTTCCTCTATAAGTTTTTTATTTTTTTCTGCAAAATCTTTTCCTCTAGATATAATAGCTTGTTTTAAGATTTCAGGCAAATCTATTGGTGTAAGATTTTTATAATTATCAGGAATTCTTAAGCTCCAATTAGCATCTCCGGATGTACCAGGTCTATTATACACATCATCAATTTTAAAGAAATCTGTAAAAAAGATTTGGATATTTTCAGCTTTTGAAGCAAATATTTCAACAAGTTTTACAAAAGTAAGAAATTCAGCATCTTTTGTAAGTCTAACTATTAGCTCATCCTTATTAGTAGCATCTTTAAACAAATCCTCTACAAGATTTTTTGCGTGTAAATATCCTTCGTGAGTATTGATTAGTGACTTTGCCCATTTTGAAATAGGTTCATTATCATGTGTACCAACCATAGCCCAGCAGTTTTCTTTTATATTGCAGCATCTATATGGATGTTCAGGTTTTTCAGGAACAACAAATTGTGTAAGCCGCATACCTAATAATCCATATTTTTTCATTACTGCGGCTACAGGATTTGTTAATGTGCCTAAATCTTCACATACAATTGCATCTTTATTCAAGCCTTCTTCAATAGCTGATTGTATAACAATTTTTTCTATTAAGGCTCCATATTTAGCTATTTGTTCATCTGATAAAGTTTTCACTCGTTCTTCTTTATCAGCAGCCAGTGATATATCTAAATCTTCAATTTTTGCAATAGCAAATTTTGCCAAGAATGGATGCTCGGGCGAAGAGTATAATCTTCCTGCACCTTCTTCAATTTTTGGTTTGCAGCCGGCTTTGTATACCCATGGGTCAATTAATCCAACAATGTGATCAATTCTAACGCCTCCAGGATTTTCTCTGAACATTTTTCTATATAAATTTTTTAATAGTACTCCGCCTTTATCTAAAGAACCATCGTCTTTATACATTCTTTCGGGATCTAATACAGGAAATCCCCATGCTTGACCGTCTTTTGAAAAATAATCAGGAGGACATCCTAACATCCAGCCTTTTAAAAAAAGTGAATTATATGCCCAAATATCTCTATCTGAAAATGCTACCTGTCGGTCCGCTATCATTTTTATATTTTTTGAGGCTGCATAATTTTTTGTTTCAGAATTTTGTTTGCTTAATACAAATTGTATAAATTTGTATTTTTCTATATCATAGTTATATTTTTTCGAAATTTCAACTAATCTTTTGCCATGTTCAAAGCGTTCTTCTATAGTATCAGGAGCAAACAATTTTTTATCTATCTCATTATCCCATAAAGGCCAATAATCATTTTGATGTTCTATTGTTAATGCTTCATAGATACTATCTCTATCTAACCAACGATTATTTGTGCGTTTAAAATCTTCAAATTGTTTTTTTAATTCTAAATTATTTTTTTTAATAAAGTTTTTATAAGCTTCATCTAAAGCATCAGCATATTTTTTATAGCAATATGAATAAGCAGTTTTATTTTCATCCTTTTTAGGGTTATTTTCAACAATTTCATTAAATGTTTCGATTGAAAGAATATTATTCCAGCTATCTTTAGTGAGCTCTTTTAGATCAACAAATAATGGATTAAGGGAAAATATTGTTCCGGTATAAGGAGAAGAATCACAACTTTTAGTCTTCCCGGCAGGTCCTAACTGAATAGCGTTAAATATGCCGGAAACATAGTCTATAAGTTCTTTCCCTCCATTTGAATTCATTGAGCCGAATCCAGTATTTTCACCTTTAGCAGAAGGGAAACTGCTACCGTGTACAATTAATGCAAAATTTTTTTTACCTAAAACATTTAATGCCTTTTGGATTGTTTTAACAGTCGCTTTATCCTTCATATTTGCCCTCTCATGATAAAATGGGCCCGGAGGGATTCGAACCCACGACCAAAGGATTATGAGTCCTCTGCGCTACCGCTGCGCCACAAGCCCAAAATTATTCTTTGTTATTTAAGTTAACATTAAAATATAATAAAGTCAAGTTGTTATATGGAACAATTTATGCAAGATTTTCCTTTTATTTGATTTGATATGTTTTGGGAAACAATCTCATCAGATGCTATGATGCAATTTTTTATATATATATTATCTTGGATTGTTACATTATCCCATATAATAGAATTTTCTATTGTAACGGAACTTCCTATCTTACAGTTTGCCCCTATGGTTGAATTGCCAATAAATTTAGTGTCTTTTGGTATATTGCTTGACGAAATATATTGGCCATTTTCTGTTTGAATAATATCATCATGCTCAAATTTGCATTTTTGATTAAACACATCTTGTATTGAAATTTTATATTGTTCTATTGTTCCTATATCATTCCAGTAATCATTTATTTTAAATGTATTGATTTGTTTTTCAAGTAAAAGTTTTGGAAATACATTTTTTGCAAAGTCACAAAAAGTATTTTCGGGGATATAGTCAAAAATTTTGTAATTAAATATATATATTCCGGTGTTAATACAGTTACTTTTAGCTTCATTGACGGATGGCTTTTCTTGAAATTCTGTTATAAAACCTTTGTCATCAGTTACAACAACTCCGTAATTGGAAACTTCTTCATGTTTAACTTCTTTTACTCCAATTGTAGCAATAGCATTTGAACTTTTATGTATTTGAATACATTTTAATATGTCAGCATTTGTTAAGCCATCAGCAGAAAGCACAACAAAATCTTCTCCTTTATTAAAGAAAAATTGGCATTTTTTTAACCCTCCGGCTGTTCCTGAAAGTTCTTCTTCTTTAATATAGTTGAAATTTATACCTAAATTATTATTCTGATATCTGTTTATTATTTGTTCCGCAAGGTAATAAGTATTACAGATTACATCTTTAATGCCTATATTTGCAAGATTTTCAAATAAAATGTCCATAACCGGCTTATTGCAGATTTTTACAAGCGGTTTTGGAACTTGTAATGTTAGAGGTTCCAGTCTAGAGCCCATACCAGCAGACATTATCATGGCTTTTAATTTTTTATTTTCCATTGCCTTACTTTAACATGAAATAGTTTATATTTCAATTATGAATTTTCATCATTTTAAGTATTTCTTCAGTATTTTGGATGTCGGAGTGTAGAGTCGCAAATACTTCTTTTATGTCACTAAATAAAGTTTCTTTATCTGGTAGATTTTTCCCTAAATAGTATAAATCCATTTTATAACCGCCGTCATTATTTGGATAAATATAGTCAATATTAAGCTTCCGTGCTCCAAGAGATTCGTAGAAGTTTATTCTTCTTAATGTATTAGGTTGATTTATATCAGGTTTTTCGACTTCAAGATAGCAGTTATCCAATTTGGAAATAACTTTTTTGCCATAGCCATTAGAGTGATATTCTTTTTTTATGGCAATATAGTCAAGCCAAATAGAATTACTTAAATTTGCATATATTAAATATCCTACTTCCTTGTCATTGTCATAAATCCCAAAACAGTTCAATTTATTTTCGGAAATAAGTTTTTCAAATGTTTCATAAGTTTTTAATTCATTTTTTGGAAACTGGTTTAACATATCTGTGTAGATATGTTGGAATTCTTTTATACCGTATTTTTTTAAAATAATTTTATTCATTTTCTGTTGTAAAAAATTTTTTATAATGTTATAATACCGATATGGGTTTGTAGCTCAGTTGGTAGAGCAGTTGACTCTTAATCAATTGGTCGAGGGTTCGAGCCCCTCCAGACCCATTTTTATTTGATTGAATAGTATACAGCACGCCAAAATTTTGGCCGCAGAAAAAATAAAGGACGTTTTTTAACAAATTGTAATGTGGAATATAGAGGATTTAAAATTTTCCATTTAAATTTTTCGTTTTCTTGTTTGGCCCATGGTGTAAGTTCTAATACGTTAAAGTAATCCTTTTTAAAATAAGTTACAGCACCAAATTTCCATGGTTTTTGGTTCCCGATATAATGTATAATTTTTGGATATTTAGTGTAACTAGTGCGGCTGTTAAAATGGCTGACTTGTACATTCCATTCATCAGGAAGTATTTTTATATTATCTTTTAGAACAAAATTTATAATATCCTGGTCACCTGTTTGAACAACTTCGGGATTGTTTTTTGCGTATTCAAAATATTGGTCTTCAATGTGGTCATCACGAATTTTTCTTAAGTTAATAACGAGCACGCCGGAATTAATATATTTTGTATTTTTCCATTTTTTCTTGTGTTTTACTCTTACATCTAACACTCCTGCAACATAGCTATTTTGTAAATCAGTATTAAATAAATCTGACAGAGAAGTATTTACAATAGTGTCACAATCTAAATAAATGATTTTATCAACATTTGGCAATAATTCACCGAGTTTTAATCTGTAATATGCTGCAATTGATAAGTAATCATGTGTTGCAATGTTTTTGTAAATTTCAAATTTGTTTTCATCTATTTCAATAAAAGTTATTTCACAGTCTTTAATTGATTTAAGAGATAGGATTTTTTCTTTGTTTTCTTGACTAACTCCGCCATCTAAAATATAAAAATGATGTTTATCATTTTTATTTGCATTCTTGAGAATTGAAGCTGTTACAACACCTGCATATTCGCTGTAATTGTCATCACACGAAATACATATATTAATCATTATATTAACACCTCTTTATAAAAAACTATATATTATTTCCGTAATAAGTCAACTATGTAAATTATAGTTGACATAAATAAAAAAAATTTTTATACTTGAAAGAAGATGTTATTAACTAATGAAATTCTTTTAATAGTTTCTGTTCTTTTGATAAGTGCAATTTTATTAAATAAAATAGGCGGCAAATTTGGAGTTCCGTCGTTATTGATTTTTATACTAGTAGGTATAATGGCAGGTTCGGATGGTATTGGCGGAATATATTTTGAGGATTATTCATTATCTCAATTTATAGGAATTGTTGCTATTTCATACATTTTATTTATGGGCGGTTTAAGTGTTGATATAGATGAACTTAAGCCGGTATTTACGGAAGGTGCGGTCCTTGCAACTTTGGGTGTATTTATTACCGGAATTTTGACGGGGCTTTGCTGTTATTATTTTTTAGATTTATCACTTTTGGAATGTATGCTTTTGGGAGGAATAATATCATCTACTGATGCGGCTGCTGTATTTAGTGTTTTACGCTCAAAAAGTATCAGCCTTGCAAATAATTTAAAGCCGCTTCTTGAGTTTGAATCAGGAAGTAACGACCCGATGGCTGTATTTTTAACAGTAGGGATTATAGGGCTTATTACTGCTCAATTGAATTTACCGTATCTTGTTTTTGATTTTTTTAAACAAATGCTATTAGGTATTGTTTTTGGTTATTTGATAGCTCAAGTTACTGTTTGGTTGATTAATAAAATAAAGCTGGAATATGATAGTTTGTATGTTGTAATTACATTGGCCAGTGTTTTATTTACTTATTCATTCATTTCTTTGATAGGCGGAAATGGGTTTATCGGAACGTATGTTTGCGGGCTGGCAATGGCATCTATGAAGTTCGTTAACAAAAAAACGTTGATTAAGTTTCATGACGCAACAGCCTGGATAATGCAGATTGTAATGTTTTTGATATTGGGATTACTTGTTAATTTTAAATACGGTTTTACATTTGTAAAACAGGCTTTTTTGGTTGCAATGGTTTTAACTTTTGTGGCACGTCCAATTGCTGTATTTTTGACTACAATCCCGTTTAAACGTTCAATGAATGAAAAACTAATGATATCATGGGTAGGATTACGTGGTGCCGCTCCTATCGTATTGGCAACTTTTCCTTTAACTGCTGAAATCCCTCATGCTATAGAAATTTTTAATATTGTGTTTTTCGTTGTTATAATTTCGGTTTTATTACAGGGTACAACAATCCCTTATATGGCAAAAAAATTAAAAGTGGATGCTCCTTTGGATGTCGATCATAAATCTATTTTAGAATACGATGGGGCTCATACAAGTAATAAAATGATTGAATTTACGGTACCTGAAAATTCTCAAATTTCAGGGAAACAAATTTTTGAATTAAATTTGCCTAAAGGTTCGTTAGTAAGTTTGATTTATAAAAATGGTGATTATATTATCCCAACGGGCAGCACAATCATTGAGTCATGTGATGTTTTATTCATGCTTTTAGATGTTAAAAACGAACAACTGGTTAAAGAAATAATATGTACTCCAAAAACAGAAGCGTAATTAGTTCTGTAGTTGTTTTTGCAGTTTTTTGTCTACAATTTTGTCACGTACTTTGTTGCCAGCAAATGCTGCAAATCCGTATGCTAAGGCAGTGCCTATATATGTTAATGCTCCAATAGTATTACTTTTGGTTATGTTTTTTATAAATTTTTTGGGTAATATATTTTTAGCTAATTTTTTACCTTTAGCTGATGCCATAAGTTCTTCTGTAATAATAGGAATAAATGCTAACGCAGAGAGTTTGCCTACATTTTCTTTTATAAAGTTCTTAGTTTTTTGCCAAGCTGTTTGGGGAGGATTATTTTCGCTGCGTTTATTGGTTAATAGTGCTATCATTGATAAAGTGCCTGCAATAGGTATAGATAATATACGCATTTTTTGCAATACTTTTCCTACTTTAGAAAATCCCTTGTTAATAGCATGCCCTATTTCATGGAAGCCGGCATATCCGATTTTTTCGGAATTCAGCAATATTTTGTTTGAATTTGGAAAATAGGCAGCATTAGCACCTCTTTCAAATATTTTTGCTAATCTGATGTATAGTTCTTGCATTGTATTTTTAATAACGGGATTATTGCTGCTTGCTATATGTTTTGTTAAAGGATTTTTCAAAAAATCCTCATGAATGGTTTTTGCAATTTGTGATGGAACATTAAGTATTTTTACGTTACCATTCGAGTCTATAATTGTTTTGTTAGATAGTTTTGTTATATCAATAAGCTCAATGCCCTTATTTTTTAAATTTGATTTAATCATTGCTTGTTCTAAAGCATCGCCAATGTTTGCGGATTTATCAGGTACTATTTTGGGCAGTAATGAAGCTGCTTTATTGTTTATTGTGCATCCATATCCCAATATAATGCTATTTCTTACGGCTGTCCCGCCCATATATGCGAGCAATCCCGTACCCGCTTTGTTATCTTTTTTATTGTCATTTTTTTTCTGAAAACTGTTTAGATTGTCAATTCTGTTTGATATTTGCATGTTATAACTCTTTTGATTGTCTTAAGTCTTTCAAAGAATTAATTTGCTAAATTCTTAATAAAATTTTACAAAATTATTTTCTTATACAGCAGCGTTCAAGTGCACGAACAAATCTCACGAGTTTTGATTCCTTTTCTGCAGTTATTGAATCAACTAAAATTGTTTTGCAGCCTAAAAGTTTCCCGCATAAAATATCTGTTAGAGGTCTGTCTCCAACAATTATACAGTCTTTAGATTTTAAATTATATTTGTTTAAAAATTTTTTTGCAGGTCCTGTTTGTGGTTTACAAGCATTAAAAAGCAGTGGAAAATCAGAAATGCTTTTTACTTTTTCAATATATTCGGTATTTTTATTATTTGAAATTACAGCAACAAAAAAGTTTTCTTTTACTCTTCTAAGCCATTCTGTCATTTCATCAGAGTATATACCTGATTTTGAGGCCATAATAGTGCTGTCTAAATCAAATAGCATGGCTTTAACACCTGAATTTTTAATTTCTTCAAGATTAATATTATAAATACTTTTCAAGTTATAATCAGGCTTTAGAAACATACTCTTTTACTCCTATCGTACGTGCCAGTGCGTATTTGTGTTCGACGGGAGTTTTTTCAAATTTTAAATAAACATCATCATTTGTATTGCCTAAGGGTTGTTCCTCTCCGTCTTTATTTTTTATCTCAATAATTTTTGTTGTGAATTGTTCTGTTGGTGTAATAATTTCAACTTCATCATTCAAATGAACTTTATTTTTGATTTTTACAAGATAGCTGTCATCTTGTTTGCCGTGGAATTCAAACAGAAAATCAGCACCTGCAAGCCCTTTTGAAATATTATAACTGTAGCTGTCGGGTTTATTTTCGCCAAGTGCAAAACCGGTTGTGTATCCTCTATTACCTACTTTTTGCAATTCAATAAAATACTTATGCATGTCGGCATCAGGATTTTGTTTTAGTTCATCAAGAGCATTTCTGTAAGTTTTGGAAACAGCCGAAACATAATATAGACTTTTGGTTCGACCTTCAACTTTTAAAGAATCAACTCCTGCATCAATAAGTTCTTTTAAGTGTTCTACAAGACAGAGGTCTTTCGGACTTAAAATATGAGATCCTCTTTCATCCTGATTAATTTCGTAATACTGGTCAGGTCTTGTACTTTCTACAAGTTTGTAACTCCATCGGCATGGCTGTGAACAGTTGCCATGATTGGCTTTTCTTTCACCATTTGTGAAATAATCACTTAAAAGACATCTGCCGGAAAAAGATACGCATTGTGATCCATGAATAAAACTTTCAAGCTCTATATCGGGTACTTGACGTCTTATTTCTGCAATATCTTTTATAGAAAGTTCACGTGCAAGAATTACACGGCTTGCTCCAAAATCACGCCAAAATTTTACACTCTCGTAGTTAAGTGTATTAGTTTGTGTGCTTATATGTAATGGAATATCAGGCATGTGTTTTTTAACTAAATTTATTACCCCAAAGTCGCTTACGATAACAGCATCCGGATTGGAATCTTTAAGTATGTCAATTGATTTTTCCAGTAACTTTATATCATTATTAAATGCAAAAATGTTTAGGGTTAAATAAGCTTTTGCTCCTAAGCTGTGAGCTAAATCTACAGCTGTTTTAAGGTTTTCAAGTGTTATGATTTCACCTTTCCGCATTGCTCTTAAGCTAAAGTCAACAACACCTAAATATACGGCATTTGCTCCATAGCGTATTGCATATTCAAGTTTTTCTAAATTGCCCGCCGGCATTAAAAGTTCTACATCTCGCATATTAGAATGATACTCAAAAGTATAGAAATAATCAACCGATTAGGTGATGTTGTTTTTTGATTTATGTAGAAAATAGAATATATAGAGATCGGAGAAATTATATGCAAACTATAGAAAACGCTGCTGAAACTATTAAAGAAATTTGGCAATACCAACACCCCGTTATGCACACATGGTTTTTATTAAGTGCTTTTTTCCTTTGTTCCATGTTCGCTGTTTTGTATTTTGTGATATAAGACAAGAATAATTAAAGTGCTTAATAATCAAAATAAAACTATAACTACCATTTTTCTATGTCTTTTATATTAATAACCTCTTCTAACATGTCGTTGTCAGTCTTGACAAAACACCCTGTACCATAATCAAGTCCGTTTGATTTAGACAGCCAAATTGAAAAAATATCATATCCGGGTTTATTTGGTCCCTTTAATCCGTTAACGTCAATCATCCAAAGAGAAAGCCAGGTCATATAGTATGGAATAATAAATGAGCCGTCAGATAATGTATAAATACCAGCTCTATTGATAAGTGCATCCGGCGAAAAGCCGGGGCATCCTCCAGAAACTTGTAGAGATGCATATTCTTCAGGAATGCATCCTTTTTCAATGGCATTTCCTTGACATTGTTTAACAATTTTTAGTCTGCTTAAAATGGCATTATTGTAGGGTCCCCAACTATGTTGATTATCACTTGCAGCCATAATTGTATAATCATATTTTAATTCGTTATATATTTGTTTATACATGGAGAAGCTTTTTTTAATTTGTGTTTTGAGAATATTTTTCTGAATAACGCTTTTTAAAGTAGGAATAGTCAAAGCGGCCACAATGCCGATAATACCCAAAGTTATTAAAATTTCTGCTAAAGTAAAGCCTTTTTTCATATATTCCTAAAATGGGTTATATTATGCTCCATTTTTATAAATATTATATGTAAAAATGTTATTGATGTCAAATAAGGATGAAAAACTTATATTATTGGGAAAACAGTTAAAAAAACTTCGCAAAGCAAAAGGCATTTCCCAGTTGAACCTGTCGGTCAAATTAGGTGTTACACGTGAGCATCTTTCAAAAATAGAGCGGGGAGTTGCATATCCCAGTGTAAAAATTCTATTTGCGATAGCGGATATTCTTAATGTTTCATTCAAAGATTTAGCTGATTTTTAAATGATATTATTTCTTTATGATATAATCCTTTTATGAAAAAGTTCCGGATAATGTTGGGGTATTTGATATTAATACTTATTACAATAAGTATGCTTTATCCTTTTTTTGCTTTAATAAATTTATCATTTGTCAGCAATAGTGAAATTTTTTCACAGGCCGGAAAAATTTTTCATTATCCGTTAACTTTAGACAACTATATTAATGTATTTGGAGAAATTCCATTAAGTAAATATTTTATGAATAGTTTGATTGTTGCGGTAATAACAACAATAGGGCAAGTTGTTATTGCGTCAATGGCAGGATATGCCTTTGCAAGATTAAAATTCAGGTATCGAAATTTATTATTTTTGATTATTCTTATTACAATGCTTATTCCGCCGCAGGTCAATATTATTCCACTATTTTTCTTGATGAGAGAAATGCATTTGATAGATACATATCAGGCATTAATTTTACCCGGACTTTTTGGAGGTTTTGGTGTATTTTTAATGAGGCAGTATTTTTTAGGAATCCCCTGTGATTTGGAAGAGTCTGCGAAAATTGATGGTTGTAATTTATTTGAAACATTCTTTAAAATAATCTTACCTTTGGCCTTACCTGCTGTAGCAACACTTGCAATATTTACATTCGTTTCAACTTGGAATAGTTTTATGTGGCCTCTTATTGTTACAAACTCAGAAAGTATGCGGACATTGCCGGTGGGACTTGCTGTTTTTAAAGGCAGTTTTAGAGAAGTAACTTTATGGGGAGAACTTCTTGCTTGTTCTGTAATTTGTACTATTCCGGCCATAGCTATATTTTTTGCGGGTAAAAAATATTTTATTAATGATTTGTTGCAAGGCGGAGTTAAAGAATAAAACAGGGCTTTTGACCCTGTTTTTAAGCTTGTTTTTGTGAACCTTTAAGTTTTCCGAACAGCCAATTCACTGCAAATAATGTTCCTGCGGTAATAGCACCCCATTTGCCTGCCTGCTTCCATTTGAAGTTTTTTAGTGCCTTATTGAATAAGGTCGGTGCTTCTTTGGTAAATTTTTTTGTTTCGGTATCAAAATATTTTACATATTTGTTTGCTTTGTCTGCGTTTTTGCTTATTGTTTTTACAAAACTGTCTTTAAACTGTTTTGAATCTTTCAGAGGATTTGCAAAATAATATCCCGCTCCGGCACCTGCTGCACCGCCTAATAATAATGCCCCGAGCCCTGAGCCTTTATTTGCGGGCTGCTGTTGCGGATTACCTTGAAAATTAACTTGACCTTGTGCTGCTTGCTGTGCTGTCTGAGTAGAATTCTGATTCATATAAGCGTTATACATAAAATCGTCATTCAATGCAGAATTTGAATACCCTAAATTTCCGTAATTCATCGGAATATTTGATACCATACTTAACCTTACCTTTCAAAAACGTATAAACCTACCCGTATTTATAAACAAAATTTTTTAGTAAAAATTGCTTATTTGTAAAGTTATGTTAATAGAGTGTCAAAAAGAGTTTCAAATTCAGGGAAGGAAATTTTTACCCAGTCAAAATCTTGTATTAAAATTTCTTTTGAACATAATAGTCCTGCAACATATAAGCTCATTGCAATTCTATGGTCTTGGTAACTGTCAACATTTATACCGCCAAGTAGTTTTTGGGGCCCATGTATAATCATTCCATCAGGAGTTTCTTCTATATCAGCTCCTAATTTTTTTAATTCATTAACGATGGCTTTTATTCTATCGGATTCTTTATTTCTTAGATCTTGTGCATCTTTTATAATGGTTGTGCCTTCTGCTTGAGTTGCAAGAACAGCTATGACCGGTAATTCATCAATAAGTTTGGGAATTATCGAGCCTTGAATTGTACAAGATTTCAGTTGGCTGTATTTAATCTTTAAATCTCCTACAGGTTCATTTGAAATATTTTTTTGATTAAGAATTTCAATATTAGCTCCCATTTTTTGTAGTATCTCTAAAATTCCGGTTCTTGTAGGGTTTAAACCAACATTTTTTAATATAATTTCAGAGTTTGGTACAATGAGAGCGGCTGCAATAAAGTACGCTGCACTTGAAATATCGCCCGGAATTTCTATTGTTTTAGGTTCAAGCTCTGATTTAGATATGGATGTTTCAAGACCGTTTGTTGTAATATTCGCATTCATATAAGAAAGCATTAATTCAGTATGATTTCTTGAAAGAGTTGGTTCTGTAAAGCTTGTTGTACCATCCGTCATAAGCCCTGCAAGTAGTATAGAGGATTTTACCTGTGCAGAAGCAAGTTCAGATTTGTAATTAATGCCATGTAGCTTCTTACCGTAAATTTTTAAAGGAGATTTGTTATTTTTTGATTTAATATCTGCACCCATTAGTGATAAAGGTTCAATAATCCTTTTCATTGGCCTATTAGAAAGACTTTCATCACCTGTTAAAGTCGAATTAAAATTTTGTCCTGCTAAAACTCCGGCCATTAAACGCATAGTTGTACCTGAATTACCACAATATAAATTTTCGAGGGGTATTGATAAGTTACCGTCAGAAATTATACTAAGTTCGTTAGAGTTTATATAATTAATGTCTATTCCAAGTGATTTGCAAATTTTTAGAGATGAAACAGGGTCTTTACCATTGGAAAAATTTTTAATTATTGATTTGCCTTTTGCTAGAGAACAAAGGATAACTGCTCTGTGAGAAATAGATTTGTCTGCAGGTATTGTTATGGCACCTTTTAGTCCATTTTGATTTTTATTAATAATTTTTTGCATAAAATTATTTTAGTATAAAATAAATAATTTTAGTATTATTGTTTTTACCAGGGGTAATTATCTGTTATCCGCCATCCTTCATACATAATTAATGCTGAACAGGTAGAGCCGTGTTCTTTACAATTATTTATTATCTCCTCTTTTGTTATGTTGTCCCATATCCCGGGTATTATTCTGTGTTTATATTGATCAACGTAAAAAAGAAAAACGTCTTTTCCTAATGTGTTTGGATTTTGAGGACCATTTATATCTACAAATATGTTTTGATTATATTTGGCAGTATTGTAAAATCTGAACATGACGAAGGTTCCATCTGCGAGATAAAAAGAGGGTCTTAACTTTGGTTGCGAAACATCTAAAATATAATCCTGACCGTTTTTGTATTTCCAAGGAGTGGTTGAACTATATCCACATTTTGGTATCGTACAAATCGTGCTTGTTTTAAGATATGGTTCCCAGTATATATGAAAATATTGGCTTGCGGAAGAAGTTATCCAACTTGCTGAAGATCCATTATAGCTCTCTGACTGCATTAAAGCCTGTGAGAGAATTGAATAGGTCTTTTTTAATTTATTGAGGGTTACCATTTTTTGGTATTTTATTATAAGTGTTGGAATAGTTATAGCTGAAATAATTCCAATAATACCAAGCGTAATTAAGACTTCGGCAAGTGTAAAGGCTCTGGTTATTTTTAAATCTAATTTTATTTGATCATTAAATTGAAAATATTTTAAAAGCACAAGACGGGGGGGGGAGAGCCCTTTTTTGCTTTATTTCTATCATGTAATACCTCCTGCAATACCATGTACGTTTCTATACTTCATTTTAGTTGATTTTTTTAAGGTGTCAAGTTGTAAAAGATAGGCTTTTTTATTCTGTACATATGCCGTTTTTAATAAAAAAATAATGCAGAATAAATTTTTGTGATATTATAATTTATGAGCACAAATTGACAATAAAAAATTGAAACCCATAAAAATCAATAGAGGGGTGTCCGAGAGGTTTAAGGTGCAATCTTGGAAAGGTTGTGTGGGAGCAATTCCACCGAGGGTTCGAATCCCTTCCCCTCTGTTTTAATTTAAAGTTTATTTGTATTTATTTTTTGTGTATTTATATTGAAGTGTGTATTGAAATACCGGACAAGATAAAGCTTTATATGAAATGCAATTTAAAGAAGTGCTTATTTACACTTATTAATCTTTAAAGTCCTGCGATTTGACAGAACCAAGTTTAGCAATATCTTTATCGGTTCTGTTGCCGTATATTGTAATTTTATTTAATTCAGTATCAATCTTATTAAATTCTTGATCTGTTAATTTAATATCCGCAGCACCAAGGTTTTCAATAACTCTTTCGTCTTTTCTCATCCCCGGGATTGGCACTACATGAGGGTATTTATGAAGCATCCAGGCCAAAGATAATTGAGCGGGTGTTATTCCTTTTTTATCCGCAACTTCATTTAGTAAATCTAGCAAAGGTTGATTTTTTTCAACGTTTTCAGGATTAAATCTTGTGATGACACGTCTTACGTCATCACCTTTATATTCTGTATTTTTAGAATATTTGCCACTTAAAAATCCACTTGCCATCGGAGAAAATGCTACAAATCCAATGTTTAATTCTTGGCATGCTGGAATAACATCTTTTTCAAACATTCTTTCCATCATTGAATATTCACTTTGAATTGCAGTAAGAGGTGTAACTGCGTGTGCTTTTCTTATTTGTTCTTCGGTTGATTGAGATTGACCCCATGCACGAATTTTACCTTCTTTTATAAATTCTCCCATCCAACTTGCTACTTCTTCAACATTACTGTCTAGAGGAACTCTGTGTTCATAGTAGATATCAATGTAATCTGTTTGCAATCTTTTTAATGAATCGTTTAGGGCATTTGTAACACCTTTTTTGCTTAGCTTCCCTTCAGAAATTTCTTGTCCTGGTTGAAATACCGGCACAAATTTTGTCGTTAAAATTATTTTATCTCTAAATGATTTTACTGCCTTGCCGACCAATTCTTCATTTATAAATGGTCCATATGCTTCTGCTGTATCA
>CALUSG010000027.1 GCA_944323365.1 Candidatus Gastranaerophilales bacterium
TAAGTTCGAGCGATTCAGACACCCTGCCTTCAGGCTCCCTTCATAGTAATACAACCGGCTCTTTGAATATAGCAATAGGCTCACCTGCATTAACATCAAACACAACCGGCAAATCTAATATAGCAATTGGTTCACATTCACTTAAATTCAATACCACAGGTTCAAGGAATGTTGCGATTGGTTCTGATTATAGCACTATGGTGACTACAGATGATCCTCTTCCACCACTGGGGGCTCTACAATTCAATACTACCGGCTCATATAACATAGCAATCGGCTCCAGCAGTATGCGTAATAATAGAATTGGAGGAGCAAATATAGGGATTGGTTATGAAGCCTTGATGTCTAATACCTCAACGGGAAATTTAATTGGAATAGGATATCAATCATTAAAAAATAATACTACGGGCGGAGGAAATACGGCAGTAGGTTATCAAACATTAATAAAAAACACAACAGGAGAGGGAAATAATGCATTTGGTTATGGTGCGTTAGCACTAAATTCTATTGGGAACTATAATACGGCAATCGGAAATGATGCTTTAGCAGGTGGTGTTAAAACTGGTGAAACTTATAATGAGTCAGCAGCAAAAGATGTAGGAAGTAATAATACAGCCATAGGATTTCATTCATTAATGAATAATCAAGGTGGTTCTAGTAACGTTGCTGTCGGAAGTGAGACAATGCTTAATAATACAACTGGAGGAAATAATACAGCCATAGGCTACCATGCGTTATTGAATAGTAATGGTGCTCATAATAACGTTGCCGTTGGAAGTGGAGCGTTAGCTGGTAGTGTTGACTCTTTAGTTACGGGCTCAAATAATATTGCAATAGGTGTTGGAACTGCAAAAAAAATAACAAGCGGAGGAGGCAATATAAGTTTGGGCTATGAATCATTATCAAGTAATACAAGTGGTTCAAACAATATTGCTTTTGGAAGCTCTGCGTTGTTAAATAATGAAAGTGGTAGTAATAATATAGCAATAGGTGCAAATTCCTGTCTAAACGTATATAATAATAAGTCCAATATAACTTGTATAGGCAGCAGTTCAGGACCAAATTATGATAAACCTGTGCTTAATGATAATGAAAAGGTAATTTATTTAGGTGACGCAAATACATATGTCTATATTCCCGGTAGGCTAGTTGTTGATAAAACTTTTCAAGTTAATAATACTCTTTATGTAGGTGAAAGAGGTAGTAAAAGTATAATAGTTTCATTGGGTAATAGAGCTTCATCAACCTTCGAATTAGAATACGGAACTGCAAATAATTTTACTGTTAGAGGTGGTTCAATGAAAAGAATGCCCTCTACAGATTTTTTGAGTGACAGCAGATTGAAGAACGTTAATGGCGAGAATACAGCAGGGCTTGAAAAAGTCAGAGAATTAAAAGTATTTGATTATACGTTCAAAAAAGACGAAGAAAAAACACCAAGAGTTGGTGTAATAGCACAGGATTTGCAAAAAGTATTTCCGGATGCTGTTAAAAAAGACGAGGACGGATATTTAAGAATACGTATGGAAGATATGTTCTATGCGGTTGTAAATTCTGTTAAAGAGCTTGATAAACTCGTTCAAGGACTTGTTAATGATGTTAAGCAAATTTTAGAAAAATTAACAGCTTATGACAAGAAAATTCAGTCACTTAAACAAGAAAACGCAGAGCTTAAGGCTCGTATTGATAAACTTGAAAAGCTTATTAAATAAACATCCCCCCGGATGTTTGACACCGCAGTTATTTTTCTGCGGTGTTTTCCTTTACAATAGTTTTTTTTTTAGCTATAATTTTTTTGGAGATATTGTATGAGCAAATATTTATTGGAAATAGGAACGGAAGAATTACCTTATAAGTTTATACCTTCAGCAATTGAACAGCTGAAAATCGGATTTGAAAATTTTTTGAACATAAATAAAATTAAGTTCGATAAAGTTCGTGTGTTCGCTACTCCAAGACGTTTAGCCGTTATTGTTGATGAAATCTCCGCCAAAAGCCCTGATGAAGAAAAAATTATTAAAGGCCCGATAAAAAAAGTTGCTTATGATGAAACCGGTGCACTTTCAAAAGCCGGCCTCGGGTTCTTGAATAAAAACGGACTTAAGCCCGAAGATATCTATATCGAAAATGATTACATCTATGCTAAAATTTTAGTTAAAGGCAAATCCGTTGTTGAACTCCTGCAAGAAAATGTGCCGCTTATTGTTACTAAACTTCAAGGCTCTCATTTTATGCGTTGGGGGTATAATGATGATAAATTCTCACGTCCTATCAGATGGATTGTTTCTATTCTAGATAGAGATGAAGTTAAAATTAAAATTATTGATAAAGAATCTTCAATATTTTCACGTGGACATAGATTTGCTCAACAAAAAATTGTGATTGGCGACCCTGCTGATTACGTTGAAACTATGCGTAATGCCTGCGTTATTGTCGATCAAAACGAAAGAAAACAAATTATTATTGACAAAGCCAATAAAGAAGCTCAAAAACTCGGTGCTGTCGTTAAATATTCCGATGATTTGCTCGATGAAGTTACTTTTATAACCGAATATCCGGTGGCTGTTGTTTGCGAATTCGATGAAAAATATCTTCAAATCCCCGAAGAAGTGACGGTTACGGTTATGGCTGTTCATCAACGATATTTCGCTCTTTATAAAGATAATAAACTGATTAATAAATTTATTACAATGACAAATTATATCGGTGATGAGTTCGATAATATTAAAGCCGGTAACGTTCGTGTTATTAAAGCACGACTTGATGATGCGGTATTCTTCTTTAATGAGGATACCAAAAAACCGCTCTGCGATTATGTCGAAGACTTAAAGGGCATGACTTTCCAAAAAGGTATGGGCTCTGTTTACGATAAAACCCAAAGAATTATCAAATTATCTAAAGCTATTTCTGAGGATTTGGGGGTTAACTCTTCAACTGTTGAAAGAACTGCATTACTTTGTAAGGCTGATTTGGCGACCTCTTTGGTGTTCGAGTTTACGGAACTTCAGGGCTTTATCGGCTCAGACTACGCTAAAGTCGCTAAAGAAGACGATAGAGTCGTTTTGGGAATTAAAGAACACTATTTCCCGATTAACGCTGAAAGTGAAACAGCTAAAGCTATTGAAGGCCAAATCGTCGGTATTGCAGATAAATTAGATAATATTTGTGCGGTTTTCGCTGATGGTAAAAAACCTACCGGATCTTCCGACCCTTTGGGTGTCAGACGTGCCGCTTTAGGGGTCATGAGAACAGTTCTTGATGCAGGGCTTAATGTTAATCTCAAAAAATATATTGCTCAGACTCTCGAGCTGCTTCCGGTGAAAAAAGATTGTGCTAACGAAGTAGAAGAATTTTTTGTCCAAAGGCTAATTATCATGCTCTCTGATAAATATCCTAAAAATATTCTTGAAGCATGTGCTAATAATCCTTTGGTTAATTTGAATGATTATATTGAAAAAGTTAAGGCGGTTGCTGCTTTTAATTGCCCGCAGCTGCTTGAAAGTGCCAACAGGGTTATCAGAATTCTTAAAGATTATCCGTCTGTTTGTCCGGTTAATCCGACATTGTTTAAAGAGCATGCCGAAAACGTGCTTTTTGAAGCTGTTAACTCTATTAACATGAATTTTAAGTATAATGCTTATCTTGAGGCACTGGAGGCTATTAATCCGGCTGTCGAAAAGTTCTTTGATGACGTTCTCGTTATGGATAAAGACGAAAATGTTAAGAAAAATAGATTGGCTCTTGTTTCTCTTTTAAAACAAAAGTACGACTATATCGCTGATTTCAGTAAATTATAAAGTTTTGTAAATAAAATTGTAAAAACAGTAAATATTTTCCTTGAGTATACTTTAAAATAGTGTAAGTAGTATTGAGGTAGTGATGGCAGATAATTTCAGAAATTTAAAAATAGTTAAAAAGTTAAAAGATACTTTGAGTCCTAAATTAAGGTGGCTGAAATTTTCTAATACTGATAAAAAATCCAAAGATTATATACAGATGGTCAGCGGAGTTGATTTGAAGTCAATGGACGCTGAACGTGAGCTGGAAGCTATGGTAAGAGAACAACTTAAGGCAGAATTTCCTAATATTGAGAATATGAAGTCTTATGAGCTCCTTGTGGATGCCGTGGTTCATAATCTCAAGAAAAAGGATCTTCTGGAATAGCAAAAAAAATTGAAAAAGATTCGGATAGTGCCTGATAGGGTACTGTCCTTTTTTTTGCCCTGTTTTATAATTAAATCGGAGGCAAATATGGAAACAATAATCGGTGTTGAACTTCAAAACAGACGTGAAAATGCTATAGAATTCCAAAATATTTTGACGGAATTCGGCTGCGGAATTAGAACTCGTATAGGACTTCACGAAACTTTTGGCTGCCTAAATTCAGGCATTGTGCTCTTAGAAGTCGTTGATGACAGTGCTGATATTTTATTTGAAAAACTTTCCCAAAAATGGCACTGCCAAAAAATGATTTTTTAGTCGTTTGGCTCTATTTTTTCTCTATATATATCAGCATAGCAATAATATAATGCAAATAGAGTTATTGTTGAAATATAACTTGATAAAGCAGAGAAAAGGTATGTCATAATACTGCTCAGGCAAGTGTTACTTAAAAATTCGATGAACGTGAAAAGTAAAATTAACGGCAACGCTCTGATTAGTAGCCAAAGTGTTTCCATAAATGCCAGAGTTAAATATTTAAAAGGTAATAATATATCATAAACTCCGGATTGTTTTTTTACAAATTTTATTGCTAAATACGGAAACATTACGGATATGATAAGCACAGGAATTAATGCTATTATAGCCAGTATGTTTATATCGTAATTATAAATCGGAAAATTTTGTGTCAATTTGATTTTGATAATAAATGCAATAGCAAATAATAAAATAATATAAAATCCCCAAACTAGCAATAACGGTAAAGCTTTAAAAAATGATTTAAATTGATTTAAGCTAAAATCCGGCATTAACTGTTCATTGGATTTATCAAGAGTGTTACGGATAAAATCAAATAGATAACCCCATAAATATATCCAGGCCACAAAAATTAAAAGGAAACCCAGCATACTCATCCAAAAAGTAGCAGAAGATATATGAGGCATTTTGCTTATATCTCCCAATGATAGTGATAACATTGTCGGTATACCTGTTAAGCAGAATAAAATCATATGTTTGATATAACTGTTTTCAATTTTAAAAATTTTTGTCAATGCCTCTAATATCATATACTCTCCTTTTTTTGTCTATATTAGCATTTTTTGTGAATAATTGCAATATTGTTACGTTTATAATAAACTGTGTTTATGGAAACAGAGTTAAAACAAATCTTAAATAATATAATTCCCCGTGTTAATAAGATAAAGGAGTGTCTTTGACCCGGAAGGTTTAGGGAAAAAATTAACCGGTTTGGAAGAACAAATGCAATCTCCTGATATTTGGTCGGATAAAACCAAAGTATCCAAACTCGGTACAGAGATAAAAGATATTAAAGAAAAATTGCAGAATTTGGCAAATTGGCAGTCAATACTGGATGATGCAGAAATAGCTTTGGAAATTCAGGACGCTGAATTGATTAATGAGAGCTATGAAAACATATTAAAGCTTGAAAAAGAGCTTGACAGCTATGAACTTCAAATGATGCTGAGCGGTGAATATGATGAGGCGGATGCGATTTTAACAATAAACGCCGGAGCCGGCGGTACAGATGCACAGGATTGGGCAAGTATGCTCTTAAGAATGTATATCCGCTGGGCAGAAAATCGCGGCTGGAAAGTAGATTTGATGGATAAACTCGATGGTGAAGAAGCCGGAATTAAGTCTGCTACTATTAAAATAACCGGCAAATATGCATACGGTTATGCAAAAGCAGAAAAAGGAGTTCACAGATTGGTTAGAATTTCACCTTTTAACGCAAACGGTAAAAGACAAACGAGCTTTGCATCGGTTGAAGTTTCTCCAATTATTGAAGATTATGAAAAAACAATTACAATTCCGCCCGAGGATTTGGAAATCGATACCATGCGTTCAGGAGGAGCCGGCGGCCAAAATGTTAATAAAGTCGAAACTGCGGTAAGAATTTTGCACAAACCTACAGGTATTGTTATTAAATGCCAGCAAGAACGCTCGCAGCTGCAAAATAAAGAAAATGCTATGCAAATGCTCGCTGCAAAACTTTTGGCTATGCGTCAGGCTGAACACGAAAAAAAACTCGCCGAACTTAAAGGTGAAAACGTTGATATAAATTTCGGCTCTCAAAGTCGTTCTTATGTTTTTCATCCGTATAAAATGGTTAAAGACCATCGTACAGGCTTTGAATGCAGTAATGTCGAAGCTGTTATGGACGGCGATTTGGACGGATTTATCGAAGAATTTTTACGGCAAAATGTCTAAGAGTGCTTAGAAATTGTTAAATCGTGTAAATCACTGCCGCCGGTCATTATTAGATTATGCTTTATGGCAGCTTGTTTGACAGAGTTGATAGTATGAAATTTTATTATCCCTCTGTGTCTGCTGTACGGGTAAAAAACTTCTACTCCATCAAGCCCTAAGGATTTAAGCTTTTTGAAAAATCTGTTAAGACTAAAAGCCCAGCAGCAGGCAGGATGTGCAATAACTGCTATCCCTCCGGCATCGTGTATTGCGGATATAAGCTTTTTAATGTCACGTCTTGAAAAAATTCTGACTATATCAAGTTCTGTTTCACGTTTAGATTTTGCAAGAAAAGGCTTGAGTGCCTCTGATTTAACATCAATACCATATGCTAAAAGATGCATAAAAACATATCCGCACCATACGTCAAATTCTACGCCCGGAATTACGTTTTCAGCTATAGGGTTTTCTAAATATCCCTGAACCGTGTTGTGATCTGTAATGGATATGGCTTTAAAATCTTTTGACTGCCCTATAAGCGAATTAAAATCACCTTTACCGTCTGAATAAGTCGTGTGAATATGTAAATTTACAAGATTGTTTTTATAATCTTCCTGTGTAAAATTTTTTATTAATTCTTTGTAATTAATCATTGTTTTTGTATAATTAGTATACATCAAAGGAGAAAATATGTCTAAAATTAAAAATAATGTATGGAATGTGTTGGGTCTCGGGTTTAAATTATACTTCCAAAATATAGGAAAATTCTGTTTGTATATGCTTTTACCTACATTTGGCCCTTTATTAGGCACTATCTTAATTTTTGGATTGTTGATGGTTGCTGTTAATTATCAAAGTGTTCTGTTAAATGTATTAACAATTAAGTATTATACAATTTTAGTATTCTTGCTAATGCTTCCGGGGCTAATAATAATGCTTAAATCTGTTTGGGAGTTAATGGTAGCGTATGGTGCTTTGAACTCAATGACAGAGGCTTTATTAACTAATGGCAGGTTGTATGACATAAAATCGCATAAAGACGTTATCACACAGCGAACTTTTAAATATGTAGTGTTTTTACTTTGCATTAGTATATTGCTTTCATTATCTTTGCTGCCGTTTTTTTGGATAATCGGGGCAGTATTTTTTGTTTATTTTATTTTAGTTTATCAAGTATTTACTTTTGAAAAGGATGCGAGCATAATTCAATGCTTTAAACGCAGCTTTAATCTTATAAAGGGTAATTTTGCAAGAACATTTTTAATAATGATAATTCTTGGTCTGATTTCTAATTACTTGCTTCCTATTTTGGCAAATTATTTGTTTGAAGTTATTAAAATAAACTATTTTTTCCGTGGATATTTGGAAATGTTTGCACAGAATTATATTCCGGATAGTATAAGATATACGCCGTTGGAAATAGCAAATGGAACTATATATATGTCGACTTGTTATATAGTATCAATGTTGACATTACCGTTAAGAAGTGCAGTTTGGACAATATGGTATAAAAATTTGAGCAGCAGGAAAAAGTAATGTTCGTCTGTAAAAATTGCAAATCTATTGATAAATTTGAATTAATGTTTTCGCCTGATTACAAGGGGAATAAACATTTTGAGATGCAATACAATAAATCGGGAGATATAGAAATAACTGTTGACGGATATAAATTTGTACCGGATTTAAGGTTTATGAACGAGCATGCAGTATGCCGGTATTGCGGACAAATATACATGTGGGATTATGAAGAGGTAAAATGATGAGAAAAAACAGAAAAAATGATGAAACAAGAGAAATTAAATTTACAAAGAACTATACCAAACACGCATACGGATCGGTATTAGCGGAATTTGGCGATACAAAGGTAATAGTAACAGCGTCAGTCGAAAAAACAAAGCCGAAATGGATGGAGGATAACCGAGGCTGGCTTACTGCTGAATATTCATTATTACCGGCCTCAACCAATACGAGATGCCAAAGAGAACGTACAAAAATTTCGGGAAGAACGCAGGAAATTCAAAGATTAATAGGCAGAAGCCTTAGAGCCGGTCTTGATTTAAATAAAATGCCTGAAATAACAATAACAATAGATGCTGACGTCATTCAAGCGGATGGAGGTACAAGAACTGCAAGTATCTGCGGAGGTTTTGTGGCATTGTCACTGGCTGTGGAAAAACTTATTCAAGAAGGTATTTTAAAAGAAAATCCGATAGTAGAGCCTGTAGCAGCTATTTCAGCAGGAATTGTTGATGGTGAAGTACGCCTGGATTTGGAATACGAAGAAGATTGCCGTGCTCAAGTAGATTCAAATGTAGTTTTGACCAAAAGCGGTAAAATCGTAGAGTTCCAAACAACTGCCGAAGGCGGTGCTTTTGAATATGATGATATGCTTGAAATTTATAATGTTGCTAAAAAAGGTATTAATGAAATAATTGCCAAGTATTAAAAAATTTGGTATAATTTTTTTGAAAGGATTGCTGATGAAGAAAATTTTAATTGTATTAACAGCTATAATTATGTTATCATATCTGCCATGCTCAGCTGCAGAAAATCCGGTTTCTTCGTTTTTTGACAGATTGTAGAAATTTAATAACGATATTGATGCAAAGATAGATGCACAACAAAAGAAAATGGATGAACAACAGAGAAAATACGAAGAAAAACTTAGAGCTAGAGATGAAAAGATTCTAAAGCAGCAGCAAGAACGGCAAGAAATTTATGAAGCTCATCAAAAACGTTTGGAAGAAAAACGTGAGCTTTTAAGACAATTACTAGAAGAATAAGGAGAAAAATTATGAAAAAAGCATTAATTTACTCAATGTTACTTATGTTTGCAACATCAACAGCCGTAATGGCAGGTCCTTTAGGTGATTGGGCTCAGCAGGCTGCTGACAAAGTTAACAAAAAAGAAGCTGAAGTTACAAAACCTTTAACTGAAAAACAAGAAGCTTACAGAAAACAACAAGAACAAGCTAGACTTGAAAGAGAAAGACAACAAGCAGAACAACAGAAAAAACGTGAAGCTGCTCAGAAAAAAATCGAACATAAGAAAAAATTATGGAACGAATTGATTAGTGAATAATAAAAAAGCCCTCAGGGGCTTTTTTTTATTGGTCTATTATTTTTTTTAGTTGTTTTAATATCATCGGGATGTGCTGAATTTGATAAAATTATTTCATAATACTCGTTTTTGTCAATGTTAACACCCATTGTATTTATGTTGCAATATGACAGTTTCTTTTTGGTTAAAAGCTTTTTATAATCCCCTGCCATGAATTTCCTCAATAATTTTGTTAACATTATTTTTTAAAGTTTCATAATCGGAATTGTTTTCAATGATATAATCCCAATCAGTGACGTTATCAAGTCCTGTTTCAGTAATATCGTTTTCTCCGATTAAATCACCCCTGCCTGCACGTACATCACGTGTGGCCTCAACTCTTATTGCAATAGCTCCAGCATTTTTAAATATTTCGTATTCGTGCGGAACTCTTACATCCGTAACAATAATATTTCCGGGTTGTTCAAGAATTTTTTTTAGCCAAAAGTCAGGGTCCTGTGCTCTGCCCCAGTTGCCTAAATTTATTAAATCCTGTCTGTATAAAGGTTTATTTTTTTCAATTTCGTCATATGTTAAACCTTTTTCTTTACCGTAAGTTAATTTAATAATGTCACCCATTGCACAGCGTTTGAAATCTGACATTTTGTCCAGCATAATTTTTGCCGCTGTGTCCTTGCCTGAGTATTGTTTTCCTGAAAATATAATAATTTTTTCTGCCATATTGTGATTATATCATAAAAATTATATTCGTGATAAAATAGAGTTATGGAAAAGATTACCGGTGCAAAGGTTATTATAGAAACATTAAAACGACTTGGAACAGATACAATATTTGGTTACCCCGGCGGAATTGTTTTAAAAATTTATGATGAGCTTTATAAACAAAAAGATATAAAACATATTTTAGTTCGTCACGAACAAGCAGCTGTGCATGCAGCAGAAGGATATGCCAGGGTTACGGGAAAACCGGGTGTTGTTTTGGTAACTTCAGGCCCCGGAGCCACAAACACTGTGACAGGTATTGCGAATGCTTATCTTGACGGATTTCCTCTCGTTATATTAACCGGACAGGTTTCTAAAGAATTAATAGGTCAGAATGCTTTTCAGGAAGCCGATATATGCGATATTACAAAGCCTTGTTCCAAAGCTGTTTTCCAAATAAAACAGGCGGATACTCTTGAACAAACTCTTGTTAAAGCATTCAATACAGCTATGGACGGTAAAAAAGGTCCTGTAGTCGTTGATATTGCTAAAAATGTTTTATATGAAGAAACCGTTTTTGATGGGAATATTGTAAAATCTGAATCGGTATTTCCAAAAGTTGATGTTATGCCTGTTCTAAACGAAATAAAATCGGCTAAATTTCCGGTAATGGTTACGGGCGGCGGCTCTGTCGGAGCATATCAACAAGTTCGAACTTTAGCTAAATTGTTAAATTTGCCTGTTGTTTCAACAATTATGGGGCTTGGTGTTTATGATCAGCTTGATGAAAATTATTTGGGTATGATAGGAATTTTTGGAGATAATGCTGCAAATCAGGCTATTAGAGAAGCGGATTTGATTTTTTCAGTGGGAGCAAGATTTAATGATAGAATTACCTGCTGTTTTGATAATGTTGAAAAGAAAATTATCCGGCTTGATATAAACAAAGAAGAACTCGATAAAAAATCAGCCTATATGTCAATTTGCGGTGATGCGAAAATTATACTTCAAGATATGATTGAAAATTCCAAACCTTTATCTAAATTCTGCGACTACCAAAGGTTAAAAGAGTTAAATAAAAAATCAGATTATAAATCTAATCGGCTTCAATCTTTTGAGGTAATGCAAGAACTTCAAAAATTTATAGCGGATAAAGATTTGACCGTAACAACAGAGGTTGGCCAGCATCAGCTTTGGGCGGCCAGGTATTTAAAATTCAGGAAACCTTTAAAGTTTTTAACATCGGGCGGATTAGGAACAATGGGATTTGGTTTTCCTGCTGCAATAGGTGCTTGCGTTGCAGATAGCTCAAAACCTGTTGTTTGTGTTGCCGGAGATGGTTCTTTTCAAATGAATATGCAGGAATTGGCGGTGTGCCGGGATTATAATTTACCTGTTAAAATTATTTTATTAAATAACGGATATTTGGGTATGGTACGGCAGCTTCAGGAAAAACAGTGCGGCGGTCGATATTTTGAAACAAAAATTTCTAATCCTGACTTCTTGAAAATTGCTGAAAGCTATGATTTAAAAGCATTTAGAGTCCACAAAAAAGACGAAATATTACCGGCTTTAGAAAAAGCTTTTGAAACAAAGGGTACTGTTTTGATAGATTTTATTATTGAACCAATGGAAATGCTTTAAGCTAAAGTGTTTAATTTTTTATTTTCCAAGCAAGAATTTGCAATTTTATACATCAATTGGTTATTTAAATTTTGCAGTGCAAGATATTTGTCAGCCTGGTATAAACCTTGAAAATTAAGATTATTCAAAAGACTCATTCGAGCCATATTGTTTTGCATCATAGAATATGCGGCATTATGACTCATTATAGTATAATAAGCATTTGATACGGCTTGAATTACTGACATTTTTTCTCCTTACACAGTTTATTATAACACATGTTTTTTACTTTGTACAGTCTTCGGGAATAAGAGTAGAAATGACAGCGTTTTCAAGCGGTAAATATTTTTTGATTGCGTTTTCCAAATCTTGAACGTTAATTGTTTCAAGGTCGCTTAAATATTCTTCAATCAGCTTTAAATCGCCGCAAACAGTAGAATAGTAACCTATTGTTTCTCCTATTTCCGAAACGGTTTCTGCTGCATAAGCAAATCTTGTTTTAGTTTTTTTCTTTGCTTTTTGTAATTCTTCTTCGGTTATTTTTTCTGTTAAAAGGTTATTAAGTTCTTTTTTTATTAAATTAAGAGCTTCGTCTTTTTTATCGGATTTAAAGTTAGCTTGAATAAAGAAATTGTTTCCGTCTTTGAATTGATAATGTTCTGAATTTATCATATTAAATACCGGTTCAACGGGTTTTTCAATCAGGTTTTGGTACAGTCTTGAACTTGTGCCGTCACCAAATATTATACTTACCAAATCAAGACAAATTGTTTGTTTCAAGTCAGAGGCTTTAGGCCCGAGCCAGCCAAACATGGCATATGAAGTTTTGATATGTGAAGTTTCTTCGACCTGAGCAGACACAGGTTTGTCAGGTTCATTAATATTAACCGGATGATTTTGGCGGTTTTTGAAGTTGAATTCTTTTTCTACTTTTTCCAATATTTCTTTGTGGTCAAAATCTCCAACTATAATTGTTGTCATATTAGCCGGGGTATAGAAAGTTTGGTAATAATTCATTATGTCATCCCGTGTTAATTTTGAAATGATTTCGGGAGTACCTATAACATCCCGTTTATACGGATGTTTTGTGTACATGTTGAAATTACAAGCGTTATAAACTTTTGTCCAGGATTGATCTTTTCTCATTCTTATTTCTTCAATAACAACGTGGCGTTCACGCTTATCAGTAACAGTTTTATCATTAATATCAAAAGGTGCTCCGATTTCTTCTTCTGGTAAAATAGGATCAAGCATCATATCAGCATGGAGTTCTATCGCTAATTTTAAATCTTCACAATTTTTGCCTTTTGGAAGAGTTACGTAGTAAAAAGTATAGTCTTTCCAGGTTGCAGCATTAACAATAGCTCCTTTTGCCTCAAGAATTTTGTCAAATTCTCCTGCTTTATGCTTATGTGTACCTTTAAACATTAAATGTTCTAAAAAATGTGAAATTCCGTTATTAGTGTCATTTTCATTTATTAAACCTGTATTAACCCAGGTGCTTATGTTGGCTAAAATGCCTTCTTTATGTGCTAAAACAATTGTGTGACCGTTTTCACGTTTATAAACTTCTACTTCTTGTGTTAAATACGGATATTTAATTTTTTTCATATTTTGTTACCTCTTTTTAGTATTATATCGCAAAAAAGTTTTTTTGGGTTATAATGCAAATATGGATGTACTGGAGCGTTTAAAAAACAAGGTAGTGGTGTCGGTTCAAGCAATGCCCAGTGAACCGTTGTATTTGGAAAAATGCATGGCCGCAATGATGAAATCAGTAGTAAAAGGCGGAGCCGGAGGTTTGAGGGTTGCCGGGGTCAGGGATGTTAAAAACGCTAAAACTCTTTTTGATGTGCCTGTTATCGGGATTACAAAACCCGATATTATTCCTCAAAATTACAAGGAGATTGTATATATAACCCCAACGTTAAATGATGTTATTTCACTTGTGGAGGCCGGAGCAGATGTTATTGCCTTTGATGGTACGCAAAGACCGAGAGCGGATAAGCTTTCCGAGATGATTAAATATATCCATATAAACAAACGTATTGCAATGGCAGACATTTCAACGCTTGAAGAAGGAATAAAAGCTTTTGAAAGCGGTGCGGATATTTTGTCAACAACACTTGCAGGATATACGCTTGAATCAGCGAATTCTCCAGCCGGGCCTGATTTCCCGTTACTTGAAAAGCTTGTTAAAGCAGTTGATATTCCGGTTGTTTTGGAAGGACGTATTTGGGAGCCGCAAGACGTTGACAGGGCTTTTGAACTCGGTGCTCATTGTGTTGTTATCGGGTCGGCTATTACTCGTCCGCAGCTTATTACTAAAAGATTTGTTCAAAGGGGGAGCAAGTGAAAAAAGTTCTTGCTATTGATGTCGGCGGTACGAAAATCTATAATGCCATTGTTAATGCCAACGGTGAGCTGGTTTCTGACGTTGAAAAGCATTCTACACCGTCTTCATATGATGATATTATTAAAACATTCAGAACTATAATTTCGAATTACGAAAATCAGGTCGATTATATTGCTTTTTCTACTTGTGGAGCGGTGAATAACACTAATACAGGGATTTTAGGTTCTACCGGCAATATAGCAAAGGATTATCCAAAGACAGATTTTCGGTCATTGAGTAATAAGCCTGTATTTGTCGAAAATGACGCAAATTGTGCGGCCTGGGCAGAATATGAAATAGGAGCCTCAAAAGGTTTTTCAAATTCGATAATGTTAACACTTGGAACAGGTGTTGGCGGCGGAATTATTGTGGACGGCAAACTTTTAAAAGGTAAAAATGGTGCGGCGGGGGAAATGCATTTTAAAATGCGTTTGGATAAACATCGCAAATGTACTTGCGGAGCTTGGGATTGTTTTGAAATTTATGCTTCCGGCAACGGGCTCAGGCTTACCGGTGTTGAGATGTCCAAAAATCCTGATATAACTACTTACGATATAATTGAAGGAAAAAATAAATCTGATAAATTAATGCAGGAAATTTTTAACAGATGGCAAAATGATATTTTAGCCGGACTTGTCGGACTTGCTAATATATTTGACCCTGACGTTATAGTTTTGTCAGGTTCAATGGCACAGTTTGTTGATACGGATTATTTGACCGATAAGGTTAACGGTGAAATCGTAACTACACCGTTGAAGGTTGTAAAAGCCTCTCTTGAAAATTACGCAGGAATGATAGGAGCTGCACTGTTAGCGATAAGGAGTTTTAATGGGAAAAGCTAAAAAAAGAAGTTTGCATTTGGGTATTAATGACAGGTTCTCTAAACTCTCACGTTCTGAGGCCGTTAAAGCCGTTGCTGATATGCTTAATAATGGCGATAATGATGCATACGCTCTTATTACGCTTTTTGGAGTTACAGCCGAAGAAGTCCTCGAAGCCGGTGCCAGCTATGAAACCGTTGCAGGATTAGGAAATATATTATTATGATGGAAAAATTCAGATTTTGGTGGAATTGTTCAAGAGCTTTCGCATTGCCGGTTACTGTTATGTCCTGGCTTGTTGTGTTTGTTTATTCTTTGGATGGAAATATTTTTTATGGAATTTTAGCTCTTTTGGGTGTTTGTTTTGCTCACCTTGCTACTAATATTTTCGATGATTATAATGACTTTAAGGTTTTGTCTAAAGACGAAAAATACCTTAAATCAGCTCAAATTTGTAAATGTAAATTCATAACCGACGGCCTTATTTCCCATAATGGTATGCTTAAAGCCGGTTTGGTGTGCCTCTCTGTGGCTGTGCTTTTTGGAATTTTGCTTACTTTTTTGTGCGGAGAGGGCGTTATTTTGATTGCACTTCTTGCAAGTATATTTGTAATATTTTATTCTAAATTTACTCTTATCGGCCTTGGAGAATTTGCTGTAGGAATTATGTACGGACCTTTGTTATTTGAAGGCGTTTATTATGTTATGGAGGGAGAGTTTTCACCGGATGTGTTTGTTTTATCTCTCGGTGTCTGTATGTTTGTTATTGCTTTTTTGTTTACGCATACTATTTTGGATTATGACGGAGATTTGTGTTCACATAAAAAAACTCTTGCTTGTTCATTCAAAAATAAAGACGACGCATTGAATGCTTTGATTACTTTTTATGCTGTTGGCTATATATTTATAACGATTTTCGGAATTATGTCGGATAATTATTTTGTTTTGGCTTCGTATTTGGTTATTCCGTTTATATTTCTTTTGTATAAGTCTTTGAAGCTTTATAATCAAGATAAAAGTTTTGTGCCGGATTTATACTGGTGGAATTATCCTTTGGGTAACTGGGAGCATATTAAGCAGGAAGGAACAGAAAGTTTTTATTTAAGACTTTATCTTTCCCGAAATATAACAAGCTGGTTTACTTTAATTTTATGTGCTGCATTTTTGCTTGAAAATTTTTTCTGATTTATTTATTATAAATTTATGACAGCAAATCAGTTAATCCGACCAATTACAACAGAAGAAAAAGAACATCTTTTTATAGGCGGGTGTGATACTGTTGAATTGGCAGAAAAGTACGGAACACCTTTATATGTTATTGATGAGCAAACAATAAGAGCTGTATGTCGTGATTACAAACGTGCATTTTCAAAATATGAAAATGTCCGGTTTATGTTCGCCTCAAAAGCTCTTTGTACACTTGCAACATCTCAGATTATTGCATCTGAAGGATTTGGATTTGATGTTGTGTCAGCAGGTGAAATTTATACTGTTTATAAAGCAAAAACAGATATGTCAAAGGTTTTGTTCAACGGCAATAACAAATCTCAAGAAGAACTTGATTTGGCTTTAAAACTTGGTGTAGGCAGAATCTCGGTCGATAATTTTACAGAACTTTCAATGCTGGATAATGCTGATATTTTGCTGAGAATTACACCCGGCATAGAATGCCATACGCATGAATATATTCAAACAGGTCACCTGGATTCAAAATTCGGATTTGATATGTCCGGTATTGATGAGGCAGTTGAAATTATTTTAAAGAAAAATTTACGTTTGCACGGACTTCACGCACATATTGGCTCTCAAATCTTTGAAACAAAGGTTTATAGCGATGAGGTTGAAATTGTTGTCGATGAACTTGTAAGACTTAATAAAAAATTCGGGCTTAATCTTAATGAAATTAATCTTGGCGGAGGTTTGGGCGTTAAATATACCGAAGATGACTGCCCGCCGTCTATTGATGAAATCGCTGATGTGATTCTTTCTAAGCTGTATAAAGTTATTGAAAAACATAAAATTAATCCGCCTTTATTAATATTAGAACCGGGCAGAAGCATTGTTTCACCTGCCGGTGCTACCCTTTATAAAATCGGAGCCTCAAAACAAGTTCCAAATGGTACTAAATATGTTGCTGTCGACGGCGGTATGGCTGATAACCCGAGACCGTCCATGTATAACTCAAAATATTCTGCGGTTATTGCTAATAAACCTTTTGATTTAGACTCTTTACAAAAAGTTACAATTGCAGGAAGATTTTGTGAATCCGGAGATATTTTAATAAAAAATATTGAACTTCCAAATCCGCAAAAAAACGATATTTTATGCGTTTTTAACACCGGTGCTTATAATTTTTCAATGGCTTCTAATTATAATAGAGTACAAAAACCCGCAATGGTACTTGTAAATAATTCACAATCTGATATGATAGTAAAGAGAGAGACATTGGATGATTTAATTTCTCATGACAGGATTGTAATATGATATCAGATATTTCAGCTTATATTTTTAGTTTATTTAATATGATGGATTTGTCTTTTAACTGGATAAATATAGTTGAAATATTTATTATTGCTGTAATTTTGTACTTTTTGTATAATAAATTTATTAAAAATACCCAGTCCGAAAAATTTGTTAAAGGTGCTTTTTTCCTAATATTTTTATGGATTATAAGCGAGATTTTAATAAGATTTAATTTGAATATCCTCGGTGTTTTCTTAAAAACAATTGTAACTTTTGTTTCTTTAAGTCTGATAGTCATATTCCAGCCGGAATTGCGGAGGTTTTTAGGATTTTTGGGACAGGTAGATTTTGTAAATAAACTTTTTAATAACAACAATAAAAACAACATTGATAAAAAAATTGATGTTGTGAAAGAAATTTTGGAAACAGTAAAATTTTGTTCAAAATCCCATACCGGTGCTCTGATAGTGTTTCAGGATGATTTAAGCAATACATATTACGATGTCGGTACTGAATTAAATGCGGATGTTTCGACAGAACTTTTACTGACAATTTTTCATCCAAATACCCCTTTGCACGACGGGGCTGTTGTAATAAACGGTGATAAAATTATATCAGCCGGAGTTTTGCTTCCTTTAACAGAAGATCCAAAATTAAGCTGGAAATATGGTACACGCCACAGAGCTGCCATAGGAATGTCTGAAGTGAGCAATGCTGCTTGTCTTGTCGTGTCTGAAGAAACAGGTGATGTTTCGGTTTGTGTTGACGGCACCTTGAAAAAATACGATGATCTGGTTACTTTAAAAGTTGATTTGGAAAATATTCTCGGGGTCAAACAAATTGAGGAAGATAAAACTGTTTTTAAGTTAAATAATTTTATTAGTTTGAAGAAAAAATAATATGAAAAAAATACCGGTAAAAATTAAACTTGCAATGTTATTTCGGAAAATGATATTTTTGACGATAGGAGCTTTTATTGCAGCGGCTGCTATTGAAGGGTTTTTAGCCCCAAATAATATTATTGATGGCGGTGTTGTAGGTATTTCCATGATTGCCAGTTATTTGTCAGGTAAAAATTTGGGACTTATCGTTATGGTTATAAATTTCCCGTTTCTTTGCCTTGCATTCACCAAAATGGGTAAAAAGTTTGTGTTACAAACTTTCTATGCTATTGTTATGTTCGCATTAGCTCTAAATTTATTCCACGGCCATTATGCAACAAATGATTTGCTGTTGGCAACTGTATTCGGCGGTATAATTTTAGGAGCGGGAGTCGGTATTATCCTGAAAAACGAAGGCTCGCTTGATGGTACAGAGATTCTGTCCCTCGTTTTGTCAAAAAAATGGGGATTATCGGTCGGTGAATTTATTATGGGACTTAATATATTCATCTATTGCGGTGCCGGGTTTGTTTTCGGCTGGGGTAAAGCAATGTACTCTATGCTTACTTATTTTATTGCTTATAAAGTTATTGATATTGTCATGGAAGGGCTTAACAGTTCTAAAGCTGTTCGAATTATAAGCGATAAGTCCTATGAAATAGGACAGGCTTTAATCGATAAATTAGATGTCGGTATTACATATTTATATGGTCAAGGCGGATATTCCAAAAAAGATAAAATGCTTATTTACTGCATAATCTCCCGTCTTGAAATGTCTAACATGAAGGAAATAGTCAGAGAAATTGATCCGAATGCTTTTATGTCTATTGTAGATGTGCATGAAGCTTACGGGGCAAGATTACATAAACGTGTTGACAAGATTTAATATTTTGACAATTTGTTGAAAATATAATATACTTTTTTTAATGAGGTAATAATATGGCTAAAAATATTGATACAGTTCCTATAGAAGTTTGCATATTGACTGCTGACCATGATATTAAAGGTACTGTTCACGTTTCAAAATACACAAATACTAATCGTGAGTTGACAGATTTGCTGAATGATAGAGAAAGACGCTTTTTGGCAGTTACTAACGCTGAAATTTTCCCTAGAAATTCTAATCAATCTCCACGCAGATATAATTTTTTGGAAATTCACATGGACTATGTGTTAATGGTTCATCCGGTATCGCAAGCTGTGTTTAAAGATTCCGGTAAAACTCAAGAAGATATAGCAAGATTTAGAGATTTAAGACTTAAATTAAATCAAACAAAGCCTTTTTAAATGAAAGTTTTACTTGTTGATAATGTTAATAATGCCGCATTAGAAGTTTTTAGAGCCTCAAACTTCGAAACTGTTGTAATTCAAACATTAACTGAGGATGAATTGTGCAAAATTATAGCTGATTTTGATGCTATTTTGTTAAGAAATCATACTTATCTTAATGAAAAAGTGCTTTCTAATGCTAAAAAATTAAAAATTATAGGCAGAGTAGGTGCCGGACTTGATAATATAGATTTGAATGCTGCAGCTAAATACAATATTCGGGTAATTAATTCACCTGACGGTAATACTATAGCAACGGCAGAACATACTTTTGCCATGATTTTAGCTTTGTCAAGGCATATACCTCAGGCTTGCGAATCTGTTTTTCAACGGAAATGGGAAAGAAGTAAATTTATCGGGAATAATCTTTTCGGAAAAACACTCGGTATTGTCGGGTTTGGACGAATAGGCTCACGTGTTGCAAAATATGCTAAGGCTTTTGACATGAATATTATCGCTTTTACCAGGAAAAAGCTTGATAATGTGGTGTGTTTTGATTCCTTGGAAGAATTTTTGCCGTTATGTGATTATGTGTCTTTGCATTTGCCGCTTAATAGTGATACTGCCGGAATTATTAATAAAAATACCATTAAATTGATGAAACCGGGGGCTAAATTAATAAATTGTGCCCGTGGCGGACTTGTTGTCGAAAAAGATTTGGCTGAAGCTCTTGAAAAAGGATTAATCTCCGGTGTCGCTACTGATGTTTTTGAAAAAGAACCGGATATTAAAGATTGTCCTTTATTAAATTTCCCTGACAAAGTTGTTGCTGTCCCTCATTTGGGGGCTAATACTATTGAAACACAAACCAAAGTCGCAATGGATATTGCGACTCAGGTTGTTAATTTTTTAAATTAATGATTAATATGTTTGTAAGGGTTTAAAAGGTTGGTTGAAGATGTTACTATATCAAGATTTGCTCCTACGGGTGTTTCTATAGCCTTTTGTTCAGGTTTTTTCTCTTCCACAGAGCTTTCTTTTCCTTCTTGCATTTTTGCATTAAATTTAGGGTTTTGATTCATTTTCTTCTCAACCTTGCTTGCTAAAGGTGTTGCTATTAAAGGTACTACAACACGTTTTCCGATAATAGTTGCTGCCGCAAGGTCGATTACATATTTGAATGCTCCCATTGCTTTTGCTTTTACATCGTTATCATATATTTTATCAAATACAGTTTTTCTTGTACGGTTTGCATTTTCTGCCATCTGTTTTGTATGTAGTTTTGCAGCAATGTCTTCTTTGATTTTCGGATTAAATGATTTCTTAAATAGTTTGTTAAATAGCGGACCGGACATCTTTCTCATTAATAAGAATAAAAGTATCTGTGCCGCAATCATCAAAACTCCGTTTGTTAAATCTAACGCTGCTACAAATCTTCTTTTTTCTTCAGGAATTTTTTTGTTATTTAAACTTTGGGTTACATATTTATAACAACCTATACCGTCTTTTAATATAATTGATGCTACGGTTACTGTTCCGATTGTTTTATCAAAATCTTTATCAAATTTATTTGCTAAAGCTTTTACCGGGGCTAATTTTGAGCCGCCTCCTATTACATATGCTCCGACTTTATTTATAGGATTAACCATTGTTTTCACCTCCCTTAGAAGCTTTCTTTACTCCTGATAATTTCGGGAAGAACAATTCCATTGCTCTTGGATATACCCAGTTCAAGGCATTGCAGGTTATTGGTAAGGTTATGCCTACTCCTATTAAAATTTGGATAATTTGGCTTATTCCGCTAAAGTGGTTTTTTACAAATCCTTTATAGCCTTTGATTATATCTTTATGTATTTTTTTGCTTAATTTAGCTATATCTGAATTAAATGTATCTGTATCGTGAAGTATTCCTCTTAAGAATTTGTCATTTTCTTTGAATGAACATACTTTCTTTATTTTATCTATTGTTGTTCTGATTGTATTATCTTCTATAGCAGATTTTGGATCTAATTTATCTAATGAGAATTTTGTTATTATTTTATCAAGTTCGGCATTCCTGTCTGTCATAACTTTAAAGTATTTTTGTTGTGTATATTTGCCATCGCAGACATCTTTGATTGAATCTATACGTTTTAATGTATTGTTTATTCTGCTTAGACGTACATCTTCAGGTCTGTCTAACAATTCTTGTAATATTTCTTTTATTTCAGGATTTTGTTCTTTGTTTAACAGATCTTTTAAATATTTTTCCAAACCTTCAAAGTCTGTATTGTTTTTCATTTGGGAGTTCAAAACGTCTGAACTAAATATTTCTTTTAATTTATCTTCATTATTAATCAACAAGTCTGCACGTTTTGAATAGAATGTTAATTTATCATTGTCAAGTTTTAAATCCTTGGCATCTTTTATGTAACTGTCAATTTGTTGGTTGATTAATTTTGCGAGAGCTTTGTTGTCTAAGTATCTGTCACCTATCTTAATTTTTCCGGTCGCTTCAAAGCTGTTAGTTAAATCATCCAGCTGTTTGCTTCCTATTTCATCTGCCAATCCTTTTAATTTAGCTTTATATTCTGCCTTTTCTGCTTTAAATGCTTTTCTTCCTTTAGAGAATTGACTCCAAAAACTTGGTTTTTTGGTATTTTGTTGACTTAATTCTGCTTTTGCTTTTCTTTTTAGTGTCGCATCACTGTTTAATACGCTTTGATCTACGTATAAATCAACATGTTTTGCTAATTCAGGGTCGTTAAATATTTTATCTATCCATTTGTTTATTGGTACCAAAGCTCCAACTTGAAATAATACCGCTAATATAGCTGATATCGGCTGACGCATTGCTGTATACCATTTGGTATCTCTTACTTTTTTCTTTTCTTCTTCGGAAGCTCCTTTAGGGGCTTTTACAAATGGGTTAGTTCCTATTACAAACGGGGCTACCGCACCTGTTCCTATTGAATTTATTACTATACCGCCTATTTCCCCTTTTATTCCGTTAATTCTATCGAATACATTAAAGGCTTTTTTCCCCGGTAAATTATTTCTTATAAATCTAGAAATATCTCCTGTCCCTTGAAAATTCGGCTGCCTTAAATAAGCTTGACTTGTTGCATTTTCTACTTTCATACTACACCTTCTATATATATAGAACTAAAAACATTTTTAAATTTGCCTAAATTACCCCAAATATTAAGTTTTATTAAGCATATATTTTTATCAAACACCACTGATGCAGATAATCCCTAATATAATCATTATACTCCTTCATATTAATTGTCAATAACCCGCTTGAAAAATTTTGATAACGTAATAAAATATATAAAAAAGGAATATTATATGAACACGATAATAAATAATATTAAGGCATTTTTTACATCATCAAGTACGGTAAAAATCAGTGCTTTGCTGGGGTTTACGATTTTATTTACGGGAGTAATATCTTCGCAGATATACTTTTTTCAAAATATAATAGAAAACGGTATAAGCAAACGTGATATAATCGCCCAAAAAACTTTAACAGTCGTGGATGTAAAACGTACCGAGCAGCATAGAAAAGAAGTTGCATCACGTGTTGAACCAGTTTTAACAGCGGCCGAGGATGAATTTATAAAAACTAATTTGATTACAATGGAAAATTCTATTGTACAAATCAGGAAAAAAGATACCATGACATCTGTTAAACTTGAAGAATTAGGGATTCTGCTTGATTTGTCAGAAAATCCAAAAAAAGAATTCATAACTTCATTTTTATTAAAATCAGATGATCAAAGTCTTCATGAAGTTTTTGATAAAGCAAATTTAACGCTGGATAAAATTTTGAGATCCGGAATTACAGAAAGCGATTACGAAAAAAACAATATAAATTTTTTGATAACCAATAATATGGTATCAAATGTTTCAAAACGTCAAATTTCAGTAATCAGTGCATTATTAGAGCAGGTAATTGTACCGAATTTGGTAGTAGATGAGTTTGCTACTGAAATAGCCCGTAAAAATGCCATGAATTCAGTTAAACCTTACGAAATAACCTTCCAAAAAGGTGATAAAATTTTATTTGAAGGAGAGCCGGTCACAAGGCTTAAAAGAGATGCTTTGCGTCAAGCCGGTTATAATGTTTACGAGCTTAACTGGCATGGGCTAAGTGCCATATATATTCTTGTTCTTATGGCAACATTAATGTTTTTGGGTTATATGAAATTTTTTGAAAAGAAATTTTTAGAACCTAGATACATTGCTTTATCTGCTGTATTAACGCTTGTTTTGGCATTAATTGCGGCATTACTGCCCACGGGATTTTCACCTTATATATTGCCATTACCTGCTTATATGATTATTATGTCAATATTTTTAAACCCAAGGGTGGCATTTATTTCGACGGTAATTTTGTCAGCTGTATTATCAATAGGTATGCAGTACGATGTGCAGTGGCTTATCGCATTTGTTCTGCTGACTGTTGTATCTATGATTACTATTTCTAGAATACATTTTTCAAGACGCTTTGATTTAATTAAAACAGGATTTTATATCGGAATTGCAGCTGTTATCATTGTTTTAAGCATATATTTAATAGAAAAATGCCTTATAGAGGTAAGTAATATAATGGTAATTCAAAACTGCTGTTTAGTATTTTTGAACGGTATATTAAGCTCTATAATCGCACTGGGTTTGTTCCCGGTGTTTGAAAGCTGGTTTAAGATAATAACTCCATATGGTTTGGCAGAACTGGCAGACCATAACCAGCCGCTGTTAAAACGATTACAATTTGAGGCACCTGGCACATATCACCACAGTCTTATGGTGTCAAATCTGTGCGAGGCTGCTGCGGAAGCTATCGGGGCTAATCCTATTTTAGCAAGGGTCGGGGCTTTTTATCATGATATCGGAAAGCTTAAACGGCCGCTGTTTTTCGTGGAAAATCAATCTTATTTCGGTATTGAAAATCCTCATAGCAAACTTAATCCAAGATTAAGTAAGATGGTTATTACAGCTCACCCGAAAGACGGTGTGGAAATTGCTAAAGAGTATGGCCTGCCGCCGATTATACATAATTTTATTTTACAACACCACGGAGAAGGACTTGCAAGTTATTTTTATAATCAGGCTGTTAAGGAGGAAGGAGCCGAAAACGTTAAAGAAGAACAATTCAGATACACCGGCCCTAAACCTAATACTAAAGAAACCGCTATTTTGATGATTGCAGATGCTGTTGAATCTGCCGTAAGATCGTTAAAAAATCCTACTCCTGAAGAAATTGATGCAATTATCGACAAAATTATTGTCGAAAGATTAAACGATACACAGCTTGCGGACAGTCCTTTGACACTTCATGATATAAAAGTCATTGCGGCTACTTTTAGCAGAATTTTAAGAGGCATGCAGCATAATAGAATTAAATATCAGGAAAATTTAGCAGAAGAATTCGATAAAAATAAAATAATCATGCCGACAAAACTTTTGGATGAGGATTTGGAAAATAAAATTAAGCAGTTGGAAAACCGTAATGAAGATTAATGTATTTAGTGAAAATATCTGTGAAAATTTCGATATAAAAGAACGTAAATTTATTAATATTGCTAAAAGAATCCTTAGATTTTATCTCAGTGAAATTTACGAAAAGTCTTGTCTTAACGGTTTTGAGTTTGACACAATTACGTTCGATATTTTATACTGTGACAGTATAAAAACCCATGAAATAAATCGTGAATATAGAAAAAAAGATTATCCGGCAGATATTATTACTTTTGCAATGTTTGCTGACAGTGAAGAAAAATTTGTTTTTGACGGCGAAATTAATTTAGGCGAAATCGTTATTGCTCTTGATAAAGTTCAGGAAGAATCCGTTAAAAAAAATACTACTTTTGACCATGAACTTGCTTTTTTGATTAGTCACGGGATAATGCATTTATTGGGATTTGACCATCAAACAGAAGAAGATTATAATTTTATTGTTGGAATTCAGAATAAGGCTTTGGAGTATGAGCAAATTTAAATCACAGGGATTTTTCAATACATTTAAGAATGCCAGAAAAGGTTTAAGGCTGGTATTAAGAAGTGAAATAAATATAAGAGTACATTTTTGCACTGCTTTTTTAATATTGCTTACTGCAATACTGTTAGGCTTCTCTACTACAAAAATTTGTGTGCTGCTTTTAACTATTTCAACTGTAATATGTGCTGAAATGGTTAATTCGGCAATAGAATTTGCTCTTGATGCCGTTTTCCATAACAAATACTCTAAATTGGTCGGGATGGCAAAAGATATTGCCGCAGGTGCAGTAATGTTTACTACCGTTATTGCGGTTGCAATAGGGCTTTTGCTGTTTCTACCGCCAATTTTTGAGCTGATATTACATTAATTGTTGCTCAATACAAGTCTGAATGTCGCTAAATTCTTTATAGAAAGCATTTTGTGCTTGTTTTGCTGCTCTTTTGATATATTAAAAATGCGGATAATACGTTGAATTTCTTCAAGATCTTTTCTTGAATTGATTTTGTAGACATTGTTTATCGGGTCTGCTACTACTGACATCATTGTATTAAGTTCTTGTTCTTTCATCGTTTGATCCTCTTTCCAACCTGTATATTTATATAAAGAGTTTTTTCTTGGCAAAATTGCTTTTTTCTTTAATTCATATGTTACATTTGTTTACAATAGGTCTGAGAATTTTGAATTTAGAATGTAAAACTTTTATAAAAATCTGTTTGTTTTTGTATTTTAATGCTAGAATTGTATTAAAGGAGATTTTTTATGTGCGGAATAGTAGGATATGTTGGTTATAGATCCGTTGTAGATATATTACTTGATGGCTTAGAACAACTTGAATACAGAGGATATGATTCATCAGGAATAGCCGTAAAGTGCGAAAATGATATAAAGGTATATAAAGCAATCGGAAAGTTGAATAATTTACGTGAGGAGTTAAAGTCACATGTAAGCGAGTTTTCAAAATCAACAATGGGGATAGGCCATATAAGATGGGCTACACACGGTGCTCCGACAGTGTTGAATGCACATCCGCATACTTGTAATCATGGTGATTTGGTACTTGTGCATAACGGAATTATAGAAAATTACAAAGAATTAAGAGAAAGATTAGAAAAAAGAGGCTGTGTTTTTAAATCTCAAACAGACACAGAAGTCGCAGCACATTTAATCGCAGATAAATATAATGAAACAGGCGATTTGACAGAGGCTGTAAGACTTGCCACAAAGGAAATAGAAGGAGCTTATGCACTTTGTGTAATGCATAATGATCATAGAACAACTATTGTTGCAACAAAACGGAATGCACCGCTTTTGGTAGGATTAGGCGATGGTGAATATTTAATAGCATCTGATGTACCGGCGATTATAAAATATACAAAAAAAGCAATGTATTTGACAGATAATCAAATTGTCACAGTTACTCCTAATTCAATAAAATTAATTAATCAGGAAGGAGTTGAAGTTCCTCAAAAAATAGAAATGCTGCCCTGGGAACCGGTTGCTTTAAGCAAAATGGGTTATAAGCATTTTATGCTAAAAGAAATTCATGAACAGCCTGATGTTATTAGAAATATTTTAGTAGGAAAATTACATACAGCAGCAGAGCCTGTAATTTTGAATGAAGTAAAATTAACCAAAGATACCTTAAAGAAGTTAAATCGTATACAAATAATAGCCTGCGGAACATCATTACACGCAGCTATGGTCGGCAAATATTTAATCGAAACATTTTGCGGAATATCAGTAGATGTTGAAGCGTCAAGTGAATATATTTACAGACAAACCGTAACTGATGAACATACTCTTGTAATCGGAGTTTCCCAATCAGGTGAAACAGCGGATACTTTAACGGCGATTAAGCAGGCAAAGTCAAAAGGATCACATATTTTAATCATAACAAATCGTCCGGATTCATCAATGGCAAGAGAAGCAGACAGCCTTTTGTCTGTTAATGCAGGTATAGAAGTGTCTGTTGCCGCTACAAAATCTTATATTGCTCAATTAATGGCTTTTTATCTTCTGTCATTATATATGGCTGAAATTAAAGAAAGTACAGACCTGTCAATAATTCAATCTATAAAAAATGAGTTAATGCTGTTACCTCAAAAGATTGAACAGGTATTATCAAATACAGATGAAATTCAAAAATGTGCAAGAAAGTATTCCGGTACAAAAGATTTTATTTATATTGCCCGTGGAATAAATCTTCCGACAGCATTGGAAGGAGCCTTGAAATTAAAAGAAATCAGCTATATAAACGCAACTGGATATGCTGCAGGAGAGTTAAAACACGGACCTATAGCAATGCTTGATGAGTCAATGCCTGTTTTATCAATATTGATGAAGGGTATTGTGTATGAAAAACTTCTTTCAAACAGCGAAGAAGCAAAAGCAAGAAACGCAAGAATGATAGCTTTAACAAACTCAAATGATCCAAAACTTGATGAATTGTTTGATTGTATAATAAGAGTACCGGAGGTACAAGAGTTTCTATCTCCGATACTGGCCGTTATACCTTTACAGTTAATAGCATATTATATTGCTGAATTCTTAGGAAAAGACGTTGATCAGCCACGGAATTTGGCTAAATCCGTGACGGTTGAATAGTATAAACTAATGCCGATATAGCTCAGTTGGTAGAGCAACGCATTCGTAATGCGTAGGTCGAGGGTTCGAATCCCTCTATCGGCTGGTTTATGACCGGTTCGTTCTCTTATGTTTGTTAATTAGAGTTTTAAATTATTTGCCCATGCTTAATTTTATGAGTATTATTAATAGTATGATTAAGCAGCTTAAGTTAAAGAATTATATATTAATAAGTGAATTAACAGCGAATTTTGACAGGGGCTTGAATATTATTACCGGAGAAACCGGGGCAGGTAAAAGTATTTTAATAAATGCAATAGATTTGGCATTTGCTCCTAGAATATCAAAGGAAGTAATTAAATCCGGGGCCGATAAAGCCGTTATTGAGCTTGTTATTGATAATACAAAACATGATCTGAAAATGTTTTTTGATGAATACGGTATTGATGATTTGGGTACAGAAATAATAATTTCCAGGGAAATTTCCTCAAATTCAATACGCTCAAAAATTAACGGAACTTTGATAAATGCAGAGGCACTTCAAGTTTTACGCTCTATTTTCCTTGATATTCATTCTCAGCACCAAACTTATACTTTTATGCAGCCAAAATTTCATATTAAACTTTTGGATTCTTATGCAAAAAATTATTATGGTACTAAACTTTTAGAATATAGTGATTTGTATTCAAAATATCTAGATTGCCTGTCTGCTCTTGATTTGGCAAAGCAGTCAGCAAATGCTACGGAGTCACAGATTGATTTCTTAAAATTCCAGATAAATGAAATAGAATCGGCAGCGATAAAATCTGCTGATGAAGATGAAGTTCTTTCTAACGAACTTGCTGTTCTTGAAAATGCTGAAAAACTTAAAGAATTAACAGGGGCAGCATCCTGGGCTTTAAATGGTGATGACGGATCTATTTTAGAAGCTTTGAGTAAGATTAAACAGAATATTTTAAAGGCCTCATCTTATGATGAAAAACTTTCAGGTATTAATCAAAGTATTATTGAATCATATGAAATATTAAAAGAATTGGCAACTGATCTGAATTCATACAGCCAAAAACTTGAAAATGATACGGAAAGACTTAATCAAATTCAGGAAAGGCTGTTTCTGCTGGATAAATTAAAACGGAAATACGGCAATACACTTGAAAATGTGCTTAATGAATATTCAAAAATGTCGCAGGAACTCGCCTCTATTGAATTTTCAACAAAAAATATTGAGGAAATTGAAACTACTTTATCTAAGATTAAAGCCGAATTGCAAACTAAAGCTGAAGAAATAAGCGAATATAGAAAACAATATGCAAAAGTTTTGTCTGTGCAAATTCAAGATAAATTGGCTTTTCTTGAACTGCCTAAATCAAAATTTGAAATTTCTGTAAAGCCTAAATCATTGTCATCAGATGGTATTGATAATGTGGAATTTATGATAACAACAAATGTGTCAGAAGATTTAAAGCCGCTATCAAAAGTAGCTTCGGGCGGAGAAATTTCACGTGTAATGCTGGCAATCAAATCTATTTTTGCACAAAGTGATGATATAGATACTGTAATTTTTGACGAAATTGATACCGGAATATCCGGCAAAGCCTCACAAAGCGTGGCAGATGAAATGGTAGAACTTGCTAAGTTTCATCAAATTATTTTAATTACTCATCAGCCGATTATTGCATCTAAAGCGGATAAGCATTTTTATGTTAAAAAATCTCAAACAGATTTGACGCAAATTGATGTCTATGTTTTGACCGGTGAAAATAAAATAAAAGCATTAGCGGAATTAGCAGCCGGTGAAATCAATGATAAGTCAATGGAATTTGCTAAAGCATTGCTGGCAGGGTGAGTACTTGCATTTTTGTTTTGACTATATAGAATAATTATATAATGATTACGCTGAATTATAAATATGCCGACAGTGCTGTTATCGGTGCGGATAACGGGCTGGAGATTAAACAGGAATTTGAGGCATATAAAGACAAAATAGCAAATATAATTCTTGATTTAAATAAGAGAAAAGATAAACCCGGGCAATGGCTGCAATGGATGAATTTGGGCTATAGCGAAGAAACTGTTTGGTATGTAAAAGAGTATGCCGCACTTGTAGAAGGCCGGTTTGATAATATTTTGGTGCTTGGTATAGGCGGTTCTGCGTTGGGCGGTTTGGCAATGACAGAAGCTCTTTTAAAACCTTATTGGAATTTTTTAACTCAAGAACAGCGTAATAATTTTCCACGTATATTCTTTTTAGATAATATTGATCCTGATTATATTTTAGGGATTTTAGATATATTGGATTTAAAAAAGACATTAGTAAATGTCATAACAAAATCAGGTTCTACTGCGGAAACAATGTCCCAATTTATGATAATAAAGGACAGATTGGAAAAAGAACTTGGCGAAGATTACAGAAAAAATATAGTTGCAACTACTGATAAAAATACAGGAGTTTTAAAGCAGATAGCAGATCAGGAAGGTTATAAAACATTTATAATTCCAAACGATGTAGGCGGCAGATTTTCGGTATTTTCAGCGGTAGGATTGTTGCCTTTTGCACTTGTAGGACTTGATATAGATGAAATTATTAACGGTGTAAAGGATATGGACTTAATTCTTAAAAACACCGATATAAATGAAAATATAGCTGCCCAAAATGCGTTGATACATTATCTTTTTGATACTAAAAAAGGTAAAAATATTACGGTTGTAATGCCATATTCGCAAAGGCTGAGATATGTATCGGATTGGTTTGCACAATTGTGGGCAGAATCTTTAGGGAAAGAAAAAAATATTTTTGGTGAAACCGTAAATGTCGGACCAACTCCGGTTAAAGCTCTCGGTGCTACAGATCAGCATTCTCAAATTCAATTGTATAATGAAGGTCCTAATGATAAAGTTATTAATTTTATCAGAGTAGAAAAATTCGACACTGTTCTTGAAATACCGAATATTTTTGAATATACGGGGATTGGTTATTTAGGCGGAAAAACTATTAATGATTTATTAAACGCCGAAGCAGATGCTACAAGAGTTTCATTGAGTGATTATAATAAACCCGCAATAACCATTACTTTGCCTGAAATTAACGGATATTATGTTGCACAGCTGTTATATATGTTTGAGATTCAAACTGCAATTGCCGGTGCGTTATATAATATCGATGCATTTACTCAACCGGGAGTTGAACAGGCTAAAAATTATACCTACGCACTTATGGGACGTGTTGGTTATGAAGAATCCGCAAATGAATTACACAATAAGATGACAGCAAATTTTGACAAAGTCTAAAAGTTTGTTATATATTTATAAAATGAGTTGTAAAATTTTAAAAGTTATTATATCAATATTGTTTATACTCATTTTATCTGTTAATGTGAAAGCACAGGATAGTTATAATGGAAAAGTGTTAAAGACGGGAATAACAATAGAAGTTCCGCAAGGCTTTTTCGGAACGTGGCGTGTAAAATCTTTTTTGAAACAAACAAACAGTCCTGAGAATTTCAAAAAAGAAAATGTAGATATTTGGAACTTATCACAGTATAATGACGTCATAAAATTAAGTAATCCATTTACGGGAGCGAATGCAACAATAACATTGGATTACGTAGAGCAAAAGACAGTTAAATTTACGAGAAAAGGGAATTATGATGGAAGGATTTTAACTGATATAGTAGAGCTAACTATAGACGGTGATAGTTTTACAGGGACAAATACGTTAATTTTAGAGGTATTGTCAGATGTTGATAATTCGGTTATAAAGACTTCAAAAGCATTGTATACATTAGAAGGTGAAAAAATAGCAGGAGGAAGGTAATGAAGGAATTTGATACAATAATATTAGGCGGCGGACCGGCAGGATTTTCAGCAGGGATATATGCGGCAAGAGGTGCGTTATCAACAGCAATTATAGATATTAATATGCTGGGTGGGCAGCCTTCAAATTATTTGGAGTTAGAAAATTATCCGGGATATCCTCATATAGGCGGTTTTGATTTGATGGAAAAATTTGAAGAGCATGCCGATAAATTTGGCGTTGAGAAATTTCCTATGCAAGAGATAGAAAAAATAGACTTAATATCAAATCCAAAGCTAATAAAGACAAAAGAAGAAGAATTCAGAGCAAAAACAGTAATTATAGCGACCGGAGCACAGCCTATGAAGCTTGGGGTTCCCGGAGAAAAGGAATATGTAGGCCGTGGCGTAAGTTATTGTGCGGTATGTGACGGAGCATTTTATAGGGATAAAACAGTAGCGGTTGTCGGCGGCGGTAATTCAGCTGTTGAAGAAGCAATGTATTTGACTAAATTTGCTAATAAAGTTTATATAATTCACAGACGTGATGCACTGAGAGCTGATAAAATAGTTCAGCAAAGAGCGTTTAATAATCCTAAAATAGAATTTGTTTGGGACAGTGTAGTTAAAGAAATAACAGGTCATGAGCTGGTAGAAAAAGTCGTAATAGAAAATGTTAAAACGCATGAAATAAGCGAACTCGATACAAACGGTGTATTCCCGTATATAGGAATTGTTCCGAATATAGATTTTATAAACGGTCAAGTTGAACAGGATAAAGGCGGATTTATTATAACTGACGAAACAATGAAAACATCAGTTGACGGTGTTTATGCGGTTGGAGATGTAAGACATACACCGTTACGACAGGTAATAACTGCAGCTGCTGACGGAGCAATAGGAGCTGTATATGCCGTAAAATATGTTGAAGAAGTTGTTACAGCTCCAAGCCATTAATTTTATTACAATTCAAATAATTTATGTAAACGTTCACGAATATCATCTTCGTCTAAATCGTGCGTAATTTTATTCAAATCTATAGCCATTTGATAATAGTGAGCTGCGTCATTTGTGAACTCCATTTTTTCTGATGCTCTTGCCGCATTAAAGTAAGCAAGAGTATAGCTCGGGTTCAATTCAATGGCCTGCTCAAAATATTCAAGTGCTTGCTCTGCATCCATTAATCCGTCTAAATAAAGAATTCCAAGATTATTATGTGCAAATTCATTTTCAGGATTCAAATCAACTGCCTTATGGTATGCCACGAGTGCTTCTTCAAGATAATCTTTTTCCCAAAGTGCAATTCCGGCTTTTGAATATCCCCTGTAATCAGCAGGATTTAATGTAATAGCATCACAATATGTTCTTATTGCCTTATCAACATCATACTCTGCCATATATATATCGCCTAATGCTAAATATAAATCGTAATTGTTAGGGTCTAATATTAAACCTGCCTGATATGTTGCAACAGCAGCTTCTGTATTTCCGTTAACTTCCATATATAATGCTCCGAGGGCCTGGCATACAATAGATGTCCATTCTCTATCAGGATTCAGCTCAACAGCTTTTTGATAGTGGTGAATTGCATCTTCAAATAACTCTGCTTTTGTATAGGCAAAAGCAAGCGAATTATTGTAAAACGGGTTATTTGGTTCTAATTCAACTGCTAATTTAAAAGCACTTACTGAATTAATTTTATCGTCTTTTGCCATGTATAAATGACCTAATTCGTAATATATAGGAGCTTTGTTTTCGTCAAACTCTAAAAGTTTTTCATAACAGTCGATAGCTTCATCCTTTTTATCAGGATAAAATGTCTGTAATATGGTTGCCAATTTAGCCCAAACATCACGATTAAGCGGATTTGCTTCAAGTACTTTTTGGTAGCTGTCAACTGCTATATCATATTCTTTGTTTTTTAAGGCTATATCGCCCATTCTGTTATAAAATACTTCGTCGTGTTCTGTTTTTTCCACAGCTGTTTTGTAGATATTTTCAGCAGCCGGTATCATTTTGAATTTTTCACAAAGCTTGCCGAGTAAATTATATTTGAAAACCGAAAAATCATCGGCTATGTTTTTATAAAACATGTTAATTGCAGGCTTATCCCAGGCTAACATCATGCTGCCTGTTAAAAAATAGTATAAGAAACTTGCATAGTCGCCTAAATTACCGTCTTGATTGTTTATTTTTTGTAAAATAGCCTGCGATAAAACAAGTCTTGGCCTTGCTGATTTTAATTTGCTCATTTTAATTGCGGATTTAAATTCTTTTTCTGCAGAACTGTAATCCTGAGCGAGTTTCATGAAGAAACCTGTATACATATGTGCGTTCATATTTTCGGGAGCTAATGAACAAGCTGTTTTGCATTGTTCTATAGCTGTAGAAATACTGATTTGCCCCTGCTCCCACATTAAACTTGCCAGTCTGTAGTAGCTTTCGGGAATTGTAGGGTCAAGTTTTACCGCATCTATATAATATTCTATTGCCTCTTGTAAATCACGATTTTGTTGGCGTATTAAATATCTTTCGTGTGCTGTTCTGGCTTTTTCTAGTGCATTTTGTGCTTTTTCATTGTTGTTAGCACGTATTATAATCTGTTCTGACATTCTGAGCTCCAATTATGTGTATAATCTATGTCGGCTCTAAAAATTTATGACTTTATTAATTATATAAAATATACTCTATTTGTATTAGATAAATGATTAGTGTTTGTTAAATTTATATTCGTAATATAATAATTTTATGCTGGTAAGAATAGAAAAGTTATCAAATTTGGGATATGGCATTGCAAAACACGACGGAATGGTAGTTTTTGTTGAGGGAGGCTGTCCCGGGGATTTGGCCGAAATTAAAATTACTAAAAAAACTAAAAATTATGCCAATGCAGTTATTGAAAAAATTATAGAACCATCAATGCATCGTGTTGAAACGTTTTGTAAAATGCAGAAGGTTTGCGGTGCATGCCAGCTTCAGTTTATAGATTATAATTATCAGCTTGAATTAAAAAAACAGATTACAGTCGATGCTTTAAAAACAATAGGCGGCATTGATTGTAAAGTTAACGATACAATTCCCGGTCCGGAAATAAAGAATTACAGACACAAAGTCCAGTATCCGGTAAGTGAAACAAAAGTTTCAAAAAGGATTTTAGCCGGATATTATAAAGCAAAAACACATGAAATAGTTAATATTAAGTATTGCCCTATACAACCTGAAATTTGTGATAAAATTATTGATTTTGTACGATGTAATGCTTTGAAATATGGTGTTTCAGGCTATGATGAAAAACGTCATTCGGGAGATTTAAAACATATAGTTATTAGAAATTCTGCGGCATTTGATGAAAATTTGGTTATTTTGGCGGTTAATTCGGAAAAAGTTTCAGATAATTTGAAAAATTTTTGCCGTGCTATTTTTGATGAGTTTGATAAAGTTTTTGGAGTATGTATAAATCTTAACCCGAAGCGAACGAACGTTATTCTTTCAGATAAAACAATTTGTATTGCCGGCAAAGAATATATAAAAGAAAAACTATTGGATAAAACTTTTATTATAGGTGCAAATACATTTTTTCAGGTTAATCCGAAAAGTGCAGAAAATATTTTTAGCTATGTAAGAGATTATATTTCGAATAATTTTCAATCTCCTGCAGTACTGGATGCTTACGCAGGTATTACTGCATTTGGAATATGTATATCCGATGTTTGTGAAAGTGTAGTAAGTGTAGAGGAAAATGAACAGTCCTGTAAGCTTGCTGCTGAGTGTCTTGAGATTAATAAAATAAAAAATGTTGAGATAAATAACATGGATGCAGGAGAGTTTTTTGCTAAAGAAAAAAGAAAATTTGATGCGGTTATACTGGATCCTCCAAGAAAAGGCTGTACAAAGGATTCTCTAGATAATGCAATGCGGCTGTGTAAAGGTAAAATTATTTATGTAAGCTGTAATCCTGCAACTTTAGCAAGAGATTTGAAATACTTAGTCGAAAAAGGCGGTAAAATCCTTTCTGTACAGCCATTTGATATGTTCTGCCATACTTATCATATCGAAAATGTTGCTATTGTTGCTTTTGCTTAAAATAACTTATTGTTTTTTTTAAGTTTTCTTGAACATTATTTATTCGCTGTAAATCGGATTTAAGGTCTTTATTAAGTTCTTTTATCTTTTGAGGATCGGATGTATTAGATCTTTCTCTTTTGTAGTAATCTCTAGTACGGTCTTTTATTGCTTCAAAATAATTTCTTAACAGCTTTTCGTCCTCTTCTGTGAATTCTATAACTTCAGCTTCATCTATGTTATAAAAGTCTTTGTTTTTAGCGTTATCAAATAATTTTTTGGAAATTTTATTTGCAAACATAGTATTTATTAATTCAATATATCTTTTTATTTTGAATTCGGGAGAGCCGATTTCTGCATTATTAAAATTTATATGCAGTTCTTTAGCCTGTCTTGTGAAATTGTATACTTTTTCGGATTCTTCGTGTTTTGCATTTGCATAATTAGGCCCGAAAAGTATAATAAGTTCGTGTTTTGTTTTATTTTTGGGGTTAATTATATTTACAAATCTCATTTGAATATCTTCATAACCTGAACTGGAAGCATTCTCACCAAATCTAAAATCAATATCCGGCTTGTTTTTTACCCTTGCAAGTACATAACCTCTTTTTTCCATGGCAGGTAGAAGTTTATTGAAAATTAAATTTTTATCGTAAATATTTTTGATGTAAAGAGTTGTTCGAATTAAATCAGGTACGTCAAAAGATTTAGAACGAGCAACTTTACTGCTTACGGATTCTGCTGATTTTACAGGGTTTTGCATTGCATATTCACGGTCAAAAGATATGCCATTATCTTTTAGCTCATCGGCAACAGCGTCAAGTACGTCAAAAAATAAATTTGCCTGTATCATATATTTTTCCATATTGCGTTCGTGCGATTTTTCAATGCTGTCTTTGAACGTTGACGCTGTGAAGCAAACCGTATCTTTAGTTAAAACATTATTGTATTTTATACCGGGTTGTTTAGTAGTATAATTTACGTTGTTTTTATATAAATTTATAGGCGTAATGAGCATAAAAATTTAAAACCTCTAAACAAAAAATTTTTATATAATCGTAATATAAATTTACAATTAAAAATTTTTGTCAAAACAGCATGTTTGTATTATGATATGGATGTTAAGTATAGTAAGGAGGATATTAAAATGCCGGGAAAAACAATAACGGTAGATGGTAATTACGCAGCGGCACATATAGCGTATGCTATGAGTGAAGTATCTGCTATTTACCCGATAACTCCATCATCAACCATGGGAGAATGGATAGATGAATGGGCGTCCCAACATAAGAAAAATATATGGGGCAAAGAAGTCAGAGTTGCAGAAATGCAATCAGAAGCAGGTGCAGCAGGAGCTGTACACGGAGCTTTAGCCGCAGGTTCTTTAACTTCAACATATACAGCATCACAAGGCTTATTGTTGATGATACCTGTAATGCATAAAATCGCAGGCGAAATGTTACCGTCAGTAATTCACGTTGCAGCACGTGCAATAGCTGCTCAATCATTATCAATTTTTGGCGATCATTCAGATGTTATGGGTTGCCGTAACACAGGTTATGCAATGCTCGCTGCAAATTCAGTTCAAGAAGAAATGGATTTGGCTTTAGTTGCACATTTAGCTACATACAAAGCAAAAGTTCCTTTCTTGCAGTTCTTTGATGGATTCAGAACATCACATGAAGTTCACAAAATCGAAGAAATCTCTTATGAAGACATTGCAAAACTTGTTGAACCTAAATACATTGAAGAATTTAAAAATAGAGCAATGAAACCGGAGGCTCCTATTTGTAAAGTCGGTGCACAAAACACAGACGTTTACTTCCAGGGCCGTGAAACAGTTAACAAATATTATGAAATGGTACCTGATATTGTTCAGGAATACATGGATAAAGTTGCTGCAGTTACAGGCAGACAATACCATCCGTTCGATTATGCAGGTGCTCCTGATGCTACTGACGTAATCGTTGCAATGGGTTCAGGCTGCGAAACAATAGAAGAAACTATTGAATACTTGAACGCAAAACGCGGCACTAAATACGGTTTGGTTAAAGTAAGATTATACAGACCGTTCGATGTAAAACGCTTCAATGAAGCTTTACCGGCATCTGTTAAACGTATAACAGTTCTTGATAGAACAAAAGAACCGGGTGCAATCGGTGAACCTTTATACTTAGACGTTGTTGCAGCTTTGGAAAATAAAGATATCAGAGTAATCGGCGGCCGTTACGGATTGTCTTCAAAAGAATTTACTCCGTCAATGGTTCTTGCTGTTTACAAACACGCTGAAAACAACGGATTCCACGGATTTACCGTTGGTATTGAAGACGATGTAACACACAAATCTTTAAAAGTTACAGAACACATTGTTACTGAACCGGAAGGCACTACAAACTGTATGTTTTGGGGCTTGGGCTCTGACGGTACAGTTGGTGCTAATAAAAACTCAATCAAAATTATCGGTCAATATACAAACAAAGATGCACAAGCATACTTTGCTTATGACTCTAAAAAATCATTCGGTGTAACTGTTTCTCACTTAAGATTTGGTGACAAACCGATTAAATCAACTTACCTTATCACAGCTCCTGACTTTGTATCATGTTCAGCTCATGCATACATAGGCAGATATGATTTGTTGAAAGGTATTAAAGAAGGCGGAACGTTCTTGTTGAACAGCCCTTATACAAAAGAAGAAGCATTCGCACATTTAACACGTGATATGCAAAAAACAATTATCGATAAGAAAATTAAATTCTATAACGTTGACGCTGAAAAACTTATTGAACAGCAGCCGGGCTGAAGAGGAAAAGGTGCAAACACAGTTATGATGGTTGTATACTTCAAAGTTTCAGGAATCATTCCGTTTGAACAAGCTCTTGAAGGTATGAGAGAAATGACTAAGAAAACCTTCAAGAAAAAAGGCGATGACGTTGTAAATATGAACTTAGCTCTTATTGATGCAGCAGTTGATGCATGTCAAGAAGTTCCAGTACCGGCAACTCTTGACGGCGTAGGATGTGTTGATGATGTTAAATTAATTCCTGACAACGCATCTGATTTTGCTAAGAAAATCATAGAACCATCAATGAGACAAAAAGGCGATGATATTCCGGTATCAGCAATGTCAAATGACGGTGTAATTCCTACAGGTACGGCTTGTCTTGAAAAACGTGGAATCGCACCGAGAGTTCCTCATTGGAATTCTGAAAACTGTATTCAATGCGGTATCTGTGCATCTGCTTGTCCGCACGCTGCAATCAGAACTAAATTGATTGAAAAAGAAAACTTAAAAGATGCTCCTAAATCTTTCAATACAATTCCTGCAAAACCTGCTTTGGCAGATGAAGAATTCAAAGTACAGGTATATTGCAAAGATTGTACAGGATGCGGAGTTTGCGTTGACCAGTGTCCGGCTAACAAAAATCCTGAAAAACCGGCTCTTACCTGGTCTTCTATTGAAAAAGAAGAAGAAGCTTGTGAATTGGTTAACGAAAAATTCTTTGATGAATTACCTGATAACGTAATGGGCAGAAACACAACTAAAACAATTAAAGGTGCAATGCTCAGAAAACCGTTATTCGAATTCTCAGGAGCTTGTGCAGGATGCGGTGAAACACCTTATGTAAAACTTGTTTCACAATTATTCGGAGAAAATATGATTGTTGCAAACGCTACAGGCTGTTCTTCAATCTATTCCGGTACATTCCCGACTATTCCTTATACAACTAATAAAGAAGGCCGTGGACCTGCCTGGGCAAACTCATTGTTTGAAGACAATGCTGAATTCGGTTTTGGTATGAGATTAGCTGTTGATCAAAACAGAAGTACTTTGAAAACTTATGTTGAAAAAGTTCTTTCTAATGAAAAAACTCCTGCTGATTTAAAAGCAGCTTTGGAAGAGGCTATTTCTCATTTTGAAAATTCAAAAACAGAAGAAGCTCATGCAGCTCAAGATAAAGCCAAAGAAGTTCTTGCTAAATATAAAGATGTTGATTGTCCTGATTTGGCAAAAGTTAGAGAACTTCAAGATTACTTTACGGATAAATCTGTATGGATAATCGGCGGTGACGGATGGGCAAACGATATCGGATACGGCGGTATTGACCACGTATTGGCTCAAAACCAGGATGTAAACATTCTTGTACTTGATACGGAAGTTTACTCAAATACAGGAGGTCAAGCATCTAAATCAACTCCTACCGGTGCAGTTGCTAAATTCGCTACAGGCGGTAAGAGAACATATAAGAAAAATATGGGCTTGATGAGTATGTCTTACGGTTATGTATATGTAGCATCAGTTGCCCTCGGTGCTGACAGAGCTCAAACTCTTAAAGCATTCCAGGAAGCTGAAGCTTATAAAGGACCGTCAATCATATTCGCTTATGCCCCTTGTATCGCACACGGTATTGATATGTCTAAAACTCAAACCGAACAAAAACGTGCAGTTGAAGCCGGTTACTTCCCGTTATACAGATACAACCCTGATAACGAAGTTCCGTTCACCTGGGATGCTAAAGATCCGAAAGGCAGCTATCAGGAATTCATCAGATCTGAAGGTCGTTATAAATCTCTGATGAAAACTAACCCTGAAGCAGCTGAGGCTCTTTATACCCAAGCTGAAGAAGATGCGGCAAAACGTATGGCGGTTTATAAAGCTGTCGGCGAATTGATGCGATAATTCAGATTAAAAAGCTCCCGAAAGGGAGCTTTTTTTATTGTTTTTTTATTTTATTATTTATTATATCAATTCCTCACTAACTTCTATATCTTCAAGATTTGAATAATCTTTTATTGTTTTGACAACGTTTGTTTGATTAGCTAGCGGGATATAGTCGTTATTTATTACTAAAAGTAGTGTGCCATCTTTATCAAATAAACTTTCAGTCGATTTTTTTAAATAATTATTATCATATTCTTTGGCTAATTTCCTTTCCAGGTTGTTATTGTTGTCGTAGAAATATTCAGTTGTCGATTTAGTTTTTCCATTTTCGATGACTTGCTCGCCGGTAAGATTATTATTTGCATCTTTAAATCTTATTGTGCCTTTAAAATTTTGTTTATTATATGTATTTCCTAAACTAACACTATTAATTCGCATTTTATACCTCCATATATATATAAGACTAAACAAATTTTTTTTTGCTATTAAATTTTCAAATTAAATAATTTTTATTTTAAATATATTTTTACCAACTATATTTTCTGACAAATTTTTTGAAAATTGTATAAATTCTTTGGCATATTTTCCATTAAGAAGCTCAAATTCTATTGTATTATCCGAATTGTCTCTTATAAAATCAATAGTATTTTCAACGATATATGTGAGAGGAAGTTTTTGCCCGTCGGGTAATTTGCTGGAAATTTTATTTCTTAATAGAAGTGTATATAAATATTCTTTTGAATTTGTAAATCGTTTTCTTAAAATAAGTTTGTTAAATTCTTGTTCACTGGGCCTTGTGAGTTTTTTGTCAATAATTTTATTTTCTTCAATATATTTTAAAAGTTCATATTTTTTTATTGTAGTTTTGGCACTTATACTTATTAGATTTGGTTGTTTTATTAATAGGTCAAAAACTTCATTTGTTGGTATATTCAGCTTATTAGATATCGTATAAATTTTATTTTTTAACGTTTTTGCTTTTGTTGTAAAGATAAAAGGATTATAAAGGGCACTTTTTATGCATTTTTCCGGAGTTAATCCGTAATTAGCAAATGCTTTAGTAAGCCCCATTATATTTTTTTCAATTGTTTCGGGAGAGTAAGAGGCCAAAACAGGATTTCTTTTTACGCATTTAATGTATTGTTTTAAAGTTAAACCTGCCTCAGCAAACTTTTTTTGTGTTTCAGTAATATTGTGATACACTTGTTCCGGCCTTTGTATCAATAGGCTAACGTTCATTCTAGCCATTTTTAGACATTCATCAAAAGTAAGGCCTTCTTGAGAAAAGTCATTAGCAATAGTTTTTATGCGTGCAATGTTACCTTCGTTTAATTGGTCATTTTTTAGACGCTCACGGTAGCGTTCTCGTATTTTTTTAGAGTGGCCTGAGTATTTTTGTGTTTCGATTTGTTTTATTTTCATATTACTCATAAAGCTCAAAAAAAAAATTTTTGCTGTTCCAAAAATAAATGACTTAACATTTTTTATCAAATTATTGCAATTATACTATGTTCGTAATAGTATAAACAAGCATATACATCATATTGAAGGATTGCAATGGCATTAAATTTTCAGGAATTAGTTTTTAATTTACAAAAGTATTGGTCTGATTATGGCTGTATAATTCAGCAGCCGTATGATATAGAAAAAGGTGCGTCAACAATGAATCCGGCAACATTTTTACGAGCATTAGGGCCGGAACCTTGGAATACTGCAATGATTGAACCTTGCCGCAGACCAACTGATGCGAGATATGGAGAAAACCCCAACAGATTAGGACATTATTATCAATTTCAGGTTATTTTAAAACCATCGCCTGATGATGCTCAGGAGCTTTATTTGAAAAGTTTAGAGGCAATGGGAATTGATTTAAAAGAACATGATGTAAGATTTGTTGAAGATAATTGGGAATCGCCAACTTTGGGTGCAGCAGGTGTAGGCTGGGAAGTTTGGCTTGATGGTATGGAAATTACACAGTTTACTTATTTTCAACAAGTCGGCGGGCTCGAAGTTAAACCGGTTGCTCTTGAATTGACTTATGGTTTGGAACGTATTGCTATGTATTTGCAAAACAAAGAGTCGGTTTACGATATTATGTGGAATGATAAGTTAAAATATGGTGATATTTATCTTCAAAACGAAATAGAGCAATCAAAATATAATTTTGAAGTATCTGATGCACAAAGCCTGTTTAATATGTTTGATTTGTATCAAAAAGAAGTTGATAATTGTATTAAGTCAGAACTAGTATTGCCGGCTTACGATTATGTCTTGAAGTGTTCTCATACATTTAACCTGTTAGATGCTAGAGGCGTAATTAGTAAAGACGAAAGAATTAATTTTATCAATAGAGTTAGAACAATGGCCTCAGCTGTTGCAAAATTGTATGTAGAACAAAGAGAAAAATTAGGATTTCCTCTTTGCAAGAAATAAGGAATATAAATGGCAGAAAAATATAGTCGTGCGACGTTAACTCGCAATTTTTTAAAGACAATTACCCGTATAAAAAACCCTGATGAAATGCTGGCCGATGCGAAGAAAGAAGGATTAGAAAAAACTCTTGGTGTATGGGATTTAATAATCTTAGGCGTAGGTGCTATTATCGGTTCAGGTATATTTGCAGTAGTAGGTATAGCTGCAGCCGGTGGTAATTCAACAATCGGGGCGGGACCTGCTTTGATGGTATCAATGGTAATTGCCGCAATAGCTTGTATATTTTCAGCGTTGTGTTATTCTGAGTTTGCAACAATGATACCTGTTGCGGGTGGTGCATATACATATACATTTGCGACATTGGGTGAATTTATGGCCTGGATGGTAGGATGGGTATTGATGCTTGAATACGCAATAGGATTTATTGCTGTTGCTTGTGCCTGGTCAAACCATTTAGTACAATTTTTAAGCGGGTTTGAAAGATTTTTGCCGGCCTGGCTTGCAAACCCTCCTGTTTGGCTTGTAAATGACCCTTTTACAGCGGCAAAGCTTATTGATGCTGATACTTTTGTCCCCAGGTTATTTGGTGTTCCTATTTGTGTTAATTTGCCGGCAATACTTATTGTGCTTTTAATTACAGCCATTTTAGTTAAGGGAACTAAAGATTCTGCAAAAATGGCCGGATTAATGGTTGCAATAAAATTGGGTGTTATAGCTTTATTTGTTATAGCAGGTGCGTTTTATGTGAAACCTGAGAACTGGACACCTTTTGCTCCAAACGGGTTAGAGGGGATTTTTGCCGGTGCTTTTTTGATATTTTTTGCTTATATAGGATTTGATGCACTTGCAACAGCGGCAGAGGAATGTAAAAATCCGCAAAAAGATCTTCCTGTTGGAATAATAGGCTCATTAATTGTTACAACAATTGTGTATGTTCTTGTTGCACTGGTTTTAACAGGAATGCAAGATACTTCAGGTTCAGTTCCTGCTGCATTTTTAAAAGCTCCTATGGCTTATTGTATGTCGATTGCCGGACAAAATTGGGCAGCGGGTCTTATTTCTATCGGATCGCTTGCAGGTTTAACATCTGTACTTTTAGTATTAGAGATGGCTGCTACCAGGATTTTGTATGCTATGAGCAGAGATCATTTTATCTCTAAAAGATTTCAAAAATTACATCCAAAATTTAAAACGCCGGCTTTATTAACCTGGACAGTAGGTGGTTTAGCTGTTATAGGCATTTTGACATTAAATTTGGATGTTGCGGCTGAATTATGTAATTATGGAACGTTTACATCATTTATAATTGTATGTGTTGCCGTTTTAATTTTAAGAAAAACCGATCCGGATCGTCCAAGACCGTTTAAGGTACCGTTTTCTCCGGTTATACCTGTGTTGGGAATAATTACTTGCGGCGGTTTAATGGTATATAAATCAATGCAGCCTTCAAGTTCAGCTTTATTATTTCCTGTTTGGCTAGGAGTTGGAGCAATAATATATTTACTTTACGGATTTGTTAAAAACCGTTTGAATGAGAATAGAATACATAACGAAAAAGTTGCACAAAGGAAACTGGAAATTAAAAGATGAAATTCGATAATAATGTTATAAATAATTTACTTAAAAAAAGAAGTGCGGATGATTTAATTGCGACAAGCAAAAAATCAGAATTGAAAAAAACGTTGAATGTTTTTGATTTAATAGTAATCGGCATGGGAGCAGTTGTAGGCACAGGAATTTTTACAATTATAGGAAGTGCGATACAAGGCGGTCCTGAAGGTTTAGGTGCCGGCCCTGCAATTATAGTATCAATGGTTTTGGCAGCAATTGCCTGTGTGTTTTCAGCATTATGTTATTCTGAAATTGCAGCGATGATACCTGTTGCCGGAAGTGCTTATACATATACATACGCTACAATGGGTGAATTTATGGCCTGGATGGTAGGATGGGTGTTAATGCTTGAATATGCCATTGGAAATATTACTGTTGCAAGTGCCTGGACCGGGTATTTAGTACAATTTTTAAAAGGATTTAAACATTTAATGCCTGATTTTATTTTGAATTTTCCAATGTGGCTCAGAAATGATTACAGGTATATGTTTGCTTTTTGTGATAAATATGGATTGGATCCGCATACACAGATGCCGTACTTGTTTGACAAAATTCCGATTGCAATAAATTTACCTGCAATATTCATAGTACTTGTTTTGACAATGCTTTTAATCAGGGGCGTAAAGGAATCAACACGTGTTGCAAGTATTATGGTTGGCATAAACATGTTTATGATATTGTCATTTATTTGTGTCGGTGCGTTTTATGTAAAGCCTGAGAACTGGACACCTTTTGCCCCGAACGGATTTGAGGGAATTTTCATGGGTGCATTTATAATATTTTTTGCATACATAGGATTTGACGCAATATCAACAACGGCAGAAGAAACTGAAAATCCTCAAAGAGATTTGCCTATAGCAATTATAGGAACACTTGTATTGTGTACTATTTTATACGTTTTGGTTGCTCTTGTTTTAACCGGAACAGTGCCGTTAAATCATATTGATACACAGGCTCCAATTGCACATGCTATGAGAATGATTAATAAGGACTGGTTTGCGGGACTTATATCTATCGGGGCATTATGTGCATTGACTTCTGTGTTATTAATTTATCAGCTTGGAACGACAAGAATTTTATATGCAATGAGCAGAGATAGATTTTTACCTAAATCTTTAAGATTAATCCATAGAAAGTTTAGAACGCCTCATGTTTTGACCTGGATTTCAGGTATTGTTGTAATAGTTTGTTCTTTATTTATGGATTTAAGTATTTCAGCAGAACTTTGTAATTTTGGAACATTTACGTCATTTATTATAATTTGTATTGCCGTATTAATATTGCGTAAGACAGAACCTGATAGGCCAAGACCTTTCAAGGTTCCGTTTACACCGCTTTTCCCGATATTAGGGATATTAACTTGCGGCGGACTAATGCTTTATTCAATGAAATTTTTAACAACATCTTCGTTGTATTTTCCGCTATGGCTTGTTATGGGCTTGTTAATTTATGTAACATACGGTTATAAGCAAAAAAGACTTGAAGAAAAAATTAGATTAACCCGTTCAAACAAAGTTAAATCTTTAGTAAAATAGTAATTATTTTTCGCCATAACAGCCTTCGTCTATTAATTCAAAATTATCGTGGCTTGCGTGACATACCGGACATACCCAATCTTGCGGCAAGTCATCAAATTTTTTACCTTCTTTGTCTTCATCGTATATCCAGTTACATACTAAACATCTAAAACGCATATTTTCTCCTTTCTTTGTGATACAATTTTTTTATGAAACATATATTTGAACAAAAAGTATTTTATTCGGATACAGATGCCTACGGTGTTGTTTGGCACGGGTCATATCTTCGGTGGCTGGAGATGGGGCGTGTTTTGTGGTGCGAGCAAATGGGCCATAATCTTATTGATTTAAAAAATAAAGATATTGTTTTGCCTGTAGTTAATCTGAATGTCCGGTATAAATCGTCTGCAAAGCTTAACGATGAAATTATTATTGAAACTTTTGTGGAAAAATTCAATAGTCTGTCGGTTACTTTTAAACAATTTATTAAATCAAAAGAATCTAACAAAATTTTTATTGAAGCAGAGGTAGAAGTTGTAGCAATAAATAATGAAGGCAAATTATACAGAAGAATGCCGGATATTTTGAAAGAAGTCTTTGAAAGGGCTGTATGCGTTTAAATAAATATATAGCATCATCAGGTTTATGCTCAAGAAGAAAAGCGGATGAATTAATAGAACAGGGAGCCGTAATGGTTAACGGAAAAAAAGTAACTGAACTCGGCTATATTGTTGAAGAAAAAGATAAAGTTTTTGTCAATAAACAATTAATCCATCCTGTAAAACACGAATACTACAGATTTTATAAACCGGCCGGTTATATAACAACTTGTGAAGATGAAAAAGGCAGAAAAACAATATATGATATATTGCCGGAAAATTTGCAGACGTTAAAACCTGTAGGTCGTTTAGATAAGGATTCAACAGGATTGTTAATTTTGACAAATGACGGAGATTTGATTAATGAGTTAACACATCCGTCAATAAAAGTTCCCAAAATATATTTGGTTACGGTAGACGCAAAAATGCATCCGCATGAATTCGAAAAAATGGCTAAAGGTATAGAAATTGAACCAGGAAAAGTTGCATATGCTGATGTGACGCTTTTGGAACAAGATAACAAACATACAACCATGCAGATAGTTCTGTATCAAGGCATGAATAGGCAAATAAGAAAAATGATAGAATATTTCGGCTATGAAGTAAAATCTCTTAAACGTATTCAACATGCTACAATAAATTTAGAGGGCTTAAGACGTGGTGAATTTAAACCAATTAAGCCAAAACAAATAAAAGAATTGAAAAATTTTTTAAACAGGATTTCTAATAATGCTTAAGTTTGCGATTACCGGTAACATTGCCTCCGGCAAAACCGAGGTAGAAAATATTTTGATATCTAAAGGCTTTAAGGTTTTAGATACTGATAACATTGCTCATGAAATTCTCGAAACTTCTTCTGAAATAAAAGAAAAGTTTAAAACCTATGATATATTTGACAGTGGCACTATTTCCCGTAAAAAACTAGGTAAATTGGTTTTTTCTGATAAAAATTTGTTATTAACTCTTGAAAATATTGTGCATCCGATTGTCAAACAGAAAATAATTGAATTTTTCAATATAAATTCGTCAGAAAAGTGTGTTTTTGTGTCTATTCCCCAGCTATTTGAAAGCGGCATGCAAAATTTATTTGACAAAATTATATTTGTATACGCCCCTGATAATTTGCGGCTTAAGCGTTTAATCGAACGTAATAATTACTCGCTGGACTATGCTCAAAAACGTTTATCCGCCCAGGATTCTCAAGCAAATAAAATTAAAAAATCGGATTTTGTAATTGATAACAGCTATTCAATGTCAGAATTAAAAAAACAAGTGGAAGATGTGCTTAAACAGGTATAAACACTCTAGCTCCATCCCTTATGTTTTGCGTAATTCCTCCTGAAGCAGCTGTTCCATCACCAAGGGTTATTTCCGTATGCCCGTATTTGCTGCTGTATCCGGCTACGCCTTTGTCGTAGACTAAGATACATCCGGCTGGTAATGTTTCTAAATCTAAACCTGATGTTGATATCTCTTTAAAATTTTTGTTTTTGCTTAATATACTTGCAAGTTCATGTGCATCACCGGGCTGATATGAACCAAGTCCTGCGTTTTCTATTGCATCCTTAACATGTGCGGCACATTGACCGTCAAATCCTGTTTTTATTCGGGCTATTTCCCGTGCAAGTTTTTGTGCTTTTCCTGCGTCGTAATCTTTTAATGTTGTTTTTGTATTAAAAGATTTTGATGTTGTATTGTTATTTAAAAATCCAAAAATATTTGTCTCAGCCAGGCTAAATGTCGGATTAAATATTGGCATTGTAAAGTTAATACCAGTGTTAAAATTATTGGTGTAATCGTTAAATAAATTGTTACCAAATAAGTTTGCAAAAGGGTTATAAAAATTATTGTTAAAGAAATTCCCGCTAAACGGGTTTCCCCATAAACAAACACCTGCAGTACTATTGAAGTTATTAAAATAACTCCCGAATAACGGCATTGTAAAATTGTTATACAAATATTCTGTCAAAATAATCCCCTTTTATATATTTAAAAAAGTTTTATTGAGGAAAATTGACTTAATATTAAGAAATATTAATACATAAAAAATGCAGCTTCAGCTTTGCCTGAATCCACAAGAGAAAAAGCTTCATCTTCATTTTCTATTAAAGATGAGTCGTCATCTTTTAGATCAAATTCTTTAGTCAAAACGTCTTTTAAATTGCAAGTCGTATCGAAAAGATAAAATTTATTAACATTTTTCATGTAAAGTCCAAAACCTTTTTCGGTTTTTAATTGTTTTAAAAAGTGGTTTTTTAAAATAGTTTTGTTAGTTCCGTCAAAAGTAAATTCTTCCATAGAAGAATAATCTTTAATAGTTTCTAAAAGTTTGTACGGTTCAATCCATTTTTTAATAACTAAATTTAGCATATTTCCTCTTGTTTTTTAAACTGCATTTCATAAAGATGTTTATATTTTCCGTTATTAATTTGCATCAACTCGTCATGAGTACCGAGTTCAACGAGTTCCCCTTCATTAATAACAGCAATTCTTTGAGCATTTTTAATAGTAGAAAGTCTATGAGCAATAACAAATACTGTTTTATTTTGAATTAAGTTATCTAAAGCTTTTTGAACAATTGCTTCAGACTCATTATCCAAAGCCGAAGTAGCTTCATCTAAAATAACAATAGGAGCATCTTTTATCATTGCCCGTGCAATAGCAACTCGTTGTCTTTGTCCGCCTGACAGAGTAGTTCCTCTTTCCCCGACGTAAGTATCAATACCATTATCCAAAGTGGATATGAATTCATCAAGGTGAGCCAGTTGTAAAACTTTTTGAATATCTTCATCAGAGGCATTTTTATTACCCATAAGAATATTATCTTTAATAGTACCTGAGAATAAGTAATTGTCCTGGAAAACAAAAGCTATTTGTTGTCTTAAAGAATCAAGTGTGTAATTTCTAATATCAACTCCATCGAATTCAACAGCCCCTGATGTAACGTCGTAAAATCTAGGAATAAGGTTAACTAAAGTACTTTTACCTCCGCCTGAATTACCGACAAGAGCGATAGTTTCATTTTTATTAACACGTAAATTAATATTTTTTAATACCGGTAACCCCGGTTCGTATTCAAAATAAACATTTTTAAAGTTGATGTAAGAGTTTAAACCTTGTAACGGAACAGCATTTTTTTCATTTTTAATATAAGGAACAAGGTCAAATAACTCAAAAACACGACCCATAGCAACAAAAGTACTTTGGAGTCCTGTTAAAGTGTTTCCAAGGTTTTTAACCGGCTTATATAATAACAATAAAGATGTGACAAAAGACATCATGCTTCCTGCGGTTAATTGTTCTGTTAAAATGAGGTGCGTGCCATACCAAAATACAAGTGCAATACCAATAGAACAGATAAAATACATAATAGGTGACATCCAACCTACACGTTTAGTTAAAGACATTGCAAGATCAAACTGCTGATGGATTTGTCCTTCGAATTTATGATTTTGTTCGTTTTGGAGATTGTATGCAGCCATAATTTTATTGCCGGCAAAAGTTTCGTTAAAGTTAGTCGCCATATTACCGCCGACAACCATAGACGCATTAGAAACATTTTTAATTCTTTTTCTAATTAAAGTAACGGGAGTAATTGCAAGTCCCATGACTGTAACGCCTACAATCGCAAGCTGCCAGGAGTTATATAAAAGTACAGCAACTAATCCTACAATCCCGAAAATTGTAGAAATAAAAGTCTGTAATGTTCCGATAATACTTTTTGAAGCCGCATCAGGATCTGATAAAAATCTGGTTAAAACAAGTCCGGAAGAATTAACATCATAAAATTGCGGATCAAGTGAAGTTAATTTTTTAAATAAATCAATTTTAAGCGAATTTGAAATTTTTTGTCCGAGCCAATCAGTTAAGTAGTGGCTAATATATTTTAAAACACCTTGAAAAGCTGCAAAAAGAACAATAGCTAAAGGTATAATAGCTGCGAAACTGGATTGCACCTGAATATTGTGACCTAAAATACTATAAGTAACAGAAGGATTCCCATTAATAACTAAATCCATATAAGGCCGTAAAGCAAGTGCAACGACACCATCTAAAAGCCCAAGTGGAACAGCTATCGTTAAATTTATTAAAATTCTAGCCCAGTAAGGTTTTATGTATGGAAAAATCTTTTTTGAAAGATATCCATATCTAAAAGCATCCTTAGAAACAGTATTTTTTAATCTATAATCCATTAAATGACTCATGATTATAATTATGACATAAAAAAAAGAATTAGCAATAAGGATTGACAAAAAAGTATTATTAATATAAATTAAAGATAACATTGACAACTGATATATACTGCAGCAATTACTAGACAAAGCGACAAAGTTTTGGAAGTATAGACGCTGCCGAAGGCTTAGGAAACATGGGCATGCGGTACACTGCCGAGCAAAACGATTAAGTATCGTTTTGCGAGAGGGGTAGACACGCAGCCGAAGGCTTTCAGAAAAATATGGGCATGTGGTGGAATGGTAGACACGCTAGTCTTAGGAACTAGTGCTAACGCGTGGGAGTTCGAGTCTCTTCATGCCCATTTTATTTTATATAGGGGGCGTTGGCGCAGTTGGTAGCGTACGACACTGGCAGTGTCGGGGTCAGGGGTTCGAATCCCCTACGCTCCAAATTTGTAATGAAAATTCTTGATAAAAAAAATAGTTGTGCGATAATATATTTGGTGGTTACGAGAGGAGTTAATAATGAGTATAGGCACATCTCATAAGATAAGCACAGAAAAGTTAGATGAGATAATGGCTAAGTATGAATACAAGAAATCTAACTTAATAGCTATCTTACAGAAGGTTCAGGAAGAATACCGATACTTGCCTGAAGAAGCAATAATTTATATCGGGACAAAAATAGAGGGGTTATCTCCGGCGACGGTACTTGGAGTAGCAACATTTTATGCACAGTTTTCATTAGAGCCGAAGGGAAAATTTGAGATAAAGGTATGTGATGGAACAGCGTGTCATGTAAGGGGATCAATGCCTGTATTGAATGCAATAAGACAGAAATTAGAAATGAAAGAGGGGCAATTAACGAGTGAAAACGGATTATTTTCACTGGAAACAGTAAGTTGTTTAGGGGCTTGCGGTTTAGCACCTGTAGTAGTAATAAATGATAAAGTATATCCACAAATGACATCAGATGCAATAAATATAGTATTGGATACCCTTTTAAAAGAGGAAGAATAATATGGAAAAAACGAGTATAAATATAAAAGAAGAACAGAAGAAAGCACAGGAACAAATAAAGAAGCAGGGACTTCGAGTATTGGTATGTGCAGGAACGGGATGTGTAGCGAATGGTTCATTAGGAGTAATAGAGAGATTTAAGGAGCTGGGAGCGGACGTATCAGTATTAACAGATTATGATAAGATGACGATAGTACCGACAGGCTGCCATGGATTTTGCGAGCAGGGTGTGTTAGTAATAATTCCGGATAAACACGTTACATATGTAAAAGTAAGATATAAAGATGTCGAGGAAATATACGAAACGCATATAAGAGGCGGTAAACCTGTAGAAAGATTATTATATACGGATCCAAAGACAAATGAACATATCCATAAAAATGAAGAAATTAATTTTTATGCAAAACAAACAAGAACAGCATTGGCAAATTGCGGGAATATAAATGCAGAATGCATAGACGAAGCAATAGCTGTAAGAGGATATGAGGCATTAGCGAATGTATTGGAAGCAAATAACCCTGAAGCCGTAATAGAAGAGATAGAAAAATCAGGTTTAAGAGGCCGGGGCGGCGGCGGATTTCCGACCGGTCGGAAATGGCGTTTTACAGCAGCGAACAGAGGCGGAAAATCATACGTAGTATGTAACGGAGATGAGGGCGATCCCGGAGCATTCATGGACAGAAGTATTATGGAAGGAGATCCTCATAAACTTTTAGAAGGAATGGCAATAGCCGCCTTTGCAATAGGAGCTGATGAAGGCTATATATATGTAAGAGCTGAATATCCTTTAGCAATAAAACGATTGAGAAAAGCAATAAATGATGCGGAAGAACGTAATTTTTTAGGCAAAAATATTATGGGAACTGATTTTTCATTTACAATTCACATAAAAGAAGGAGCCGGAGCATTTGTATGCGGAGAAGAAACAGCGTTGATTGCATCAATAGAGGGTGAACGTGGTATGCCAAGACCAAAACCGCCATTTCCGGCGAATAAAGGGCTTTTTGGCCGACCTACACTAATAAATAACGTAGAAACCTTAGCAAATGTTCCTTTAATAATTTTAAACGGAGCCGAATGGTTTGCAAAAATGGGAACAGAAACTTCAAAAGGAACAAAGACATTTGCATTAACAGGCGAAGTAAATAATACCGGTCTGATAGAAGTGCCTATGGGAACGACATTAAGACAGATAATATTTGACATAGGCGGCGGAATAAGAGGCGGTAAAAAGTTTAAGGCTGTGCAGATAGGCGGTCCTTCAGGCGGCTGTTTGACCGAAGAACATTTGGATTTACCGATGGATTATGACAGCTTAATAAAAGCCGGAGCCATGGTAGGTTCAGGGGGCCTTGTTGTAATGGCGGAAGATACCTGTATGGTAGAAGTGGCAAGATTCTTTATGAACTTTACCAAAAACGAAAGCTGCGGAAAATGTGTACCTTGTCGTGAAGGTACAAAAAATATGCTTAAAATTCTTGAAAAAATTGTTCAAGGTAAAGGTGAACTTTCAGATTTAGATTTGCTGGAAGAATTAGCACATTCAGTAAAAGAGGGTTCATTATGCGGACTTGGAAAAACTGCTCCAAATCCGGTATTGTCAACGTTGAAATATTTTAGAGATGAGTATATAGCTCATATTGTAGACAAAAAGTGTCCTGCCGGTGTTTGTACAGCACTTAAGACAGTTGTAATAGACGAAGAAAAATGCAAAGGCTGTACAAAATGTGCAAGAACTTGTCCTGTAGGAGCAATAGAAGGTACTGTAAAACAGCCTCATCACATCAATCAAGAAAAATGTATTAAGTGTGAAGCTTGTTTAAAAAGTTGTCCGTTTAAGGCAATTGAATTGAAATAGAAGGAATAAAAATATGGCAAATACATTATTTATAGATGGTAAAGAAGTAGAATATAGTGATGAGCCCAATTTACTGGAAGTCATCAGAAAAGCAGGCATGAATGTCCCAACATTTTGCTACAGACCTGATTTAACGTCATTTGGAGCTTGCAGAATGTGTGTAGTAGAAGTTGAAGGCCGTGGTATTCAATCGTCTTGTACTATGCCTCCTGAACCGGGATTAAAGATTCATTTGAACACAGAAAAAACAAGAAGAATAAGAAAAACAGTTTTGGAATTGCTTTTGGCAAATCATGATAGAAGCTGCTTGACCTGCGAAAAATCAGGTGATTGTGAACTTCAAAAATATGCGGAAGAATACGGTATAAAGAAAATCAGATACGCAGAGAAAGATGATTATCTTCCAATAGATGACAGTTCGCCGTCAATAGTAAGAGATCCAAATAAATGTATATTATGCGGAGCATGTGTAAGAGCGTGTACGGAATTTCAAGGACATTCAGTTTTAGGCTTTGTCAACAGAGGTTCAAAAACAGTTGTAGAGCCTGTAAGACCTCTCGGACAATCGGATTGCGTAAATTGCGGTCAGTGTGTTGCAGTTTGTCCTACAGGTGCGTTAACTATAAAATCAAATATAGATGATGTTTGGGCACGTATTACAGATCCTTCAAAACGTGTAATAGCACATATAGCTCCATCAGTGCGTGTAGCTTTGGGTGAAATGTTTGGTTTGGAACCGGGTCAAAATACTATTGGCAAAATAGATGCAGCATTAAGAAGAATAGGTTTTGATATGGTGTTTGACACTAATTTCGGAGCTGATTTGACAATAATGGAGGAAGCAACCGAATTTTTGGATAGATTAAAAACAGGTAAGAATTTACCATTGTTTACGTCTTGCTGTCCTGCTTGGATAAAATATATAGAAACTATGCACCCTGATATGTTAAAACATTTATCAAGCTGCAAATCTCCTATGTCAATGCAGTCACCTATATTGGTTGATTTAGTACCAAAAATGCTCGGCATTGATCGTAAAGATTTAACAGTTGTAGCTATAATGCCTTGTACGGCAAAGAAATTTGAAGCACTGCGTCCGGAAATGTCGCAAAACGGTGTTCAAGATACTGATTTTGTATTAACTACAAAAGAATTGGGTAAAATGATAAGAAATGCCGGAATTGATTTTAATGCATTGGAACCTGAAAAACCTGATTCACCGTTTGGCGAATATACAGGTGCCGGTACAATATTCGGAGCGTCCGGCGGAGTTGCAGAGGCTGCAGTTAGAACAGCTTATGAATTTGCTACAGGTGAAATATTACAGGATGTTGATATAAAACAGTTACGTGGAACAACAAATCGTTGTCGTGATGTTGAAATTGATATAAAAGGTACGAAAGTGGTTGTAAGAGTCGTTTCTACGTTAAAAGAAGCTGAAAAATCTTTAAAAGAAATTAAAGAAGGTAAAGCCCGTTTCCAAATGCTTGAAGTTATGGCTTGCCCGGGGGGTTGTATTAACGGCGGCGGTCAGCCTACAAGTTGTAATGATTCTAAAGTTAAGGCTGAACGGGCTCAGGGACTTTATAAGGAGGATAAAGAACTTCCTGAACGTAAATCCCACATGAATGCGTCAATTCAAAAGCTTTATCAAGAATTTTTGGAACATCCAAATTCTCATAAGGCACATGAATTGCTGCATACAGTTTATACAGACAGATTCGCAAATTCTTATAGAAATATAAATTAAAAATTTTAAAATACCGTTAACAACAACGGTATTTTTTTTATATTTTTTTCTCACACAAATGATTAATCGGACAAATCTTGCAATTAGGTTTTTGAGGTTTGCAGACATTTTGTCCGTGAGTTACCAAAAGTGAGTTTATATCAATCCAGTATTTTTCGGGTAATTTTTCTCTTAGTGCAAATTCAGTTTCTTCGGGTGTTTTTGTGTCTACATAACCCAGCCTATTCATAATTCTATGAACATGAACGTCTACGCATATTGCAGGCTTGTGAAATCCTTCGCTTAATACTAAATTTGCAGTTTTTCTGCCAACTCCCTTAAATTTTATTAGCTCGTCAATCTCATCCGGAACTTTTGAATTATACTTTTCAACCAGTTCTTTAGATAATTCGATAATTTGTTTTGCTTTATTTGCGTAAAAACCAACCGGATATATAGCTTTTTCTAAAACTTTTGGCTCCAGTTTTGCAAATTCTTCGGGTGTTTTTCCGAGCTCCAGCATACGTAAAGTTGCAGGATATGTGGTTTTGTCATTTGTTCTTAAACTTAAAATACATGCTATTAAAACTAAATAAGGATCTTTAAAACTGTCCATAAGTTTTACAAAATCACTTTGCGGTTGATTTGCAGATTTTAATGCCAAAACAACTTCATCTATCATTCAAAAGCCTTTCTATGTCCAGTGAAGTTTTAAGTTTTAGTGCATAAATATTGTCTTTATCAAATCTTAAAAGTTTTACGGCATCTTTTTCTGTTGTAACTATGTTACCATCAATATCAACAAGATCTATTGGAGAATATTGATGATGGTCATCTAATGCAATTTCTTTTTTTACATAAAACCCTTTTAGAAAATCAAAAAATTGCTGCGGCTGTCCTATTGCACACATAGCAGTAACAGCGTTACCTTCTTCTAAATGTTCTCCGGTTTTAATGTTATAAATGTAGTCAGGCTCAATGCGGCAAATTAAGGTTTTAATGTTTAAACGCTTTTCCATAATCCGTGCAAACTTTTCAGCTTTATTATGCTCGGTATTTTTACTGACTATAACAAGCTTATTAATTCTTTCTAAAGCCTCAGCCCCTTCTCTTAACGGGCCTGCCGGAAGTAATTTTTCATTTCCGAGCCCCATTTTGCTATCCATTAAAACAATATCTAAGTCACGGTATAATTGTCTGTGTTGAAATCCATCATCAAGAATAATGTATGAGACACCAAAATTATCTATTGCATATTTTGCAGCTTTATATCTGTTTTTGCAGGTTAACACGCAAACGCCTTCGGCTTTTTGAGCAAGCCAAAAAGGTTCATCTCCGGCCATTGCAGCGGTATGCCGTACGTATTGACCATCGGAAATTACATTGACATTTTTATTCGACATTTTTCCACCATATCCACGGGATATTATGGCTACTTTTTCACCTTTTTTTTGTAAATATCTTGCTATTTCTAATACAACAGGTGTTTTACCTACTCCGCCTGTTGTCATATTACCTACCGAAATAACAAAAGCACTAACACGCTTTGGTTTAATTATTCTTTTATCATATAACCAATTTCTTAGTCCGCTTGCTGCCCCGTAAAAATATGAAAAGAATTCCAATACTTTTACCAGTGCACCTCCGGCGTTCCTGTCATAATGTAATTTTGTTATTTTAGTTTTTATATTCATAGGCTAGAACATCAATCTGAACAGTAAAAATCGTTTGTTTAATTTTTCCGAAAATTTTCTCAAATTACAAGTTGTAACAGCTGTATCTTCAACAATTTGCTCCAACTCGGTTTTGTTTTCAGGTGTAAGCTGGTTTACTGCAGCTAATGCGGTTGAGATATCGCTCATAGCTTTGTTTACACTGTTTACTGTTCTCGTTATATCTTTTTTAAGATTATCATCTTTTGTCATGGAATTTATATATGTACTTATTTCATTAACATTATGCATTGTAACTTTTAAGTCTGCAGCTATTGATTCAGCATTGCCGTTGTCCATGATTTTGTTCAAGTTATCGGCAAGTATTTCTAATGAATCTGCTGTTGTATATAGTTTTGTTTTAAATTCCTTATCGCCGATTATGTTGTTTATATTATCGGATAATTTTGTAAAATCATCGCTTGTTTTATCTAAAAGTGCCATCAATTCTTTTAAATCACCTTGTGAGGCATCAATAAGTTTATCAAATTTAGCAATAGTAGCTGCAGATTGTGATGTTAAAGAATTTATGTTAGTAACAGATTTTTGCAATTCAGCTATAACTTCGTCAGATAAAAGATCGTTTATCTTTTTGTTTGTTTCGGTCAAAGACTCGGCAGCTTTGTATTGCCATTCCATAAAATCAGCTATACGCATCGGTTCTATAATAGTATAAGGCGAATCTTGCTTTGGATAAGGCAGTACGGTGTCGTCTAAAGTTGATATTAAAAGCCTTTTTTCACCATTTTTAAATACAGGGTATCCCTTCATAAATTCAGGAAGTATTAAGCCCGGCAAATCAACTACATAATCAATTTTGTAAGCATAAGTTGTCGGAATATCATCCCGGAATATATATGGGACAGCTTCTTTTGCAATAACTTCAATGGCCTTTACAACTCCTACTCTATAAAATTTGTCGTCAAGTTTCATTTCAACAGGGTCATCTTTATATAATAAATCCTTTGATTTCATCGGTACATATAGAGTTCTTGTCTTTGGAGGTGTAATTTCCAAAAATAATTCACCTATAAGTCCTGACTGCTGAATACTGAATAATGAGGCCTTTGGAATTTCAATATCCGGATCTGTAACTACGAATTTAACTTTTACAAAGTTATTTTCGCCATCAGTCACAGGAACAATTTCTTCTACTTGCCCGACACGAATTCCCATCATTTGGACACCTGCTCCTGGACGCATGCCGTTTACATCTCTAAATTGTACTTCTACTCTGTCAGCATTGGAAAATGTTCGGCCTTTTACTTTTAATACTACCCCTAACAGTAATATTAAAGCTATAAGTGTTAATAATCCTACTTTGAATGATGATGAAACTTTCATTTATACCCTCATTTATTGTTATTGTAACAAAAAATTTTTTTAAATGCAAAAACTTAAAAAAATAATTGTTAAAATTTGGTTAAATATTGAAGAATAATGTCAAATTAGAGTTATAACGTAAATGTAAGAAATAGAAAGGAGTTTTGATTATGAAATTTTTAGTTAGAAAAGCACCATTTATAAGAACTGTAAATGACGAAATCAGCTCTTTATTAAACAGACATTTTGACAGTTATTTTCCTGAAGCTGCATATTGGGACGATAATGACAAATATTCAATGCCGGTAGAAATTAGTGATAAAGGCCGTGATTACGAAGTTAAAGCTGAATTACCGGGAGTAAAAAAGGAAGATTTAGACATTGATTTGGATAAAAATTATCTTACTATTAATGCTAAAAAAGAAGAAGAAACTAATGTTGATGAAAAATTTTATAAAAAATCCGAATTTAGATACGGTGAATTTTCAAGAACAGTTTACTTCCCTGAAGAGATTGATATTGAAAAAACAGAAGCTAAGCTTGAACATGGTATCTTAAAAATTACTGCACCGAAAATTCATATGGAAAAAGAATCTAAAAAGAAATTAACTGTTAAATAATAAATCCAAGGCGGTTTTTAAACCGCCTTATTTATTACAAAACTTAATCACCCCTTGAATTTTAATTTTCTTTAATATAATATCTAAATTACGAATGTCGATGTGGAATAGTCGTAATATAAAGGAAAAGAACAATGAACCCTATTATTCAAGAATTGGAAAAACCATATTTGGAAAAAGAATTACCTGAACTTAATCCGGGAGATACCGTAAAAGTTTTTGTAAGAATTATTGAAGGAAACAAAGAAAGAACTCAGGCTTTTGAAGGTACAATAATTAAAGAACACGGATCAGGTATAAACAAAACTATTACTGTAAGAAAAGTATTCCAAGGTGTAGGTGTAGAAAGAGTATTTTTGGTACACTCACCTAGAATAGAAAAAATCAATGTCTTAAGACGTGGTGATGTAAGACGTTCAAAATTATACTATTTAAGAGAACGTTCAGGTAAAGCAACTCGTATCAGGGAAAAAATTGAAAAAAGATAAGCTTCACATACACTGGTATCCGGGTCATATAGCAAAAGCTGAAAAAAAATTAAAAGAACAGCTTTCCTTGGTGGATGCGGTGATAGAAGTAATTGATGCGAGACTGCCTTATTCAAGCAGTTATGATAACATAGCGGGGCTTTTAAATGAAAAGCCCCGCTTAATATTGTTGAATAAATCTGATTTAACAAATAAAACAGAACTTGTTCCTTGGATAAAAAAACTTGAAAATACAACCGGTTTTCCGGTAATACCGACTGATGCTAAAAATTCTAAGGATTTGTCAATAATAGTAAAAAAGGCAGTGGAGCTTTCAGAACCGAAAATACAGGCATTAATGGCTAAAGGTTTATTGCGGCGTCCTGCAAGAGTTATGGTTGTCGGCATGCCAAATGTCGGAAAATCCAGCATAATTAATAAGTTGACACGTACATCAAAAACAAAAACAGGTGCAAAAGCCGGAGTTACAAGACAACAACAATGGGTCAGAATTAATCCGCAGCTAGATTTGCTTGATACACCGGGGATTATTCCAATGAAGCAAGATAATCAAGATGTCGCTAAAAAGCTTGCATTTGTAAATTCTGTTTCTGAAAATGCTTATTCTAATGAAATTATTGCAAGAGAGTTACTGGATGTTTTGAATAAAAAATATGCTGATGAGGTTAAAGAATTTTATAAGGTTGATGAATTGTCACTTGAGGAAATTTCTCAAGCAAGGAATTGGATTGTATCGGGTGGAAAACCTGATATAGAACGAACAGCGGCTTATATACTTAAAGATTTTAGAGAAGGGAAGATTGGAAAGTTTGTTTTAGACGATGTTAGTGAAGAGTGAAAAAATAAAGAAATATACAGATAAAGAACGTATGGAAAACCGCACTGCCGACGAAAAAGAGCGGATAAATAAACAGGTTAGCAGACGGTTAAAAACAGAATTAACAGCAGATTCACCGATAATAAAACTTTTTGCATTCGACATGCAGGATGACAGAACAGTAATAGGAACAGATGAGGCCGGTCGAGGCCCTGCAGCCGGCGGTGTTTTTGCTAGTGCGGTGTGCTTTAGAGAAAAGAACAGAAAATTAATTGAAGATTTGATGGTTTTAAATGACAGCAAGCAGCTTACTAAAAAGAAACGTGAAAGTATTTATGATGTTATTTTAAACAATACTATAAATGCAACGGCATGTATTGAAGTTGATGAAATAGAAGAAATTAATATACTTAATGCATCGTTAAAAGCTATGAAAATAGCCTGTGATGAAGTTTACGAACGATTGCATAAGGATTTTGAAATTCCACGGCATAAGCTTATAGTTTTTGTTGACGGAAACCGGTATATAAAATATTTGAACTATTCCCAAAAATTTATAATAAAAGGCGATGCACAATCAGCCTCAATTGCGGCTGCAAGTGTTTTGGCTAAGGTCGCAAGGGATCGCTATATGGAAAAGCTTGATGCAGAATTTCCTCAGTACGGCTGGGCTAAAAATTCAGGCTATCTTACTCCTGATCATATTAAAGCTATAGATAAATACGGAATTTGTAAATATCATAGAAAATCTTTTTTAACAAAACATTTTGCAAAAACTGAACAACTTAGTTTGTTTTGAATTTCATAAATAAATTGGTTAAAATATTAAAGCGGTATAGTTTTAGCCCGCTGAATTTTAAAGCACGGCCATCTTTGCATCCAATAGTTATAGAACGGGTTTTTGCACATACACGAATAATTTCGTCCGGTTTTGCGACTTTATTAGTCAAACGAACTTTGTAAGGGTTTACTATCAAAAATCTATTTTTGTACGTTATGTACGTTGGAAGATACGGATGAAGTGCTCTTATGGTATTTAATATTTCAGTTGAAGTTTGCGTTTTAAAGTTAAGCATTTTTTCATCGCCTGTAATATTCGGGTAGTAACTTGCCCTTGTTTCATTTTGCGGTATTTGTTGAATTATACCGGCATTTAGTTTCTTTAACAGTTCGCAGGTTATAATTCTTGCGGCAAAAATCGTTTTTTCTTTCAATTCTTTTGCCGTATCCATGGGCAATATTTCTATTTTCTGCTGTGCAAGAATTGGCCCTTCATCTATTTTTTGCGTCATTATATGAAATGTTACACCTGAAACTTTTTCTCCATGTAAAATGGTTTGGATATAAGGATTCGGCCCTCTATATTCAGGTAATAATGATGGATGCACGTTTATTGTCGCAATTTTGGGTAAATCAATTATTTCCTTTTTTAACTTTTCTTTCCAGGTCCCGACAAGTATTATATCCGGATTAAGCTTTAATATTTCTCGTTTAAATTCGTTAGAATTAGCACTTTTGCATTTTATTTCATACAAATTGTTTTCTTTTATAAGCGTATATTCAGGTGCACTTTTGAAAAAATCACGAAGCCAAAGCCGAATTTTTGTATAAACTGTTCTTTCGTATCTAAATACTCCTGCTATTTCAAAATTTGAATCCAATACACCTTGTATTAAATTCGCAAGCATTCCGTTCTGTCCTAATATTACAACTTTCATTGTATTAATATTTTTTTGCGGCACGTTCCATTTCCCGTTTTTGATCTTTTTTGGCAAGATCGGTTCTTTTGTCGTGAAGTTTTTTACCTTTTGCGAGCCCTATTTCTATTTTTGCAAGACTGCCCTGCAAAAATACTTCCAAAGGTACTATTGTGTAATTCTCTTTCTTTACTTTACTTTGCAGCTTTAGAATTTCTTTTTTTGTTAATAACAGTTTTCTTATCCGCTCTGCTTCATGATTGTATCTGTTTCCCTGTTCATACGGGGATATATGACATTTATATAAAAATATTTCATTATCTTCGATTTTGCAAAAACTATCTTTTAAATTAATTGCATTTTTTCTGATAGATTTTATTTCTGTACCTGTAAGGACAATCCCGGCTACGTATTTTTCAAAAATATTGTAGTCGTGAAAAGCTTTTCTGTTTGTTGTTACAACTTTTCTTTCCATAAAATCATTATATCATAGAAAATTTAATAAACACTTAACATAGTGTGTATCGGATAATTTTATGTTGTCAGGATGTTTTTCTCTGCATACCGGCATGCATTTGGGACATCTTGTATGGAAAGGACAGCCGGTTGGTAAATTTGATGCTGACGGCAGGTCACCTTTTAGTAGAATTTTTTTATTTTTATTTATTGAAGGTACAGAATTTAAAAGAGCAATGGTGTATGGGTGTTTTGGGTTATAAAAAATCTCTTCTTTCGTGCCTATCTCTAATATTTCTCCTAAGTACATTATTGCAACTCTGTCAGCTAAATATTTTATTACACTTAAATCGTGTGATATAAACAAAAAAGTTAATTGATATTCGTCTTTAAGTTGTTTTAAAAGATTAATAATTTGAGCCTGAATACTTACATCCAGTGCACTTACAGGTTCATCTGCAAGAATAAATTCGGGCTTTAACACAAGTGCTCTGGCTATTGCAATTCTCTGCCGTTGACCTCCTGAAAATTCATGCGGATATAGCTTTAAGCACTCTTCGTCTAAACCTGTTTGACAAGCTGCATTTTTTATAATTTTATGTATCTGTTCATCTGAAAATTTAGTGTTAATCCTTAACGGTTCAGACAAAGTATCTATTATTTTCATTTTTGGATCAAGGCTTGAATAAGGATTTTGAAAAATCATTTGAACTTTTTTGCGAAAATTTTTTAAGTCATCTTTTTTTACTGATAAAATATTTTTCCCTTCAAAAATTATTTCTCCGGATTTCGCCGGCTCAAGCAGCATAATCGCTTTTGCCAGTGTAGATTTGCCGCAGCCTGATTCTCCGGCTACTGCTAAAATTTCACCTTTCTTTATCTCAAGTGATACTCCGTTTACGGCATGGATAATTTCGTTTGATATACCATTCGTTGTTTTATATTCTACATATAAATCTTTTATTTCTAATATGTTCATACATTGTAATTTTATATTATAAACCTCTTTATTGCAATCAGTTGAATGAATAATATGCAGTTTTTCAATAAAATTCTATTTTTTTCATGTTTAGGTTATAATAATTTTGTAAAAAGAAGTGTATAACAATAAAAAGCGTTTAGAAAGAACGCAAGAAAGGACAATTATGACAATGCCACAAACACACAAAACTCAATTGGAAATAGGTGGTAAAACCGTAACAATTGAAACCGGGAAGTATGCACAATCTACAAATGGTTCTGTTACTGTCAGATGCGGTGATACAATGCTGTTTGTTCACTGTGTTGTATCAAAAGAACCACGTGTAGGGATAGATTTTTTTCCATTGTTAATAGATTATGAAGAAAGAATGTCAGCTATAGGCCGAATCCCGGGCGGATACAACCGCTCTGAAGGTAAAGCCAGCGATAAGGCAATATTGGTTTCACGTTTGATTGATAGACCGATTAGACCGCTTTTCCCTAAAGGATATAGAAATGATATACAAATAGTAGCACAATTATTCAGTTATGATCAGCAAAATCAGCCTGATACACTTGCGATGCTGGGTGCATCATTTGCTTTAATGCTTTCAGGAGCTCCATTTGAGGGACCGATAGGTGCCGTAAGAGTTTCTCGTGATGAAAATGGCCAAATGATTGCTAACCCGACTCACCAGCAAGCTGATAAATCTGATTTGGATATCGTTGTTGCAGGTACTCACGACAGCGTTATTATGGTTGAGGCCGGTTGCAAGTTCGTTACGGAAGACGATATTATGAATGCTGTTGAATTTGCTCAAGCTGAAATTAAAAAACAATGCGAAGTTCAAGAAGCATTTGCTAAAGAATGCGGTATTGTTAAGGAAGAATTTGTAAATCCGTATGATACCTCCGAGTTAAAGAAAATTATTGATGATACTGCAGGAGCCATGATTTTTGATGCTTATCATAATTTTGACAGAGAGTATAGACAAAATAAATTAGATGAAGCTAAAAAACTTGTTAAAGAAAAAATTGATGCTTTGCCTGAAGATCACTATATCAAACAAATTATTGAAGAAACAGGCATTGATTTTGTAGCAGAAGAATTTAAAAATGCAGAAAAGAAAATAATGCGAACAATGATATTAGACGAAGGTGTTCGTGCAGATGGCAGAAAACCTCACGATGTTCGTCCGATATGGTGCGAAGTGGGAGTAATTCCAAGAGCACACGGTTCAGCCGTATTTACCAGGGGGCAAACACAAGTATTATCTGTTGCTACTTTAGCCGGCCCGGGTATGAAACAAGAATTAGACGGTGTTGATCCCGAAACAGAAAAAACTTATATGCATAAATATATCTTCCCCGGATTTTCAGTAGGTGAAGTAAAACCGCTTAGAGGACCCGGAAGACGCGAAGTAGGCCATGGTAATTTGGCAGAACGTGCTAATGTTCCGGCTCTTCCTTCTCAAGAAGAATTCGGATATACAATCCGTGTAACTTCAGATGTTCTTGAATCAAACGGATCAACTTCAATGGCATCAACTTGCGGTTCATCTATGGCTTTAATGAATGCAGGTGTACCCGTAAAATGTATGATTGGCGGTGTTGCAATGGGTATGATTACCGAAGAAGGTAAAGAACCTGTTGTATTAACTGATATTCAAGGTATTGAAGACTTTTTAGGCGATATGGACTTTAAAGTAACCGGTAATGATACCGGTATTACGGCTCTTCAAATGGATATGAAAGCTAAAGGTATTGCCAATGATACACTCCGCCGTGCTTTGGAACAAGCAAAAGAAGGCAGGTTACATATCCTGGGCGAAATGAGAAAAGTAATTACTGCTCCGGCAGATCATCTTTCACCATTTGCTCCAAGTATTACAACTATGACTATTCCGACTGAAGATATCGGAACTGTTATCGGACCCGGCGGAAAACAAATAAGACAAATTATTGATGCCTCAGGTGCTGAAATCGATATTCAGGATAACGGAGTTGTAACTATTACTTCTAACGATCAAGAAGGAGCTCAAATAGCTCGTCGTATGATAAATGAGCTTACATTTAAGCCTGAAGTCGGTATGGTAATGAAAGGTAAAGTCGTAAGAATTATTCCTATCGGAGCCTTTGTTGAGCTTTTGGGCGGTAAAGACGGTATGGTTCATATCTCTCAAGTTTGCAACGAACGTATTGATAAAATTGAACCGCATTTGAATATCGGTGACGAAGTTATCGTAAAAATTATTAAAATCGATGACAAAGGTAGAGTTAATCTTACAATAAAAGGCGTTACTGACGAAGAAAAAGCTCAGTTGGCTTAATTTATAAAAAAGTAGCCGTTTTCGGCTACTTTTTTTATTCTATAAAGTTATATTATTTATTGTTGTTTAATGAATTATTGAAAGTATTATAGTATAGAGGATTGTTTTTAATATTCATTGCCCCTTTATATAAAAGCATTAACCTTTTGTACAAATGCTCATTTACAGGCTTTATATTTTTTTCCATTATATTGGTATCCATCAAGCAGTATGCTTCAAGTGAATCACGATTATCTTCATTTGTCCATATGTCTGCCATAATTTTTTCTAGTTTTATGTTTGTCAGTTTATCCGGTGCATTTTCTATTAAAAAGTATTTCAAGTATCCTTTTTCGGGTTTTACATATTTATTACGTAATAATTCAACTAATAATTTTTTTGATTTAGGATATTTTTTGAAATATTCCATTGCAGTTTTCATAATTAAATATGCATCTGAATCTTTTTGAATTACTTCGTAGTCATCAAAATCAATTAATTTATCCGCCAATTTATTACAAATTACTGGTATGTCTCTATTAGTTAGTGGTTGTTGGTAAAATTCTATTTCTTTATTAATAAAATCTAATTGCTTTGGAGTAAATTTAATGCCTAAATTTTGAAGTTGATATGCTATTTGCTCTAAATATATAAAATTTATCATATGACTATTTAATAAATTTAAACTTTCTGTCACACCATTTTTGAGATCATCAATATCAATAGGACATGTATTGTCTTCTAATTTTGTGGGTAGAAGATTATTTTCTTCAAGTTTTGAATATATATTGTTCATTTCTACTATAATTTCATCAAATTTTTGCATTGGAAATACGTTTAAAGTTTCTATTATAACTTCTTTTACTGTATCTATATAGTTTGCGTTCTTTGTGTATAGCTCTTGGAATATATCACTACTGATTTTCTTAACTTCATCTTCTGTCATTAATTCGTTTTGTATTGAGTCTAATATTTCAAAGTCGCTTTCTTGTAAGTATTTAGCTTTATCTTTTGACATAAAACCAATATTATATTCAGTTTCAAGATTTTGTATATATCTATCGTGTGCTTTTTTATCGTGATAAAATGCGGATACTAGATATAACTCGGTAAATTTTGGATTTTTTAGCAGTATTCGTTCTATTTTATTCACATAACTTTGGGGTAATGAAGAATATTTATCTGTAAGTTTTTGATGATAAGCTTGTTTTAAGTCTGTATCAAGTGCTATCTCAGTATTTTTGTTAAGTCTGTAAATATTTTTTTTCTTTTCAACTGTTCCGGTATTAAATAATGTGTAATAATTATTTAACGGTTTTTGTTCGTCAGTTTTTATTTTTTCAGCATTCGCTAATTTGCGATTCGCTTTTCTCAATTGTCTGTTTTCTTCATTTTTATCACTGATTTCTTGTGCTATTTCTATTAATAGTGTTAAATCATCACTTGTACCGTCTTCACCATATGCTTTATCAAATTCTGCAATTGTATCAATCATTGCTTTTGAATATTGGTTTTTAAGCCTTTCATTCTTTTTCCAAAATTTTGTCATTATTTCGGCTTGTTTATCTTTATGTGATTTTAAATATTCTTCATAATCAGGATTGCCGTATATTTTTTCAAAATAATTGGCCATTACACCGGCTAAATTTACTTTGTCTTGTGCTATTGTAACTATTTCACCAAAATATTTATGCAGTGGAGTGTTTTCTATGCCAAGTTTTTGTTTTTTTATTAATTCAGCTTTTTCTTCAGGGGTTAAGCCTGCATGCCAGTTAATCATAAATTCAGAGATACGTTTTCTTTGAGTATAATCCATTTTGGCTCTAGGTGCTTTATTGGCTGCCGGCTTTGGCATTGTGTGTTCAACTTGAGTAACGGAATGTTCGCCTCTTGGAATATAAACGTAAGGAAAATCTTCACGTGTTGCCGTAAATGATTTCCAAAAACCTGTATTTGGAAAGTGTATTCCAAATGCTTTTAAATCAGAATATTGAATATCGCTCAGGCCTTTATATGCTACGCTGATATCTGAATGAAAGTCTTTATTTATCTCTTTTAGAGTTTTTCCTTCTACATATATTTTTTTAATTATATACATGCCAAGGTCATTTTTACCGTTTTTGAATAAAGTTTTATCCTCATAATCTTTATCGGTTTTCATAAGTGCTAACTCTCCAAGAACGCCTGTCTTGGCATTTTTTGAGGGTTTTGAATGTAGATCTTGAAAAAGGGGCTCTTCAGGATATGCTTTTTTTACCTGTTCAAGACTGGTTAAGTATGCTATAGGGCCGAATACTTCTTTCATTGCCTGGGCTGGTGGGATTTTCCTCCTGAAATCGAAATTTTTAGGATTATAAATATAGTCGTATAATGTTTTCGGCATGCCTTCTTTATTGAAGTCTTGTTCATAAAAATTTTCAGGACTCCTGAATAATCTTGCTCCAAAATTTATATTATAATCTTTGTACACAATAGGGTTGTATGAATATTCGTTATTTATTGAGTCGGGTGATTTTTTATCGGATGATTGTTTCTTTTGCAAATATGTTTTTGATATTGGGGTAAATTGTATTTTCATATGTCTTTCCTTTAGTATTGTGTACAATATGTATAAAGTTCCTAAAAATTTTTTTTGATATTTTATTATAGTATTATTTAAAAAAAATT